>CAYWGQ010000047.1:0-11006 GCA_964457725.1 uncultured Gammaproteobacteria bacterium
GGTACATGTTCGCGGTCGGTCCGCCGAGATCGGAGATCACGCCGGTGAAGCCCGGGACCTGGTCGCGGATCGTCTCGATCTCGCGGAGTACCGAGTCCTCGCTCCGGTTCTGGATGACGCGGCCTTCGTGCTCGGTGATCGAGCAGAAGGTGCAGCCGCCGAAGCAGCCGCGCTGGATCGTGACCGAGAAGCGAATCATCTCGTACGCCGGGATGCGCGCGTCCCCATAGGACGGGTGCGGCCGGCGCGCGTACGGCAGCTCGTAGATCCGGTCCATCTCGGCGGTCGTCAGCGGGACCGGCGGCGGGTTCAGCCACACGTCGCTCGCGCCGTGCCGCTGCACGAGCGCGCGCGCGTTGCCCGGGTTCGACTCGAGGTGCAGGATCCGCGACGCGTGCGCGTAGAGCACCGGATCGGCGGCGACCTGCTCGTGGCTCGGCAGCCGCACGTAGCTTCGCTCGCGCGCGCTGCCCGGCACGCGCCGCGCGAAACGCACGACGGCGACGCCCGGCTCGCGCGGCGCGCGCCGTTCCGGCTCCATCGCGTAAGGATCGGGATGCGGATCGACGGCGCCCGGCATGTCGAGATGCGTCGAGTCGATCTCCGTCCACGACGCGTCCGCGCGGTTGCCGAGGAACGCAGTGCCGCGGACGTCGCGAATGTCCTCGATGCGCTCGCCCGCCGCCAGCCTGTGCGCGATGTCGACGACGGCCCGCTCGCCGTTGCCGTACACGAGGAGGTCCGCGCGGGCATCGAGCAGCACCGAGCGGCGCACTTTCTCCTGCCAATAGTCGAAGTGCGCGATGCGCCGCAGGCTCGCCTCGATGCCGCCGATCACGAGCGGCACCCCGGCGAACGCCTCGCGCAGGCGCTGGGCGTAGACGATCACGCTCCTGTCCGGGCGCGCGCCGGCGCGGCCGCCGGGCGTGTAGGCGTCGTCGCTCCGGATTCGGCGGTCCGCCGTGTAGCGGTTCACCATCGAGTCCATGTTGCCGGCGGTGACGCCGAAGAAGAGCGCCGGCGCGCCGAGCCGCATGAAGTCTTTCGTCGAGCGCCAGTCGGGCTGGGCGATCACGCCGACGCGAAAGCCGTGCGCCTCGAGCGTTCGGCCGATGATCGCCATGCCGAAGCTCGGGTGATCGACGTACGCGTCGCCGGTCACGATGATCACGTCGCACTCGTCCCAGCCGAGCGCGGCCATCTCCTCGGCCGTCGTCGGCAGGAACGGCGCCGGCGTCAGCCGGTGCGCCCAATGCTTGCGGTACCCGAATAGGTCGGGGGCCGACAACGGTGTTTTCGGCGGCGAGGCTGACATTCGGTGCGGCGCGGCTCGCGCGGGGCGGGCGGAAGAGGCCTCTAGAGTAGCATTTCCGGCCGCCGAGCTCTCGAGCCGGGGGCGCCTAGCGGAACCAGCGCCGCTCCGCGCGCGGTGCGGTCGCGGCGAGCAACAGCAGCCCCCCAGCGATCGCGACGTTCTTCATGAAGTCCGCGAGATGGGTCGCGAACGCCGGACCGCTCAGCAGCCAGAACGGATGGGCGAGATAGCCTTCCGCGAGCAGGGCCGCCGCGGCCGCGCTCGCGGTCCACTTCAGCCGCCAGCCCGCGACGATCGTGAGCCCGAGCAGGACGTGCACGGCCGCGACCGCGAGCCCGATCATCGCCCGCGGCGGCGCGGTGCCGGCGAGCGCGTCCAGGCCGGACAGCAGGCGCTGTCCTCCCACGACGACCAGCACGCTCGCGAGCAGCACGCGCGCGAGCACTCGCACAGGGTCGGCCATCGGACGCTCCTTGAGTTGCCGTCCGGGCGTGAGGTAGTGTCAACGGCGCGAATTCTAACGCGGCTGCCGGCCGCGATGCCGGAACGGAGGAGGAGATGAACGAGGATCGCCCGCCGCCGGATTACGTCGAGGAGCCGAGCGAGCCCGGCTCGCAGGGCGGCCGGATCGAGGACCACGTCAAGGCGAAGGAGACGTGGCTCCGGCTCGTGTTCATGATCGTGATGCTCGTGCTCTACGGTGTCTCGCGCGTCGTCGTCACGGTCGTGATCGTCCTGCAATTCCTGTTCGTGCTGTTCACGGGGCGGAGCAACGAGCGGCTCCTCGCGCTCGGTCAGTCGCTCGCAACCTGGACCTATCAGGTCATTCAGTACTTGACCTACAACATCGAGCGCCGGCCGTTTCCGTTCGACCTCGACTGGCCGCCTGGACATCCGCCGGAGAGCTGACGGCACGCGCACCGTGCCGCGATCGTGTCCGCGGGCGCGCACGCGGTGCTTGGCTTTCCGCGCGGAATGAGCGACTCTCTCGCCAGGTCCACAACCCAAAGGAGGTGATCCCATGTCTAGTGAGAGTCTTGGGGTTGACTGCAACGTGCGCGGTCTCGTGGACGCGAGGATTCGCGCATCCTGAGGGGCAGGACCCCGAATCTCACGGAGGGCCGCGCACGCGGCCCTCTTTTTTTGGGAAGGACTCTTGCTCAGCGCATGCCGCCGGCGCGGGCGGCCCGCTGCTCGGCCGGGCGGATCTGCTCCGGCCACACGGACGCGTCTTGCGGCTCGCCGGTCGCGAGCCACGCGAATACGAGGCTGTGCCAGAGCACCCGCTGCACGTACTCGCGCGTCTCGTTGAACGGAATGTTCTCGACCCAGACGTCCATCGGCAGCGGCGTGGCGGCCGGCAACCAGCGCGCGGCCGCCAGCGGGCCCGCGTTGTAGGCCGCGAGCGCGACCGGCACCTGCCCGTCGAAGCGTTCGACCAGGTCGCGGAGGTATGCCGCGCCGAGCCGCACGTTGCGCGCGGGGTCGAAGAGCTCGTCCGCGTCGGGCGGCGCCTCCGCGACGAGCCGCGCGACGATCCGCGCGGTGTCCGGCAGAAGCTGCGCGAGGCCGACCGCGCCCGCCGACGAGCGCGCATCCGGCCGGAACAGGCTCTCCTGACGGATCAAGCCGTAGAGGAGCGCCGGCTCGATCTCGGCCGCGGCCGCCGCCGCGCGCACCTCGGCGTCGTACGGCGTCGGATACAGGAGCGCGTAGTCGTAGAAGACGTTCTGCCGCGTCGCGGTCGCGATCGCGACGTCGTGCCAGCCCCAGTCGGCCGCGATGTGGATCGCCTGGCTGCGCGCAGCAGCGTCGAGCGTCGCGATCCGCGTCACCCACTCGGTCACGGCTTCGGTGCGCATGTCGACGAGGAGAAGCTCGCGCGCGCGGACGAAATACGGATCCTCGACCAGCTCCTCGATCCGCGCCGCTTCGCGCGGCAGCGTCTCGGCGTGCGGCGCGACGCGCACCCCGAGGCGCGCGGCCGCCTGCGCCGAGTAGAAGTTGTCGCGCGGCAGGATCTCCCGGAAGAGCGCCGCCGCGGTCTCGCGATCGCCGCGGGCTTCGGCTGCGCGGCCGGCCCAATACCGCCAGCGCGTCTCGGCGCGGACGGCCGGCGACATCTGCGCGATCGAGTCCTCGACGAGCCGCCAATCGCCGTTCCAGAGCGCCGCCCGCGCTCGCCAGACGAGCGCGTAATCGTCGAGCTCCTCGTCGCGCACCTCGGCGAACAGCTCGAGCGACTCCGGCCGGCGATCCCATGCGAGCCCGAGCGCGAGCGCGAGCGCCGCGCGACTCGCGCCGGCCGCGTCGAGGCGCCCGGAGGCGCGGAGCGGCCCGAACCGCTCGAGAGCGGCTTCGGGCGTCGCCCGTGCGAGGCGCCGGAAGCCGTCGAGCAGCGCGTCCGTCTCGAGCTCGGCGGTCGGCGTCGCGAGCAGCGCGTCGAGCGTGCCGGCCGGCCGCTCGAGCAGATCCGCCCAACGCGACAGCATCGCGCTCCGCTCGGCCGGCAGCCGCCGCGCGATCACGCGCGCGAAGCTCGGCTGGCCCGCCTCGAGCAGCAGGCGGACGCGCTCCTCGATCAGATCGGGTCCCAGGCCGCCGCGGTCCCGCAACCACGTGAACGCGCGCTCGCACTCGCTCGGCAGCTGCCGCGGCGTGAGCCAGCGGCGCACGATGTCCGCCTCGAGGTCGGCGACGGCCGACGGTTCCGCGGTCGCGATCGTCGCGATCCGCGCGTTCAGCGCGTGACAACGGAGCGCCGCGTCGGCGTCGTCACGGTAATGCTCGAGGTACGTGCGCCACTCCTCGCGTCGCCCGAGACTCGCGAGCCAAGTGCGCCGCAGCTTCGCGCCTACGGGCTCGCCGCCGTGCCGCTCGAGAAAGTCCGCGGCACGCTCGTCGACGTCGTCGGCTACCGTCGTAGCGCGCAGCGCGCGCTCGAGGCGCGCGGCTTCGAGATAGGGATAGAGCGGGTAGCGGCGGAGCGCACGGCTGTCGCGCGCCTCGTCCGCTCGACCGACGGCCGCGAGCGCCGCACGAAACTCCGCGCGCTCCTCGGCGTAGCGTTCCTCGTCCGCGACCGCGCTCCCGAGAGCGCCGAGCAGCACGAGCGTGACGAGTCGAGCGGCGCGCGGGCGCCGTTTGTCCATCGCGGGTACCTCGCGGTCGAGCGTCCGACGGGCCGATTCTAAACCGACCGAGCCGGGAAGCAGCCGGTGTCGCTAAACCGTTGAACCCGTCGTTTCCGGATCCGGCCTACGCGCCTCGAGCGCGCGGCTTGAGGTAACCGAGCGGGAGCGCGGTCGTCTCGATCGCCTTACGCAGCACGAACGACGAGTGCACGCCGATCACGCCTTCGATCCGAGTGATCTTGTTCAGCAGAAAACGCTGGTACTCGTCCATGCTCGGCACCGTGACCTTCAGCTGGTAGTCCGCTTCCTGACCGGTGATCAAGAAGCACTCCTGCACCTCCGGGTACGCGCGCACGACCGACTCGAACTGCTCGAAGCGCTCGGGCGTGTGCCGATCCATCCGGATGTGGATCAGCACGGTCAGGCCGAGGCCGAGCTTCGCGGCGTCGAGCCGCACGACCCGCTCCCGAATCACGCCCGCCTCCTCGAGCTGGCGGATGCGCCGCGAGCAGGGCGAGGCGGACAAGCCGACGCGCTCGGCGATCTGCTGGTTGCTCGCGCCGCCGTCCCGCTGCAGCTCGGCGAGGATCTTGAGGTCGTATTTGTCCAGTTCCGGCGTCATAATGCGATAAAGTTGCTCCAAGGGCGGCTATTGAAGCATGTAATTGCTATGACAGGCCATATCTGCGCAAAAATAGACCGACATTGCTCCAAACGGCTCCGTAGAATGACACCCCTCGCTTGCCGACAGGAAGGCTAGTCATGGGACAGTTCGACCATCGCCGCTACCGGCCTTACCGGCCGATCGAATTGCGTGACCGCACGTGGCCGGACCGGTGGCTCACCCGCGCACCGGACTGGTGCAGCGTCGATCTTCGCGACGGCAATCAGGCGTTGCCGCAGCCGATGTCGGTGCGGCGCAAGCTCGAGCTCTTCGGGCTGCTGGTCGAGCTCGGCTTCAAGGAGATCGAGATCGGCTTCCCGTCCGCGTCGCAGACGGAGCTCGATTTCACGCGGCGCTTGATCGACGAGAATCTGATTCCGGACGACGTCACGGTGCAGGTGCTCGTGCAAGCGCGCGAGGAGCTGATCGCGCGGACGTTCGCGGCGCTCCGCGGCGTGCGCCGAGCGATCGTGCACGTCTACAACTCGACCTCGCCGGTGCAGCGCGAGCAGGTGTTCCGAGCGAGCCGCGACGACGTGATCAAGATCGCCGTGAACGGCGCGCGCTGGCTCGTCGAAGGCGCGGCCGCGCACCCGGACACCGAGTGGACGTTCCAGTACTCGCCGGAAAGCTTCTCCGGCACGGAGCCCGACTACGCGGTCGACGTCTGCAACGCGGTCCTCGACGTGTGGCGGCCGGACCGCGGCCAGCGCGTCATCGTCAATCTGCCGGCGACGGTCGAGATGACGACGCCGAACGTGTTCGCCGATCAGGTCGAGTACTTCTGCCGGCACGTCGCGCACCGCGACGCGATCCGCGTGAGCCTGCACACGCACAACGACCGAGGCTGCGGTGTCGCCGCGGCCGAGCTCGGGTTGCTCGCGGGCGCCGACAGGATCGAGGGCACGCTGTTCGGCAACGGCGAGCGAACGGGCAACGTCGACATCCTGACGATGGCGATGAACCTGTACTCGCAGGGCGTCGATCCGAAGCTCGACCTGTCCGACATGGCGAGGATCATCGACGTCTACAAGCGCTGCACCGACATGCCGGTGCACCCGCGTCACCCATGGGCCGGCGAGCTCGTCTACGCTGCGTTCTCGGGGAGCCACCAGGACGCGATCAGGAAGTCGATGGCGTATCACCGCGAGCACCGCCTCGAGCACTGGACCGTCGCCTACTTGCCGATCGACCCGCGCGACCTCGGCCGCCGCTACGAGGAGGTCGTCCGGATCAAAAGCCAATCCGGCAAGGGCGGCGTCGCGCTCGTGCTCGAGCGCGACCACGGCATCTCGCTGCCGAAGTGGATGCATCCGGCGCTCAGCCGCGTCGTCCAGGAGCAGGCGGATCGTACCGGTGAGGAGGTGACCTCGCTGCAAGTCCGCAAGCTCTTCGAGAGCGAGTTTCTCGCGGTGCCGGCCGGCTGGCGGCTCGTCGGCTACGACCTGCGCTCCGAGACGCACGTGACGACCGGGCGCTTCCGCCTCGAGCGCGACGGCGGCGAGCTCGAGGTCACTGGCAGCGGTCAGGGTCTCGTCGAGGCGCTGATCGATGCGATCGGCCGGCGGTTCGGCGTCGACATCGCGGTCGTCGGCTTCGACGAGCACGCGCTCTCGCCGGGCACGGCCGCGAAAGCGCTCGCCGCGGTTGCCGTCGAGGTCGGCGGCGCCCGCGCCGCCGCATGCTGCATCGACGAGGACACCTCGCAGGCGACCCTTCAGGCGACCCTGTCGGCCGTCGGCCGGGCGCTCGGTCCCGTCGCGGAGGTCGCGCCGGAGGCGGCACGGGCGGCGGTATGAGCAGCGGCGAATCGGCGGTCATCGTCGGCGTCGGGCCGGGCCTCGGCGCGGCGCTCGCCGAGGCCTTCGCCGCCGAAGGGCTGACCGTCGTCGCCGCCGCGCGCACGCATGCCTCGCTGACCGGCGTCGAGCGGCCGGCCGCGGGCTCGGTCGGCGCGATCGTTCCGGCGCTTTGCGATGCGACCGAGCCGCAGCAGGTCGAGCGGCTGTTCGCAACGGCCGAGCGCGAGCACGGGCCGGTCGCGGTCGCCGTCTTCAACGCCGGCGTGTACCGGCGGGGCGAGGTCGTCGACACGACACCGGAGGACTTCGAGCTCTGCTGGCGCATCGGCTGCTTCGCAGGCTTCCTCGTCGGTCGGACGGCCGCGCGCGCGATGCTGCCGCGCGGTCGGGGAACCATCCTCTTCACCGGCGCGACCGCTTCGCTCCGCGGGGGCGCCGGCTTCGTGAACCTCGCCTCGCCGAAGTTCGGGCTGCGTGCGGTCGCGCAGAGCATGGCGCGGGAGCTCGGACCGCGCGGGCTGCACGTCGCGCACGTGATCATCGACGGCCAGATCCACTCGGCCCGGTACACGCACTTGGCGGACGAGCGCGGACCGGACTCGCTGCTCGAGCCCGCGGCGATCGCGGCGCAGTACGTCGCCCTGCACAACCAGCATCGCAGCGCGTGGACGCAGGAGCTCGATCTGCGGCCGTGGGTCGAGCGCTTCTAGCGCCGCGGTCCGAAAAAGAAGACCCGGCTTGCGCCGGGTCAATCCAGAAGGAAACCGTGCGAGGAGCCGTAGCTCCGATAACAAATACAGATACAGAGCTTACGCAAGTATCGGCGGGCGACTGCCGCGGGCCCGTGACCGCCGTCACAGGTTTGACATAAACCGCCGGCGCCGAGACGGCCGGCCGGCTCAGTCGAGCGGATAGGGCGCGGCCAGCCTGTGCTTCGGGTTCTGCTCGAGCCAGGCGGCGAGCCGGTCCGTCCGCGCGAGCGCGGTCGGGATGAACTCGAGCGCCTGCGCCAGCCGCTCGTTCGGCTCGGCGCACGAGAAGCGCAGGAAGCCGGCACCGGCCTCGCCGAAGCACTCCCCGCCGAGGCACGCGATACCGAGCGCATCGTCGGCGCCCTGCAGCAAGTACAGCGCGAGACCGTGGCTCGTGACGCCGAGCCGGTTGCAGACTTCCTTCACGTTCGGAAACACGTAGAAGGTCGCGGTCGGCTCGAGCGTCTTGAAGCCTTCGATCCGGTTCAGCCCTTCGGTCAGCAGCACGACCTTGTCGCGGAATTTGCGCATCACCTCGTCGCGCTCCGCGGCGTCGCGCTCGAGCGCGGCGACGCCGGCGAGCTGCACGAGCGGCGGCGTGCACGAGAGGGTCGTGTTGATCATCTTGCCGATCGCGTCCGCGACCTCGGCCGAAGCCACCGCGAAGCCGAGCCGCCAGCCGCTCATGCTGTAGGACTTGCTGAACGTGTAGGCCGCGACGCTTTGCTCGAGCATGCCCGGCTCGGCGAGCAGCGAGTGATGCGATCCCTTCCAGACCATGTGGCAGTACGGCTCGTCGCTGAACACCGCGACGTTCCGGCCGCGGACGAGCTCTGCGATCGCCGCGAGATCCTCGCGCGTCGCGACACCGCCGGTCGGGTTGTGTGGCGAGTTCAGAAAGATCGCCCGCGGCGACGGATCCTCGCGCAGGAAGCGCTCGATGTCCTCTAGCCCAGGGCGGAACTCGTTCGCCTGCGTCAGCGCCGCGAGCACCGGCCGGGCGCCGCGCCGCTCGATGTTCGGGATGTAGGTCGGGAAGTACGGGCTGAAGACCAGCACGCCGTCGCCGGGATCGAGGAACGCTTCGCAGAAGTACTGCTCGAAGACCTTCGCGCCGGGGCCGACGACGATGTTCTCCGGCTCTGCCGGGATGTCGAACTCGGCGCGCACGAATGCCGCCGCCGCGCGCCTGAACTCCGGAATTCCGGGCGACGGGCAGTAGTGCGACTGGTTCGCGCGAATCGCGGCGATGCCGCCTTCGCGCGCGGACGCGGTGCTGTCGAACGGGCTGTCGCCGATCTCGAGCTCGATCACGTCCTTGCCGGCGGCCTTCAGCGACTTGGCCATGGCGAGCACCGTGAAGGCCGTCTCCACGGTGAGCGAGCGCGCGAACTGACTGAGCTGTACGGACACGGTCACACCTTGAGGAATCGATTGGAGGAATCGATGCGGCGGCCCGCGGCCCGTCTCGTCGCGAGCCTTCTCGGTGCCGAGCGGGAGGCAGCGGTTGCCGAGGCGGCGAGCATAGCACGGCCGCGCGGGACCGGAGCGTGAGCGGCCGTCGCGCCGCCGTGAGCGGGAGCGGCCGCCGCGCCGCAATCGCCGTCCCACGGGTCGTCCGCTTCGGGTAATCTAGCCGCGCTTTCCCCGCGGAGCGGCGCCGCAGAAGCGCCTGCCCGCCCCTCATGCTCAAGGAGAATCGGAATGATCGGCTACGTGACTCTCGGCACGAACGACCTCGAGCGCGCCGCTCGTTTCTACGATGCGTTGCTTGCGGAGCTCGGCGCGAAGCGGGGTTTCGCGACGGACCGCGTGATCTCCTGGTCCACCGGCGAGACGAGCCCGGGTCTCGGCGTGATCAAGCCCTTCGACGGCAAAGCAGCCTGCGTCGGCAACGGCACGATGGTCGCGCTCGCGTGCGACTCCCCGGACACGGTCGAGCGCCTCTACAGGCGCGCGCTCGAGCTCGGCGGCACCGACGAGGGCCCTCCGGGGAAGCGCTTCGGGAATTTCTACGCCGCCTACTTCCGCGATCTCGACGGCAACAAGCTGAACGCGTTCTGCTTCACGTCGGAGTAGCGCAAAGCGGCGGAAGAGGTCGCCGTTTGCGGCGGGACGCGCCGGACGGCGGCCTTGCTTCTCCTGCCGCCGTTTGCGGCGGGGACGGGGCTGCAAACCGGCGTCCCAGTCTTTACCATCGGCCGAGCGGAGGTCCGTCGGACCCGGTTCGGAGCGAGGAGCGAACGAGAATGGAATCGAAGAGCTTCAGATTGTCTCGCCGGTCGGCGCTCGCCGCCGGTGTCGGCGCCGTTCTGTCCGCCGCCGCGGGGCGCGTGCTCGCGCAGGCCGCGGCCGCGAGCGGCCGCGTTCCGGCCGACGAGACGCATTGGGCGCGGATGGGTGTCTCGCTCGACGGCAAAGTGGCGCTCGTGACCGGGTCCACCGACGGTCTCGGCCGCGAGGTCGCACGGCAGCTCGGTGCGCTCGGTGCGTTCGTGATCGTGCACGGCCGCAACGCGGAGCGCGGCGAGGAGGTCGTGCGGCTGGTCCGCGGGACCGGCGCCGGCGACGCAGTTTTCTATCGCGCCGATTTCGGATCGCTCGCCGAGGTCGAGGCGTTCGCCGCACGCGTGCTCGAGGAGCACGACCGGCTCGATCTGCTGATCAACAACGCGGCGGCTGCGGGCCTTCGCGAGCGGCGCGAGAGCGCGGACGGCTACGAGCTTTCGTTCGCGGTGAACTACCTCTCGCACTTCCTGCTGACGCACCGGCTCCTGCCGCTGCTGCGCGCGAGCGCGCCGGCACGCGTCGTGAACGTGTCCTCGATGGGTCAAGCGCCGCTCGACTTCGACGATTTGATGTTCGAGCGGAACTACGATTCCGGCGATGCGTACCGGCGGAGCAAGCTCGCGCAGATCATGTTCACGATCGATCTCGCGGCGACGCTCGATCCGTCCGAGGTGACGGTGACCGCCGTGCACCCGGCGCGGTCGATGAACACCGCCCGCGTGATCGGCGGCGGCTTCGAGCCGCTCAGCACGGTCGAGGAGGGCGCGGAAGCCGTGATGCAGCTCGCGGTCTCGCCCGAGGTGGCCGGGGTGACGGGCGTGTACTTCAACCAGCTGAACCAGGCCCGCGCGAACGAGCAGGCCTACGATGCCGACGCGCGGCGGCGCCTCTGGGACATCAGCCTGGAGCTGACCGGCCTCGACAGCTGACGCACGACGGTAGGAGCGGCTGTCCAGCCGCGACTGCGGAGACGCTAGAGGTCGGCACGCCTGGACAGCCGTTCCCGCCGAAGAGTCGCGGCTGGACAGCCGCTCCCACCGAAGAGCCGTT
>CAYWGQ010000047.1:11106-22185 GCA_964457725.1 uncultured Gammaproteobacteria bacterium
AGCCGTTCCCGCCGAAGAGTCGCGGCTGGACAGCCGCTCCCACCGAAGAGCCGTTCCCGCCGAAGAGTCGCTCCTACCGGCGCTTGCGCTCCTGGCGGTGGTCGGCGATAAAGTGGCCGAGCAGCGCGAACTCCTCCGCCCGGCTGCTGCCCCGGCGCCAGACCAGCGCGACCTTCCGATAGCTCGCGTCGCCGATCGGGTAGGTCTGCACGCTCGTCGTCCGCAGGATCGCCGAGCCCTCGGCCATCTCCGGCAGGAACGTTATCCCTAAATCGGCGTCCACCATCTCGATCAGCGTCAGCAGGCTCGACGCGGAGAGTCGCGAGAGCTTGTCGGGGTCGCGGATCCGGCACGCGTCGATCGCGTGCTCGCGCAGGCAATGCCCGTCGCGAAGGAGCAGCACGCTGCCGGGCTTGAGCTTCGTCGCCCGATACCGCTCGGGATCGACGAGCTTCGTGCCGCGCCGGGCCGCGAGACGGAAGCGATCGACGAACAGGTCGAGCGCGTCGACGCCCTCGAGGTCGTACGGCAACGCGAGCAGCACCGCATCGAGCTCTCCGTCCAGCAGCCGGGCGTGCAACGCCTCGGTCGTGTCCTCGTGCAGCACGAGCTCGAGCTCGGGATAGGCGCTCCGGAGCGGCGGCAGCACGCGCGGCAGCAGGAACGGCGCGATCGTCGGGATCACGCCGAGCTCGAGCCGGCCCCGGAGCGGACCCTGCTGCCCGCGCGCGGTCTCGACCAGCGCGTGGAGGTCGCGGAGCAGCGCGCGGGCCCGCTCGGCGACCTCCCGCCCCGTCGCGGTGATCGTCACACGACGGTTCGTGCGGTCGACCAAGTTCGCGTCGAGCAGGCTCTCGAGCTCCTGGATCGCCACGCTGAACGCGGACTGCGAGACGAAGCACTGGGCTGCCGCGCGGCCGAAGTGCTTCTGCTCCGCGAGGGCGACGAAGTAGCGAAGCTGCCGCAGCGACGGCAGGCGGACGGGCGGCGCAGGCGCATTCATAGATATAGTATATCGTTACGATCAGAACGTCCTATTTTAATTGATTCACGATTGCCGCTACAATGTCCGTCGACGGGAGGTTACTGACATGGCAATCGAGATCGGAATTTCCGCGGAGGACCGCGAGCGCATCGCCAAAGGGCTTTCGCGGCTGCTCGCGGACACCTATACGCTGTATCTGAAGACCCATAACTATCACTGGAACGTCACGGGGCCGCTGTTCAACACGCTGCACCTGATGTTCGAGACGCAGTACACGGAGCTCGCGACGGCCGTCGACGAGATCGCGGAGCGAATTCGCGCGCTCGGCCATCCGGCGCCCGGGTCCTACAAGGCGTTCTCGAAGCTCACGGCCATCCAGGAGGAGGAGGGCGTGCCGAGCGCCGAGGAGATGATCCGCGAGCTCGTGATCGGCCAGGAGACCGTCGCGCGCACCGCACGCGAGGTGTTCCCGCTGGCCGAGCAGGCGAACGACGAGCCGACGGCGGACCTGCTGACCCAGCGCATGCAGATCCACGAGAAGAACGCGTGGATGCTGCGGAGCATGCTCGGAGAGTGACGCTAGCCGTCAGTCGCGGCGGCGGCCGAACCGCAGCCTGAAGAGCTCGAGGTAACCGACCCGCCGCGCCTCCGGGTCCACGCGGAGCAGCAGCGGGTCGTACCGCGGGTCGATCGGCTCGGGCGGCGGCAGGTAGGTGACTTGGATGCGCGCCTCGCGCGCTTCGCGTGCCTCCCGCTCGAGCCGGGTCGTCGTGCCGAGATCCGGCAGCCTCAATGCCGGATCGGCCACGACGACGATCTCTTCGAGATCTTCGGCCCCCTCGGGCAGCGGCGCGAGCCGGGCGGCGTTCGGCCGCTCGGCCGAGCCGCGCGGCACCGGGGGCGGCTCCCGGCCGAGGTCGACCTCGATGTCGATCCGCGGCGGCGGCGGCACGTCATCGTCGAGCGGCGGCTGCGTGTGGGCGCCGTCCGCTGCGACCAGCGCGAGGCAGGCAAGCGCCGTTGCGCGGTCAACGCGCAAGCCGTTCTCTCCAACGCAGCGAGCGGAACCAGTACGCGCGCCGGGTCTCGAGCCACGTGTCCGCTTCGCGAGCGACGATCCACGCATTCAAGTACGCGAGGAAGTCGGGGTCGCCCTTGCCGACCGCGAAGCCGCTGCGGGTCTCGAGCAGCGGCCCGGGCAGCGGGACGTCGATCGTGTCGGGATGCTCGAGCGCGAGAAACGTCGTGACCGGCTCCTCTTCGAGATAGCCGTGCACGTCGCCGGCGACGAGCGCGGCGCTTGCCTCTTCCACCGTGGCGAACGACACGAGCTCCGCCCGCGGCAGGTACCGCCGCGCGACGTCGGCCGCGACGGTGCCCTCGACGGCCGCGACGCGGAAGCCGGGGTCGTTCAGCTCGTCGAGCCGCGTGAAGCGTGCGGTGCTCGGGATGTGCGTCGCGAGCGCGACGCCGCCGCCGCCGTACGGCGCGCTGAAGTTCACGTGCAGCGCCCGCTCGGGCGTGATCGTCATCCCGGCCGCGATCAGGTCGATCTCCCCGGCTTCGAGCGCCGGGATCAGCCGCTCGAACGGGTACACCCGGACGTCGGCACGGACGCGCATGTCGGCCGCTAGCTGATTCGCGATCTCGACCTCGAAGCCGATCAGCTCATCGCCGCGGCCGCGCAGCGCCCACGGCGCGAACAGCGCGACCCCGACCCGCAGCGTGCCGTGATTCAGCACTTCCTGCAGCGGCCGAGCGTCGCCGGCCGTGCACCAGCAGCAAAGCGCGAGCAGCGCGGCCCGGCTGAACTGTCGCATGTCCGCTCCTTCAGCCGACCGCGGCGACGACCCCGACGACCGCGCCCGTAAGGCAGGTCGCGAGCGTGCCGCCGACGATCGATTTCGGCCCCAAGGCCACGATCTCGGCGCGGCGCTCCGGCACGAGCGCCGTCAGCCCTCCGATCATGATACCGAGGCTGCCGACGTTGGCCATTCCGCAGAGCGCGTACGTCATGATCAGCGTGCTGCGGGGGCCGAGCGCATCGCCGAGCTCCGCGAGGCGCGCATACGCGATGAATTCGTTCAGCACGGTCTTGATCCCCATCAGCGCGCCGGCGGTCGGGGCCTCGGTCCACGGCACGCCCATCAGCCAGACGATCGGAGCCATCGCCCAGCCGAGGATCCGCTCGAGGGTCAGGGCGCTGCCGCCGACGTCCGGCAGCAGCCCGAGAACCGCGTTCGCGAGATGGACGAGCGCGACCAGCACGATCAGCATCGCGACGATGTTCAGGTAGAGTGCGAGCCCGCGCTCGGTGCCTTGCGTGATCGCGTCCATCGAGCTCGCGTAGCCGCCGGCCGGGGCGCTCGTGTGCTCGAGGAGCCGCTCTTCCCGACCCGTTCCCGCCCCCGCCTCGAGCGGGACCATCAGCCAGGCGACCATGATCGCGGCCGGAATGCTGATGATCGACGCGGTCACGAGGTGTCCGACCGCATCGTCGAGCACCGGGCCCAAGATCGTGACGTAGAGCACGAGCACGGTGCCGGCGATCGTCGCCATCCCGGCGCACATCACCATGAACAGCTCGCCGCGGCTGAGCCGCCCGAGATACGCGCGGATCAGCAACGGCGCCTCGACCATGCTCAAGAAGATGCTCGCCGCCCCTGCGAGCGCGACCGCGCCGCCGATCCGGAACGCCCGCTGGAAGAGCAGCGACAGCGCTTTCACGATCGCGGGCAGCACCCGCCAGTGCGTCAGCAGCGCGGTCAGCGCGCTGACGACGATCACGAGCGGCAACGACCGGAACGCGAGCACGAGGCTGCCGCCGACCAGGGTCTCCTCGAACGGCAGCGGCGCGCCGCCGAGGTAGCCGAACACGAACCCGGTGCCGGCGTCGGTCGCGGCCTGCAGCGCGAGCACGCCGTCGTTCAGCGCGGCGAGCAGGTAGCGGGCTTGCGGCAGCTTCAGCAGCAGCAGCGCGATCGCGAGCTGCAGCGCGAGGCCGACGGCGGGCACGCGCCAGCCGACGGCCCGCGGACGCTCGCTGATCGCCCACGCGATCGCGGTCAGCGCCGCGAGCCCGAACGCGCTCTGCAGGACAGGGAGCGACACCGGCCGGTCCGCGGCGCCCGCCCGGGAGCCGTGCTAGATCCCGAGCTTCGCGAGCGTGTCCGTGAGCTCGCTCAAGATCCGCGCGAGCCGCGGATGCTCGGCTTCGAATTGCGAGGCCGCCGCCCGTACCTGGTCCGGCAGCGATTGTTCCCGAGCGTGCTCCTCCCCGAGCACGCGCTCGATGTCCTCGGCGAGCACCGCCAGCGACGCACGCGTGTCCGGGTCGAGCTCGCGGTTCTCGGCGAGCTCCTCCCGCAGCCGTTGCAGGTCTCTGTTCAGCGCGTCTCTTGCCACGGCGCGTTATCATTCACCCGGCACAGGGGCCGACATCGTACCGTATTCGGGCCGCCCGGGGGCCCCGCGGCGGCGGCGACAATCCTTCGAGCAACGCGCGGTGGCGGATCGGTCGGAGCACTCGCCGGAAGCAGATTCCTCGCGCCGCGGCGGCGATCGCCGCGGACGGCCGTGGCTCGTCGCGGCCGGGTTCCTGCTCGCGCTCGCGGCGACCGTCGCGACCGTGCTCCTGACGGGCCTTTTCGTTCGTGCGCCGGATGCGGGCCGCGACGACGCGCGGGCGGCGTTCCGCGCAGCCGGCGAGCCGCCGGCCGGAAGCGCTCGGCCCGAGCGTTAGCGCACGCCGCCGCTCAGTACGAGCGCGCGACGGAGACGCTCGCGCGATCCCGAGGATCGACCGCGGCCGGCTGGCCGTCGACGGACCGCACCCATTGCTGGGCGCCGGCCCGGCACGCGTCGTCCGTTTCGCGGCAGGCGACCCACCAGTACTGAGAGTTCGGCGCGCGCGTGACGAACAGCCGCTCGACGCGCGCATAGCCTCCCTCGCCGGCCGGCGCCCCGCCGCCGCCGGCGGGCGCGAGCAGCGCGGCTTGGCGCTCCGAGTCCGTGCAGCTCCAGCGGCTGGCGTGTCGGCCGGTGCCTTCGGCACAGCTGTACACGAGCAGCGGCTCGTCGCACGCGTTCAAGAGCCCGACCTCGATCGTGTCGCCGAAGTTGTACGCCGCCTCTTCGCGGACGCACTGGTTGCGCGGCCCGGTCGCCGGTACCGCCGCGGCGTTCGCCGCGCGCGGCGCCGGGGCGGGCGCCGCGGCCGGCGCCCTGAACTCGATCCGCCGTGTCAGCGTCTGCGGCTCGCGCTGCGGATCGCTCGGGAAGCGATACCGAGAGGCTGCGGCGAGCGCGGCCTGCTCGAATAGCCCGGTCGGCTCCGCCGCGATCACGCGTGCGTTCGCGACGCCGCCGTCGGGCGTGACCGTGAGCTCGACGTCGACGTGCCCGCTCACGCGGCGGGCGAGCGCGCCCGACGGGTACGCGGGTGCGACCTCGATCAAGGGCTCGAGGCGCCCGCCGCGGTCCGCGTCGTCGGCCGCGGCCGCATCGGCCGCGCGCGGCACGAGCGTCGTCGCGCCCGGCGCGTTCTCGCGACACACCTGACAGCTTTGCACGATGACGCGCGGCTCGGCGGTCCGCGCGATCCAGCTCTCGCTCGCGCGTCCGTCGACCGCGAGCGAAACGAACGGCTGGCCGTCGACGAAATAGTCGACGCGCGCGCATTGCGGACGGTCCGCCGTCACCTCGATCGAAGCGCCGCGGATCACGACCTCGGCGCTACAAGTGTCGACGATGCTCGTGCAGTCGCAGCGGAACTGCGCCAGCGCGCCGGACGACGCGAGGAGCAGCGCGGCGGGGAGGATCGATATGCGATTCATGCGGCCCCCGGAATGCCTGTTCGATGCGGCGTGCGATGCCATCGATCTTACTGCATCCGCGCGAGCCCGTCGGGCGGCGCCTCGTTATGTCGAATCGACTTGCCGCACGAGGCCTCGCGGCCCGAAGCCTACTCGGGCTCCAGCGGGCGAGGCGAGGTGTCTGTGGACGCGGCCGGAATGCGGCCGCGGCTCAGAGCACGAAGCGGATGCGCGTGAAGGAGCGCTGCTCGATCGTGCGATTCATGAAGGTGCGCGGCTCGAACCGCCACTGCTCGACGGCCGCAGCCGCTTCGCGGCGGAAGAAGTTCTCGTGCGACGCGCCCGTGACCGTCACGTCGCGCGTCGTGCCGTCGGTCGCGACGGTGAACTCGAGATCGACCCAGCCTTCGAGGTTACGCGCGAGCGCACGCTCCGGGTAGACCGGGGCGACGTACTGGACGATCGCGAGCTCCGAGGCCGGCAGCGGCCGCGCGGCTTCCATCGCCGCGAGGCGGTCCGCGACCGCATCGCGGGCGGCGGCGACGCCGTCCGGGTCGACGCCGAGCAGCTCCGCTTCGTCGATCCAAGTGCTCGCGGCGGCCGTGTCGAGCGACGCGAGCGCCTGCTCGGCCCGCGCAAGGAACGCGCTCGAGAGCGCCGCCTGCGCCGAGGCCGTGCGCTCGTCGTTCGCGTCGAGCGAGACGAGCCTTGCCGCGAAGTGCTTCGCGCTGCCGTCGAGCGGCGTCAGCAGCCGGTTCTCGGCGAGCGCCGCTTCGAACGACGCGAACGGCTCCGCGAGCGGATCCGTCCGCGGCTCGCGCCGCGCGGGCTCGGCCGGCGCACGCTCCGGCGCCGCTTGTCGCGGGGCGGGCTCCGGCGCGCGCTCGACCTCGGGGACTGCACCCGGCACCGGAACGGGTCGGCGCGCGGTGATCTCGGCGCCGGTCACGGACGGGCGCAGCAGGTCGCGCCCGGGCACCGAGCTGCCCCGCGGCGCGAGACCGACGAGGCTCGCCGCGAGCGCGCTCGCGCCGCCGTGACCCGGGAGGGCCGCGAGTATCCGATCGGCGATACCTTGCGCGTCGGCGAACCGGCCCTGCTCGAGCGCGGCCTCGCCGCGGCGGACGAGCTCGTCCGCGACCTTCAGCAAACCCTCGCGTGCGGCCGCGTTGCTCGGGTCCGTCTGCAGAACGGCGCGGTACAACGCCCACGCGCTGTACTCCTCGGGCTCGATCAGCATGCCGGCCTCGAACGCGAGCTGCGCCATTCGCAACGGATTGTCGAGCGCGGTCCCGAGCTCCGCGCGCGCGCCTGCGGCTTGCGACGGCGAGGCCGCTGCCGCGGCCGTCCGCGCGGACGGCTCGGGCGACGGCAGCGGGTCGACGCCCGACGACCACGGCTCGCTCAACGCGAGCCAGGTGCCGCCGAGGACCGCGACGAGCGCGCCGCCGACCCAGAGCAGCAGGTCGCCTTGCTTCGCCGCGCCTTGAGCCTTGCTTTGCGAGATGGACGCGCTCATCAGGAAACCCACAGCCGCTTCATGCTGCGCAGCTTCGCGAGCACGCCGTCGACGATGCCCGTGTCGGGCGCCGCGTCCACCTCGTGGCGCTTCACGAGCGCCGGGTTCTTCAGCAGGGTCCGGTGGTGCTGCAGCGCCGCCTGCAGGCTGACCGCGCAGCGTCCCGGCGAGAGCGGCTTGCGCAGGAAGCGGAAGATCTGCCCGTGGTTGATCAGCCAAACCATGTCGAGCACGTCACGGTGCTCGGAGACCGCGATCGTGACGAGCTCGGGCAGGTGCTCCTTCAACCGTGCGGTCATCGACTGGATGGTCGCCTTGTCGGTGGACACATCGGTTACGAGCACGCCCGGACGGTGCTCCGCCAAGGTTTTCACGACCTGGACGATGTTGGTCGCCCGATAGACCGGCAGGCGGCCGCGAACGGCTTTCTGCACGGTGTCGACGACCTCCTCGTCGCTCGAGAACACGATCACGCCGAGCCCGGTCGCCGTGCGCGGCTTCGCGCTCGCGCCGTCGGCCGCCGTGCGCTGCTCCGGGAAGCGGGGCGCCTCGAGCGTCGCGGTGCGCGACGTGCTCCGCCGCTCCTGCGCGACGGTGCCGCCGGGTCCGATCTCGACGAAGCCGTCGCTCTCCATCACGATCTCGAGCGTCTCCTCCGGCGAGAGCTCCTGCTCCGGAGGGGGCGGCGCCGGCGTCTCGCGCGCGAGCTTCGCCGCGAGCTCGATCGTCTCGCGGAGCTGCTTCGGCGCGCATGGCTTCGTCAGGAAGCGGAACACTTCGCTGTCGTTGATCGAGCCTTCGACCGCGTCGAGATCGGCGTAGCCCGTCAGCAGAATCCGCACCGTCCGCGGCGACAGGCTGCGCACTTTCGACAGCACCTCGACGCCCGTCATCTCGGGCATCCGGTGATCCGCGACGATGACGTCGATGTCCTTGTTCTTGATGATGTTCAAGGCTTCCGCGCCGCGCGACGCGAGGAACAGGTCGAACTGCCGGCGGAACATGATCCGCATCGAGTTCAGCACGCGCTGCTCGTCGTCGACGAAGAGCAGCCGCGGGCGCGGTCCGGTAGCGGCTTGAAGCTCGGTCTGCATCATCCCTACACGGCCTCTGCAAGGTGCTCCTCGAGCGCGTCGAGAAGCAGATCGGACTCATCCTCCGCGAGCGCGGCTTGCTGGCGCTCGTCGGTCGGCCGACGGACCGGCAGCACGATCGTGAACACCGAGCCTTTGCCGACCTCCGACTCGATCAGCAGCTCGCCGCCGTGGCTGCGGACGATCTCGTCGACGATCGAGAGGCCGAGGCCGGTGCCGGTGCCGACCGGTTTCGTCGTGAAGAACGGATCGCGGATCTTCGCGAGATGCTCCGGCGGAATTCCGCAGCCCGTGTCCGCGATCCGGATAGCCACGCGCTCGGCGTCGTGCATCGACGTCGAGATCACGATCTCGCCGGTGTCCTCGATCGCCTGCGCCGCATTCGTCAGGATGTTCAGGAATACCTGGTTGATCTGCGACGGCGAGCATTCGATCTCGGGCACCTCGCCGTAGTACTTCCGCACGACGGCCTTGTGCTTGATGATGTTCTTCGCGATCAGCAGCGTCTTGTCGAGCCCGGCGTTCACGTCGAAGCTCGAGATCGGCGCGCGGTCGAGTCGGCTGAAGTCCTTCAAGCTCTGCGCCATCTGCGAGAGCTCGCCGAGGCCTTCGATGCTGTCGGTCGTCAAATCCTGGGCCTCGAGCAGGTTCGCCTCGATCTCCTCGTCGCGGAGCATCGTCTTCACGTCCTTCAGCGCGGCGACGAAGGCCGCCTGATACTCGGCGCGGTCGGCGTACTCCTCGGGCTTGATCGAGAACGCGGCGATGCAGCGCTTGACGAACTCGTTCATCAGCTCGAGGCGCTCCTGCAAGAGCTCGGCGTTGTTCGTGAGATAGAGCAGCGGCGTGTTGATCTCGTGGCTGATGCCGGCGACCAGCTGGCCGAGCGACGACATCTTCTCGGCCTGCACGAGCTGCACCTGGGACTCCTTGAGGTTGCTGAGCGCGCCCTCGAGCTCCTCGGTGCGCTCGGCCACGCGTTGCTCGAGCGACTCGTTCAGCACCGCGAGCTCGGCGTTGGCCTGGTTGATCTCGCGGTAGCTCGAGTGGAGCCGCACCGCGACGAAGCCGACCGCGACGAACAGCAGCACCGCGTAGACGGCGAGCAACAACCGCGCCTGATCGATCCGCTGCACGGCTGCTTGATAGAGCGCGCGGGTCGCATTCTCGAGGCTCTCGGCGGTGCCCGCGACCGGCGTCTCGCGCAGCTCCTCGAGCGTCTGCGCGATCGCCGGCTTCTTCGCGACGATCGCCTCGATCGCCTCGCGCAGTCGCTGAACCTCGCCCGGCATGTTCGCGTCGGCGCTCTGATCGCGCGCGAGCGTCGCGAGCAGCCGCCGCAGCTCGAAGTCGCGGACGGTCGCGTCCGGCCGTGCGAAATCGAGGGTCCCGAGGACGAGCTGGAACGTGTCGGCCGCGATCCGATCGAGGCGGATGTCGCGCATCTGCTCGACGATCCGCGCGCCGGCATCGCGCACGTACGCGACGTCCGCCGCGTACTCGGTCTGCGCTTCGATCAGCTCGGCGGCGAGCGTGCCGGTGCGGCCGACCGCGGTCCGAAACGCCTCGTATGCGCTCGCGACGCGCGAGCGCTGCGCCGCCCCGCCCGGCACGTCGAACAGCGCTTCGGGCAGCGCCTCGGCGCTCGACGCGATCCGGCTCGCGAGCGTGACCGCCGCTTCGCCCGGCGCCTGGCTCGCGGCCCACGCGGAGTCGAGCGCGCCGACGAGCGCGGCGACGTCCTCCGTGACTCGCTCGAGATCGCCGGCGGCCGTGTACTGGGCCACGTGCGTCTCGACCGGCAGCGTGCGCGAGGCGAGTGCGAGCGAGATCAGCAGACCAAGGGCTGCGGACCCGACGAGCACTGCGATGGCCGTACGCTTCATGGGTGACCGATTGACGTAATCGGAGGTGCAGCCACCCTAGGAAAAACGGCCGCGCCGCGCAGTGACTGGTGTCACAGACACCGGCCCTTTCTCGAAAAAACCCCAATCCTGATACGTTATGTCGAGTCGTAGCATCGACCGCGCCGCTGCCTTGCAGGAGCAACTTCCGCGCCGCGACTCTCTCAGCGCCGAAGGCCGGCACGCCGCAGCGCGGCGTCGGCGTACATGGCCCTTTCCAGGGCGCTCCGCGCGCAGGACGCGCGCGGGCGAGCGTACAGGGAGGTATTCACAGCGTCCCTGGAAGGGGCCAGGTACGCCGGCGACGCGCGGTCTACTGACGCGCCGGCGAGTCGCGAAGGGTCGCGGCGCGGAAGTTGCTCCTGCGAGGCAGCTGCGCGGCGCGGGGGAGGCGGCGGATCGGCTATCATGGCGGACGAGCGGGCCTCGGGTCCGCTCTCGCATTTCAGCGCCATGGACGAGACCGAGCCCATCAACTACGAGCCCGCGGCCAGCGCCGCCCCGGCCGCCGCCGCGGCGGCGCCGGCACGCGCGCGCCCGTCCGGGCGCTGGACGAAGCTCAAGGCCGAGCTCCGCGGGCTCGTCGGTAAGGCGATCGGCGACTACCGGATGATCGAGCCCGGCGATCGCGTGATGGTCTGCCTGTCGGGCGGCAAGGACTCCTACACGCTGCTCGATCTGCTACTCAGCTTGCAGCGCCGCGCGCCGGTCGCCTTCGAGCTCGTCGCCGTGAACCTCGACCAGAAGCAGCCGGGCTTCCCGG
>CAYWGQ010000048.1:0-22101 GCA_964457725.1 uncultured Gammaproteobacteria bacterium
ACCCGTCGTTCCTGCTGCAGCCCGAGTGGACGATGAGCATGGGCCTGCAGTGGACCGCACGGCTCGGCGGCGGCGGAACCTTGTCGCCGCGGCTCGATGCGTTCTATCAGTCGCACCGAACGAACGGCGGCACGCAGGTCGACAACTTTTGCCCGGAGCGCTGCATCCCGGGCTACACGCTGCTGAACGCGAGGCTCACGTACCAGCCGCCGAGCGAGGACTGGTCACTGTCCCTCGCGGCGACGAACCTGAACGACAAGTTCTACTGGCAGCAGCTCGGCGCGGCGATCACCGGTACCGGCGCACCCGCGTCGAACCGCTCCGGCGTGCCTGGCCGGCCGCGCGAGTGGGCGTTAACCTTGGAGAAGCGATTCTAAGCTCGCGTCCGAACGGCGAGCTCCGGCGCCGGCGCCCGTGCGGCGGCGCCGTCGAACGCCCAGCAACCGCGCGGCGGCGCTTCGTGCACCTTGCGAGGGAAGGGGGCACAGCATGAAAACGGATCGACGAGGGTTCCTGAGGCTCGCCGCGGCGGCGGGCGCGGCGCTTGGGGCAGGTCGGGTGGGCGCGCAGCGGCGCCCGGTGCGGGCTCTGCCGCCGGTCGCGCCAGCGGCCTACAAGCGCATCGCGACCGAGGAGGCGTGGGGCACTGCGGAGCTGTTCCGCGAATGGAAGCGGGTGCTCGACGCCCGTCCCGAGGACGAGGTCGGCTTCCTCGCGCTCTGGCGCAACCTCGATCCGACCGGCAATACCGGCTTCACGGCGCGCCTGATGGATCTCGGCGAGGGCAGGCTCGCGGCGATGGACGCGGCCGGCATCGACATGCAGGTCCTGATGTTGACCGCACCCGGCGTGCAGGTCTTCGACGCGGAGACCGGCACGGCGCTCGCGCGCGACTCGAACGACCAGCTCGCGGAGGCTTGCCGCAACCACCCGGACCGCTATGCCGGCTGCGTCGCGATCGCGCCGCAGGACCCGCGCCGCGCGGCACAGGAGATCGAACGCGGCGTGCAGACGCTCGGGCTGAAGGGCGTGATCGTGAACTCGCACACCAAGGGCGAGTATCTCGCGGACACGAAGTTCTGGGAGATCTTCGAGGCCGCGCAGGCGAACGACGCGCCGATCTACATTCACCCGCGCGAGCCGTCGCCGGAGATGGTGAAACCGTTCATCGATTACGATCTGCTCCGCGGCGATCTCGGCTTCGGCGTCGAGGTCGCGTTCCATACGCAGGCGATCATCAACGCGGGCGTGTTCGACCGCTTCCCGGACCTGAAGCTCGTGATCGGCCACGGCGGCGAGGGTATCCCGTACAACCTCTACCGCATCGACCGCACGCATCCAGTCAGACGTCCCGACGATCGGGCAAAGAACCCGCTGAGCTACTACATGCGCCGGAACGTCTACATCACGAACAGCGGCGTCGCGTGGGCGCCGATGGTGCTGTTCGCGCAGCAGGTGCTCGGCGTCGAGCGCGTGCTCTACGCGATGGACTATCCGTACCAGTACGACGTCGAGGAGGTCGACGCGATGGACGCGCTGCCGATCTCCTACGAGGACAAGAAGGCGTTCTTCCAGACGAACGCGGAGCGCGTGTTCAACCTGATCGTCGCCTCGTCCTGAGGCGCGCCCGCCCGCTCGAGAACGGAGGTACGAGATGCTCCGACGACTGGCTCCGTTCGCCGCAACGCTGGCGGTCGGCGCGATCGCTTTCGCAGCCGCGGCGAGCGCCCAGGACGAAGCGCTGGCGGCGCGCGTCGCGCGCCTCGAGGCGGAGGTGCAGAGCGCCGAGGACGTGAGCGCGCTGAAGAAGCTGCAGCGCATGTACGGCTACTACCTCGACAAGGGCATGTGGGCGGACCTGGCCGAGCTCTTCGCCGACGACGCGGTCGCGAACTATCCGGCCGGCGTCTACGTCGGCGCGGAGAGCATCCGCAAGCACCTCTACCTCAACGTCGGCGGCGGCGAGATCGGCGAGGTCGGATTGCGCGAAGGTCGGCTCTATAACCACATGAACATCCAGCCTGTCGTGCACGTCGACCCCGGCGGCCGGACCGCGAAGGGGCGTTGGCGCGCATTCGCGATGTTCGGCAGCTTCGGGGACGGCGCGACGTGGGCCGAGGGCGTTTACGAGATGACGTACGTCAAGGACGGCGGCGTCTGGAAGATCAAGACGCTCGACTATCACGCGGGCTTCGGCGCGCCGTACTCGACGGGCTGGGTCGCGCCGGAGGAGCCGCGGCGGGGCGGCGGGCGGCGCAACCTGCCGCACCCGCCGGACCGAGAGCGGAGCATGCCGTGCGAGGGCTTCCCGGCCGCGTGCATCGCGCCGTTCCACTACCCGAACCCGGGCACGCCGGCGGGCGCGCGCGTCTGGCGGAATGACGACGCCGGGACCCGGACGGGCGGGCAGCCGCTGCGCGCGCGTGCGCTCCGCGAGCGCGCGACGGAGCTCGCGCGGCGTGCAACGCTCCTCGAGGACGAGCAACGCATCGAGAACCTCGTGAAGGCGTTCGGCTACTACTACGACCGCAGACTCTGGGACGAGGTCGCTGCGCTCTTCGCCGACGACGGGACGATCGAGATGGACCTGCGCGGTGTTTACGTCGGCCGCGACCGCATCCGGCAATTTCTGGATTTCCTCGGGCCCGAAGGGCTCGGCGAGGGCGAGCTGAACGATCACGTGCACCTGCAGGTCGTCGTGAACGTCGCGCCCGACGGCCGCACCGCCAAGTCCCGCAGCCGGTCGCTGAACATGACGGGCGCGTACGGCAGCCACGGCGAGTGGAGCGAGGGTATCTACGAGAATACCTACGTGAAGGAGGACGGTGTCTGGAAGCTCCAGTCGCTGCGCTACTTCCCGACGTTCATCTCCGATTACGACAAGGGCTGGGGCGCGGACGCGAAGCCCGCGCCGACCGCGAGCGAGACGTTGCCTCCCGATCGGCCGCCGACGGACGTGTATGACATCTACCCGCGGCCGCACATCCCGCCGTATCACTACCGCAATCCCGTCTCCGGCAGCGAGCCTCGCTACCCGCGCGGCGCCGGCCGGCCGTCCGAGCGCGCGATCGCGGCCGCGCTCGCGCCCGTCCCGGCTCCGCGCGAGCCCGCGGCTGCCGAGCGTCTCGAGCCGGAGGAGCTGATCGCCGAGACGGAACGCCGAATCGAGCGCGTGCGCGACTACCACGAGATCGAGAACCTCGAGAACGCCTACGGCTACTACCTCGACAAGAACCTGTGGACGGAGCTCGCCCAGCTCTTCGCCGCGGAGGGCTCGATGGAGCTTGCACAGCGCGGCGCGTACGTCGGCCGGGATCGCGTGCGCGAGTTCCTATTCGCGGTGTTCGGTCAGGAAGGCCCGGTCGAAGGCCGGCTCGGCAACCACGTGAAGATGCAGCCCGTGATCGAGATCGCGCCGGACGGACAATCCGCGACGATCCGCTCGCGAATGATGCAGCAGCTGTCGTTCGGCAACCGCGCCTCGATGGGTGCCGCCGTATACGAGAACGTTGCGGTCAAGGAGGACGGGATCTGGAAGTTCGCGAAGGTCCACGCGTACAACACTTGGACCGCCGGCTACGACGGCGGCTGGATCAGAAGCTCGACCGGCCGCGTGCCGGGGCCGAGCGAGCGCTTGCCGCCCGACCGGCCGCCGACGCTCGCGTTCGCGATGTATCCGGCCGTCTATGCGATACCCTTCGAGCAGCCGCATCCAGTCACCGGCCGGCGAGTGCTGGACAAACCGAGCGCGGACGTGCAGGCGTTGCGCTGAGGCGTGAGAAGGCCGAGCCGCGAGAGTGCGGCTCGGCCATGCCGTCCAGGCCTAGTTCTCGCTCTGCGCCGACTGATACTCGGAACGGTCGATCGACCCGTCCTGATTCGTGTCGGCCGTCGAGAAGTCGAGACCTTCGACCGCTGCTGCCTCCGCCCGGCTGATCATGCCGTCGCGATTCACGTCGACTTCCTCGAACGACGGCAGTTCCTCCTGCTCCTGACCCTGCTGAGCGAGCGCAACACCGGTGAAGCCCGCGAGCAGAACCGCGATCGGAAGATACTTCCTCATTTCGTACTCCTTTCCTTTGCTGTGACGACTTCCGTTTGTCAGGGACGGGCCGCAACGGCCTTATTCCCCCTGTGCGAGTCGAAGGAGCAAGCACCGTGCCATGACCCGGAACATCGGTGTCCACAGAGACTTGGCGCGGCGAGGGCGTCCGCCGAGGCGGTTTGCCGGCACGGAAGTGTTGCCTCACAGAGACGCGCTTCGGCCGGTCTGCCGGCGCGCCGCGCGTCCGCGCGTGCAGGATCGACGCGGAAAGCACCGAAGCCCAGTGGTGCCAACCGACGACAAGCCGGGCCGAACGATCGCTCCCGTCCGGGCGAAGGGTCCGCGCACGCAACAGCGGGTGCGGGCCATCGAGGGGCCGCGGCTCGAGGCGCTCGTCTCCGGCCTCGCGTTCGAAGCGCTCGCGTCGTCGAAGTCGCGGTGCTCCGTTCAGTTTCCGAGTCGTTCGCAAAAAGCGTGAGAAGCGGCAATTGCTCGGTTGCGCTGCCCGCATGAAGGCGCCGTCCGCGTGCGACTTCTGCGATCGTCGGAGAGGGCGGCTGCGCCCCACGAACGTCGAAGAGCAGCGACGAGAAGCGGCATAAAGCTTGCATTCCGACAGCCGCCGCCGTCGCGTCAGGCGGTGCGTGGAGGGGAGGTGTGATGCGGGAAGCGTTCGGAGCCACGCCACCGAACGGCAGGGTCGCTGCTTGAGGACGATGAAGCGTATTGCCGTCGTGCGAGCGTTGCGTGGCGTGGGTGACATGCTGTGTGCGCTGCCGGCGCTGACTGCGCTGCGGCAGGCGAACCCCGAGGCGCACATCACCCTGATCGGCCTGCGCTCGGCGCGGCGCTTGCTGCGGCGGTGCGGTGCTCTCGTAGACGGATTCTTGCCGTTTCCGGGTTTCCCGGGCATTCCCGAGAAGACGTACTCGCCCGCCGCGCTTGCGCGCTTTCTCGGCGGCGTGCGCGCCGACCCCTTCGATCTCGCCGTGCAGCTGCACGGCGCCGGCACGGTGACGAACGCGTTCACGGCGCTGCTCGGGGCGCGCGCCACGGCCGGTCTGTATCGCCCCGGTCACTATCGTCCGCCCGGAAGCTTCTTTCACTATCCCGAGCGCGGGTCCGAGGTGCGCCGCTGGCTGTATCTGACCGACGCGCTCGGATGTCCGCCGCAGAGCGCGCGACTGCCGTTCGCGGTCACTGCCGACGATCGGGCCGCGCTCGCCGCGCACGAGACGCTCGGCTCGCTCGAGCCCGGCACGTTCGTCTGCCTGCATCCCGGCGCACGCGATCCCGCGCGGCGTTGGGCGCACGAGCGCTTCGCGAAAGTCGGCGACGTGCTAGCCGAGCGCGGCTATCGCGTCGTGCTGACCGGGACAGCGAACGAGAGAGCGGCGACGCAGTCGGTCGCCGCGGCGATGCGCGCGCCCGCGGTCGACGCGGCGGGCCGCACGTCGCTCGGCGTTGCGGCGGCCTTGCTCGAGCGCGCGGCGCTGCTCGTGACCAACGACACCGGCATCTCGCACGTCGCGGCCGCGGTCGGCGCGCCGAGCGTCGTCGTGTTCCTCGCCTCCGATCCCGATCGGTGGGCGCCGCTCGATCGGCGGCGCCACCGTCCGATCGTTGCGCAAGGGCTCGCGGGGCCCGGGCTCCGCAGTATGCGCCGCGCGCGCAGGGCGATGCCCGCCGCGCGCGAAGTGCTCGAGGAGGCGCTCGGGCTGCTCGACCGAGGGCTTGCCGATGCATGAGACCGCGCGCTGTTTCCGCGCGATGCGGCGGCTTGCGATCGGGGTCGCGGTCCCGCGGCTCGGCCTCGAGACACCGAGCACGGCGCCGTTCGCGCGCGCCTCGGCCGATTCGCGGGCGCGCGCGTGGGACTCGGTCGGGCTCGCCGTCCGCACGGTCGCGGCCGCGCTACCGGAAGCCGGGTTGGTGCTGCTCGTGCCGGACGAGGCCGCAGTGCCCGCCGACGTCGCGACGCTCGCCGAGCGGCAGCTGACCTATCCGACGCCGCCGCAACCGCCCGACTCGGTGCACGAGACGGCGGAGGCGCTTCGTGAGGCGCGCTGCGACGGCATCGTCGTGCTCGCGCTCGGCGGCGCGACGCCGTACTTGCTCGCGTACCTCGCGTACTTCGCGGGCATCGAGCGGCGCGCGGCGCTGAGCGCGGAGTTCGGCGGCGGCGTGTTGACGGACGCCGTGCCGCCGCCGGCCGGAGCGGCGGACGATGCGAGCCGGCACCTCGCGCTGCTCGATGCGCTCGGGCTCCGGCCGCGTGCGCCGAGCGGCGCGGCACACGCGTTCTCGGTAGGTGGGCGATGACCCGGCCGTTGAACATCCTCACGTGGCACGTGCACGGCAGCTACCTCTATTACCTGTCGCACGTGCCGCATCGGCTGTACTTGCCGGTGACGCCGGGGCGGGAGGAGGGCTACGGCGGCCGGCTGCCCGGCTTCCCTTGGCCCGACAACGTCGAGGACGTGCCGGCGGATCGCGTCCGCGACCTCGACCTCGACTGCGTGCTGTTCCAGTCTCGGAAGAACTACTCGGTCGATCAGTTCGAGATTCTGTCGCCGGCGCAGCGACGGTTGCCGAAGGTGTATCTCGAGCACGACCCTCCTCGCGAGCACCCGACCGACACGCGCCACGTCGTCGACGACGGCGACGTGCTCCTCGTCCACGTGACCGCGTTCAACGAGCTCATGTGGGACAGCGGTCGCACGCCGACGACCGTGATCGAGCACGGTGTCGCCGTGCCCGAGCACGTACGCTACGGCGGAGAGCTCGAGCGCGGCATCGTCGTCGTGAACGGGCTCGCGTCGCGCGGCCGGCGGCTCGGCCTCGATCTCTACCGCTCGGCGCGGGAATGCGTCGCGCTCGATCTCGTCGGCATGCAGTCCGAGGCGCTCGGCGGCCTGGGCGAGATTCCGCATCACGAGCTCGTCCCGTTCGTCGCGCGGTACCGCTTCTTCTTCAATCCGATCCGCTACACGAGCCTCGGGCTCGCGATGTGCGAAGCGATGGCGGCGGGCGTGCCGATCGTCGCGTTCGCGACCACCGAGGTCGGTGCGGTGGTCGAGAACGGGGTCTCTGGGCTCGTCGATACGCGCCTCGAGACGCTCGTCGACGGGATGCAACGGCTGCTCGCGGACCCGGACGAAGCGCGGCGGCTCGGCGTTCGCGCGCGGCGCGCGGCCGCGGCCCGATTCGGTATCGCGCGCTTCGTCCGCGACTGGAACGCGGCCTTTGCGGAGGTCACCGGCGTACGCGCGCGGCGCCGCGGCCACGCGCACGCCGCGGGGGCGCAGGCCTATGCGTAGGGTCGCGATGATCAGCGACCACGCGTCGCCGCTCGCGGTGCAGGGGGGCGTCGATGCGGGCGGTCAGAATGTCTACGTCGCGCAGCTCACCCAGCGGCTCGCGGAGCGCGGCTTCGAGGTCGACGTCTTCACTCGCCGCGACGCGCCGGATCTGCCCGAGGTCGTGCAGTGGTGCGCGGGCGCACGCGTCGTGCACGTGCCGGCGGGTCCGCCGGAGCCGATTGCGAAGGAAGAGCTTCTCCCGCACATGGGAGCCTTCACGCGATTCGTGCGCCGAGTGTGCCGGAGGCGCCGCTACGACGTCGTGCACGCGCACTTCTGGATGTCGGGAATGACCGCCGTCGAGCTGAAGCGCGCCCTCGGCGTACCGTTCGTCGTGACTTTTCATGCGCTCGGCCGGATCCGCCGCGCACACCAAGGCAACGCGGACCGTTTCCCGGACAGCCGCTTCCGCATCGAGGAGCGCATCGTCCGCGCGGCAGATCGGATCATTGCGGAGTGCCCGCAGGACAGAAGCGACCTGATGCATTTCTACGGCGCGGACCCGGAGCGAATCAGCGTCGTTCCGTGCGGCTTCGATCCGGCGGAGCTCGCTCCGGTACCCCGCGAAGCCGCGCGAGCAGCGCTCGGCCTCCCGCGCAACGCGTTCGTCGTGCTCCAGCTCGGCCGCCTCGTCCCGCGCAAGGGCATCGCGACCGCGATCGAAGGTTTTGCCGGCTTCGTGCGCGAAGGCGGAGCGCCGAGCGATGCGCGACTGCTGATCGTCGGCGGCGAGTCGCGTCGCCCGGACCCGGCGAGGACACCCGAGATCGGGCGATTGCAGCGGGTGGCGTACGCCGCCGGCGTCGCCGACCGGGTGAGCTTCGTCGGACGGCGCGACCGCAACGTGCTGCGCTACTACTACAGCGCGGCCGACGTCTTCGTGACGCTGCCGTGGTACGAGCCGTTCGGCATCACGCCGCTCGAGGCGATGGCATGCGCCGTGCCCGTGATCGGCAGCCGAGTCGGCGGCATCAAGTACACGGTCCGGGACGGCACGACCGGGTTGCTCGTGCCGCCGGACGAGCCGGCCGCGCTCGCTCGCGCGCTCGTCGCGCTCGAGCGCAACGCGGGGCTCCGCGAGGCGATGGGACGCTCCGGACGGGCGCGCGTCGTGCGCCGGTTCACCTGGGAGCACGTCGCGCAGGGTATCGAGGCGGCGTACGAGCGCGTGCTCGCGGATGCGTGGATCGAGCCGGCCGGCTCCCCGCTGTCCGGGTCCGCCGTCGTGACGCCGTTGATCAGCGGAGGAAGCCTGTCGTGAGCGCGAGCCTGGAAGCCGGCGGCGCGATGGCTCTCGACGGCCGGGTCGTGCTCGTGACCGGCGGCGGTAGCGGCCTCGGCGAAGCGATCTGCCGCGATCTCGGCGCGGCCGGCGCGTCCGTGATCGTCGCGGACGTCGACGTCGAGCGCGCCGACCGCACGGCGCGAGCGATCACCGCAGGCGGCGGCGCCGCGCTCGTGCGCCCGCTCGACGTCGCGAACGCGACGCAAGCGCGGGATGCGGTGGCCGCAGTCGTCGCCGAGCACGGCCGGCTCGACGTGCTCGTGAACAACGCGGGCATCGACGTGACGAAGTCGGTGCTCGAGCTTTCGGTCGAGGAGTGGGACCGCGTGATCGCCGTGAACCTCAGAGGGCCGTTCCTGCTCTCGAAGCAGGCGTTCGAGCAGATGCGGACGCAAGCGGACGGCGGACACGTCGTCAACGTCGTGTCCACGGCCGCTCGCCGCGCCTGGGCGAACGCGGCCGCGTACCACGCGAGCAAGTGGGGCCTTCTCGGCTTGAGCCACGCGCTGCACGTCGAAGGCCGCGAGCACCGGATCAAGGTGACCGCGCTGATCGCCGGCGGAATGCGCACGCCGTTCCTGCTCGAGCGCTTCCCCGACATCGATCAGGCGGTGCTCCAGGATCCGGCGAGCGTCGCCGCGGCCGTGCGTTTCGTGCTGTGCCAGCCGCGCGGCACTGTGATCCCGGAGCTTCTCGTCGTGCCGGAACGGGAGACGTCATGGCCCTGACGCCGCGGGCGATCCAGCGGATGCCGACGCGGGAGCCGCTGCCGGCCGCCGCCGCGCCGCGCGGCCGTACGGTGCTGCTCGACAAGGACGGCACGCTCGTCGAGAACGTGCCCTACAACGTCGATCCGGCGCGGATACGGTTTGCGCCCGGCGCCGAGCGCGGCGTTCGGCTCCTGGCCCAGAACGGCTACCGGATCGCGCTCGTGTCCAATCAACCGGGCGTCGCACGCGGCTTGTTCAGCGAAGCCGACGTCGAGCGCGTCGGCGCGCACCTCGCCGCGCGCCTCGAGTCGCTCGGGGCGGAGCTCGCGGGGTTCTATTTCTGCCCGCATCACCCGGACGGGATGCTCGCGCGCTACCGGCGCGCCTGCGGCTGCCGCAAGCCGCAGCCCGGGCTGTTGCGTCGCGCGGCGCTCGATCTCGGGCTAGACCTGAAGGCGACCTGGCTCGTCGGCGACATCCTCGACGACGTCGAGGCGGGCCGGCGCGCCGGCTGCCGGACGATCCTGATCGACAACGGCAACGAGACGGAGTGGGTTCGCGGTCGGTATCGCGAGCCCGAGCACATCGCGGCGGACCTCGCGGCCGCCGCACGGTTCATCGTGACTGTCGCGGAAAACGACAACCGACAAGCGGCAGGAGAGGAGGTAGGCTGACCCATGGATTTCTCGACCATTTCGAACACGACGGTTATCCAACCGCGCCGCCATTGGCGGCAAGTGCACCGCGTGCTCTGCGTGCGGCTCGATGCGATGGGGGACGTGCTGATGACGACGCCCGCGCTGCACGCAGCGAAGCGCTCGGACCCGCGGCGTCGGGTGACGCTCCTGACCTCGCCCGGCGGTGCGGAGGCCGGACGGCTGTGCCCGGACGTCGACGAGGTGCTGATCTACGACGCGCCCTGGGTGAAGGGGACGGCACAGCGGTCGGCGAGCCGCTCGGACCACGAGCTGATCCGGCGGCTGCGGGCGCAGCAGTTCGATGCCGCGGTGATCTTCACGGTCTACAGCCAGAATCCGCTGCCGGCAGCGATGATGTGCTACCTCGCGGACATTCCGCGGCGTCTCGCTCACTGCCGCGAGAACCCGTATCAGCTGCTCACCGACTGGGTGCCCGATCCGGAGCCGGTCGGCGGGGTCCGCCACGAGGTTCAGCGGCAGATCGATCTCGTCGCGTCCGTCGGTTGGCAGGCGCTCGACCACAGCCTGAGGCTCAGGATCCCCCCGCGTGCGGCGGAGCGCGCCGCGCGGCGTCTCGAGATCGCGGGGCTCGACGAGGACCGCCCGTGGGTCGTCGTTCATCCGGGTGCGACCGCGCCGTCGCGGCGGTACTCGGAGACGGGATTCGCGGCCGTGGTGCGGGCGCTCGTTCGCACCCACGGCTGGCAGGTCGTGCTGACCGGCACGCGCTCGGAGGAGCCGCTGCTCGGCCGGATCCGTGCGCAGGCGGGGGTGCCGGTGATTTCGCTCGGCGGCTGCTTGAGTCTCGCCGAGCTCGCCGGCTTGATCGCGCGCGCACCGTTGCTCGTGTCGAACAATACCGGACCGGTGCACGTCGCTGCCGCGGTCGGCACGCCGGTCGTCGACCTCTACGCGCTCACGAACCCGCAGCACACGCCCTGGCAGGTGCCGAGTCGCGTGCTGAGCTTCGACGTGCCGTGCAAGTCCTGCTATCGCAGTGTCTGCCCGGAGGGGCACCACCGCTGTCTAGCCGGCGTCACGCCCGAGCGCGTCGTCGAAGCCGCGCTCGAGCTGATGGAGGAGACGCGTCCTGTCCGCCGCGGGCCGCTCCAGGTGCCCGAGCACTTGCTCTACTCGCACGGCGAGGTGCGCAGGGCGACGGCGGGAGCGCACTCGAGCGGTTGAGCCATGGATTGGCTCGACGCTGAGCGGGTGCTCGTCGTTCGAGCCGACAACATCGGCGACGTGCTGATGTCGGCGCCCGCGCTCGCGGCGCTGCGTGCGGCGCTGCCCCACGCAGCGATCACGCTTCTCGCGAGCCCGGCAGGCTCGCAGGCCGCGCCGCTCCTGCCCTGGATCGACGACGTCTGGACCGAGCGGGTGCTGTGGCAGGACCTCGGGCGCCTGCGGTTCGATCCGGCGCGCGAGCGGCGTTTCGTCGATGTGCTCCGAGCGCGGCGTTTCGATGCCGCGATCGTGCTCACGAGCTTCAGTCAGAGCCCGTATCCTGCGGCGTTCGTCGCATGGCTCGCCGGAATACCGCTTCGGGCCGGCGCATCGCGCGAAGCGAGCGCGCTGCTCACGCACCGCGCGCCGTTCCTGTCGGTTGCCGCGCATCAAGTCGAGCGGAACCTCGCGCTGATCGAGGCGCTCGGCATCCCGGTCCGCTCGCGGGCGCTCGCCTTGCGTGTGCCGGACGACGCCCGGGCGAGCGTGCGCGCGCTGCTCGCCGCGCGCGGCGTCCGCGCCGACGAGCCGTACGTGCTGTTGTCGCCGTGGGCGACCGCTGCCGCTCGCACGTACGATCCCGCGCGCTCGGCGGCCGCGGCCGCAATCGTCGCAGCCGCAACCGGCTGGCCGGTCGTCGTCACTGCGACCGTGCACGAAGCCGAGCGCGCGTCGGTGCTCGCGCGCACGCTCGGCGACGCGGCGCTCGACGTGTCCGGCCGAACCTCCGTGCCGGAGCTTGCGGCGCTGGTCGAGGCGGCGAAGCTCGTGATCACGAACAACAGCGCGGCGATGCACATGGCGGACGCGTTCGGCAGTCCCGCGTGCGTCGTGTATTCGGGGACCGAGCTCGAGTCGCAGTGGGCGCCGCGACGGACGCCGCACGTGCTGCTCCGCAAGCCGACGGAGTGCACGCCGTGCTACGCCTTCGAGTGCCCGTACGGGCACGAATGCGTCGACTTCACGGCGGAGGAGGTGGCCGACGCCGCGTTGTCCCTGCTCACCGCCGCCGCTGCGGCGGCTGATAGGAGCGGCTGTCCAGCTGCGCCGCCCTCATCGCACCTCGCCGCCCGCGCGCCGAGCGACGTCTACGATGCGTGATCTGGCCGAATCCGCCTCCGCGCACGACGACCCGTTCGTCGCGTTCAGGGCTCATCGCGACGGGAAGCTGCCGTGCCCCGACGCGCTCGTCGAAGCGCTCGCCGCGGCTGCGCTATCGCCGGATCCGGCGCGCGCGGAGGCCGGCACGCGCGCGCTCTTCGCGGAGGTGATCGAACCGCTCTGCGACGCGTTCACGCCCGACGGCGCCGATGCGTACCGGCGGCTCTTCGCCCGCTTGATCACGATCGCGCGCAACCGCCCCGAATGCCGCGCGCTCGATGAGGCGCTGCGCGCCGGCGGGATCGGCAACGAGGCGGAGCTGCTTCGCAGGCGGCCGCGCGGCGCCCCGCTCGGCGCGGCCGAGCGCGCTCGCGTGCGCCGCGTCATTCTCCTCTCGCGGTTGACGCTCGGCGCGGACGTCGCAATCTGCCTGCCGGCGCTGCGCCGTCTCGCGCGACTCTTCCCGAGCGCGACGATTCATCTCATCGGCGGAGAGGGCGCGCGCGTGCTCGCGCGCAGCGTGCCGCGCGCGGTGCATGCGCCGATCGCCTACCGGCGGACGGGGTGTCTCGCAGACCGCTTGAACGCGTGGCTCGCCGTCCGCGATGCGGCGCGGCGAGCATCCGCGGGGCTGGCCGAGAGCGAGCTCCTGCTCGTCGACCCGGATTCGCGGCTGACCCAGCTCGGTCTGCTGCCGCCCGTCGTGCCGGAGCGGTACGTGCACTTTCCGAGCAGGAGCTACGGCGCGGACGGCAACGCGCCGCTCGGGGAGCTCGTTTGCCGCTGGCTCGACGAGGCGCTCGGCACGAGCGGCGACGCCGACGACGGGCCCCTCGCGCTTCCGCCCGACGATGCCGCGTGGACGAGGGCGCTGCGGGCCGGGCTCGGTCCACGGCCGATCGCGGCGGTGAGCTTCGGCGTCGGCGGCAACGACCGCAAGCGCGTCGGCCCCGCCTTTGAGGCCCAGCTGCTCGAGTGGCTCGCGCGGCGCGGTTTCAGGGTGCTCCTCGCCCGGGGCGCAGGCGCGGAGGAGATTGCCCGGAGCGAGCGTCTCGCCGAGGCGCTCCGAGAGCGGCGGATCCCCGTCTTGCACCTTCCGCCGGGGCGCACGCTCGAAGGGCTCGCGGCGTCGAGCGCGCCGATCGTGACGTGGGAAGCGGACGTCGCCGCGTTCTTCGCCGCGATCGCGGCCGCCGACGTGTACGCTGGCTACGACTCCGCGGGGCAGCACATCGCGGCCGCGCTCGGTGTTCCGACGCTCTCGGTCTTCGTGGAATGCTCGGGCGCGAAGCACGCCGCGCGCTGGCGGCCGTGCGGCGCCGCGCCGGTCCGCGTCGTGCGCACCGCCGTGCCGGCGGACGAGACCCGCGTGCTGCTTCGCAGCTGCATCGAGCTTCTCGGCCTCGCCGACGAGCGCGGGCTCACCGATAGCCGCGCGCCTGCAGCGTGAAGAGGTGCGCATAGCGGCCGCCGAGCGCCATCAGCTCGTCGTGCGTGCCGCGCTCGATGATTCTTCCCCGCTCGAGCACGACGATCTGGTCCGCCATCCGCACCGTCGAGAACCGATGCGAGATCAGGATCGTGATCCGGTCCGAGGCGATCTGACGGAAGTGCTCGAAGACCTCGGCCTCGGCCTGTGCGTCCATCGCGGCCGTCGGCTCGTCGAGCACGAGGATGTCCGCTCGCGTGCGCATGAACGCGCGCGACAGCGCAATCTTCTGCCACTGCCCGCCCGAGAGCTCGCGGCCTTCGGCGAACCACTGCCCGAGCTGCGTGTCGTAGCCGCTCGGAAGCTGCTCGATGAATTCGGCGGCGCGGCCTTTCTCGGCCGCCTCGCGCCAGCGGGCTTCGTCCTCGAAGAACGGCTCGTCGCCCGCGCCGACGTTCTCCCCGACCCGCATCTGGTAGCGGGTGAAGTCCTGGAAGATCACGCCGATGCGCTCGCGGAGCGCCTGCTCGTCCCAGTCTTCGAGGTCGCGACCGTCGAGAAGGATACGGCCGGCGGTCGGCCGATACAGCCGCGTCAGCAGCTTGATCAGCGTCGTCTTGCCGGAGCCGTTCTCGCCGACGAGCGCGAGACTCGACCCGCGCGGCAAGTGCAGGTCGATGTCCGCGAGCGCCGGCTCGTCCGCGCCGGGGTAGGTGAACGACACGCCCTCGAAGCGCACGCCGTCGTCCGGCAGCGGACCTTGCGTAGCCGTGCCGAGCTTCGGCGCGACCGGCGTCTCGAGGTACTCGTACAGCGTCGAGAGGTAGAGGTTGTCCTCGTACATGCCGCCGATCGAGGAGAGGATCGCCGAGACCGCGCTCTGCCCCTGGCGAAACACCATCAAATACATCGTCATCTCGCCGAGCGTGATGAGCCCCTGGACGGTGCTGATCGCGATCCACGCGTAGGCGCCGTAGAGCGTGACGGTCGCGACCAGGCCGAGCGCGAAGCCCCACGTATCGCGGCGGATCGTCAGCGCGCGGTCCTCGGCGTACAGCCGCTTGAAGATGTCGCGGTAGCGTTGCAGGAAGCGCGGCCCGAGCCCGAACAGCTTGACCTCTTTCGCGTGATCCTCTCGCGCGAGCACCATCTCGAGGTACATCTGCTTGCGCGTCTCGGGCGAGCGCCAGCGGAACAGGCGAAACGCGTCGCTCGAGAACTTCGCCTCGGCGACGAACGGCGGCAAGCCCGCGAGAAGCAGCACGACGACGGCCCACGGCGAGAACTGCACGAGGAGCGCCCCGTAGCTCACGAGCGAGATGCCGTTCTGCACGAGGCCGAACGTGCGCATCACGAGCGAGAGCGGGCGGCTCGACGCCTCGCGCCGTGCGCGTGTGAGCTTGTCGTAGAACTCGGAGTCCTCGAAGTGCGCCAGCTCGAGCGTGAGCGCCTTCTCGAGGATCATCACGTTCACGCGGTTGCCGAGCTGCGCGCGCAGCAGCGACTGACAGAGGGAGAGGCCGCGCTGCGCCGCGGCGATTCCCGCGACGAGCACGCCTTCGAGCACGACGAGCTCGATCACGCGGGTCGCATCCGTGCCGCCCGCCTGGATTGCCGCGACGACCGCATCGACGATCCGCGCACCGACCCACGCGACGGCGGCCGGAAGCACACCGGCGATGACCGTCAGGGCGCCGAGCGCGACCGTGAGCTTGCGGCTCGTGTCCCAGACGAGCCGCACCGCGTGGCGGCTGTAGCGGAACACGCCGACGAAGCCTTGCAGCGTCGACAGCGGCCCGCCCATCGGCGGCCTCACGCGTGCACCGAGACGGCCGGCCGGATGGTGCTGAGCGCTCATCCGCAAGAAATCGGGAGTCGTCTCATCCCGCTAACGATCGCCTTCCGAGCCCCGCGGCTCGATCGCGATCGATCGGAACTCGACTGCACCCGTCTCCGCTTGAATACCGACGTAGCCGCGCGGATTCTCGATGCCGGACGCGCGCGTCAGATGCGCGCCGTTCAGACGCACGTCGAGCCGGTCGCCGAGCACTTCGATCTCGAGCACTTGCCACTCGCCGGTGCCGGCGGAGAGCGCCGCGGCGGCGGCCGGGTCGAACTCCGCTTCGCCCGCCGGCATGCCGTGCCGAAAGATGCCGCCGACCGGGGGAAAACGGCTCTCGCCGACCGGATTCCTGAGCTGCACTTGATAGCTGCCGCTCGGCCACCCGCGGCCGAACGTCTGCTCGGCGGTCGCGCGAACGAAGATGCCGCTGTCGGCGTCGTCGGTCACGAACCGGAACTCGATCCGCAGCGCGAAATCGCCGTACGTTTCGCTCGAGCGGAGCCAGCCGGCCGGCTCCTCGACCCGGAGCACGCCGTCGCGGGTCGAGATGTTGCCGCCGGGCGCATTCTCGACGCTCCAGCCGGAGAGCGTGCCGTCGAAGAGCTGCACCGGTTCGGCGGCTCCCTCGAGCGCGAGCGCCACGGCGGCGGCGATGGCCGCGGCTCCGGCGGCCGGGAGTCGAACAGTCATTTGGGCGCCTCGAGCGAGGAGTAAGGCAATGTCCCTGCTATCGGAACGGAATGCAAGCGGGGGCGCCGGGCACGTGTCTTGCACTTCTTCGCTCCGCAGGAGACGGGGTAGGAGCGGCTGTCCAGCCGCGACTCCCGGCAGAAGAACCGCGGCTGGACAGCCGCTCCTACACGGAGGACGCCGCCAGCGTGCGGCTCGACAGGGAGGTGACGAGATGAACCGATACATTTTCTGTGCTGCGACGGCGATCGCGTTGGTTGCCGGTACGGCGGCCGCGGACGACGACTTCGACTTCCTCGGTCGCCTGTCGGGCGCACAGGAGGTCGTCATGAGCGGCGATCCGCCGGAGATGGTTCCGGGGGGTGTGGACACGCCGGCACTGGGCCTCGCGGCCGCTCGGTTCGATCCGGCGTTGGCACGCGTAAGGGTGATGCTCCGCGTGCGAGGGCTGACCGGGGCCTTCTCCGCGGCGCATTTCCACTGCGGGCGCCCCGGCGAGAACGGCCCGGTCGTCTTCGGGCTGGTCGAGCCGGGACGACTGCAGTTCGACGGCGAGCGGCTCGCCGGCGAGCTGACGAACGCCGACTATACCGGTGCCGACTGCATGCCCGTCGTCGGGCGGCCGGTCAACAACGTCGCGTCACTCGCGCTTGCGATGAAGGACGGCTTGATCTACGCGAACGTGCACACGGATCTGCATCCGGCCGGCGAGATTCGCGGCCAGATGCTGGACGACGACGCGTTCGACGACGACGACGATGACCTGTTCGACGACTTCGACGACGGTTTCGACGACGACGGTTTCGACGACGACGATTTCGACGACTGATGCGACCGGCGCCTGCCTGGCCGAGCGGAGATCGTCAGGCGACCAGGTCGAAAGGCACCGCGCGGTTTCGCCCGCCGAGCTTCGCGGCATAGAGGGCCTTGTCGGCCGCCGCGAGCAGCGCCTCGACGGTGTCGAGGCCGCTCATGGGGTCGGCCGTGGCGGTGCCGATCGAGATCGTCACCGTCAGCGCCGAGGGATCGGTCTCGACGTCGTGCCGCGCGTTGGCACAGGCGCGCACGATCCGCTCGCAGATCGCGCGAGCGGTCTGCCGGTCGGTGTTCGGGAAGACGACGACGAACTCCTCGCCGCCGTAGCGGGCCACGATATCGGACGATCGGACGTTGCCCTGCAGCAGGCGCGCAGTGGCGATCAACACGTGATCGCCGGCGCGATGACCGTACGTGTCGTTGACCCCTTTGAAGCCGTCGAGGTCGGCAAACGCGACGCTCAGCGGCTCGCCGGTCTGCCGCGCATGTCTCGAGGCCGCGGCGAGGAACTCGTCGAGATAGCGGCGGTTGAACAAGCCGGTCAAGCCGTCGCGACGGCTCGACTCCTCGAGCTCACGCGTGCGGGCTTCGAGGGAGTCGGCGTGGTCCTGCAGCTGCGACACCGCCTGGAGCGATTGCAGACTGCGCAGCATCAGCGCCTCGCGTGCGTCCTCGAGGATCGACTCGGCCTGCGTCTGCGCGAGGATCTTCGCGTCGAAGATCTGCTCTATCTCCGGGATCGCTTCGGCGACCTTCTGCATGACGGCGCCGAGGTCCGCCTTGCCGAGCCGCAAGTGACGCTCGGCGGCAGCCGCGACCGTCTGCAGATCGCCGCCGTCGGCTCCCGCTAGGAAGTGCTCGGCGATCGCTCCGGCGACGTGGACGCACCGCACGAACGCCGCGTTCGGATGGACGGCCGGGACACGGGCCGGGTCGTGACTGCCGGCCACGCCCTGCTCGATCGTCTCGGGGAAGTTCCAGGTTTTCAGCAGCCAACCGCCGACCGCCGCGTGATCGGTCTCGAGCGCAGCGCGCTCGACGTCGATCACGCGGGCATGCCGCAACTGCTCCTTGCCGAGCGGCGCATAGAGCCCTGGCATCGCACGTGCGAGCGCCAGCATGCCGATGTCCTGGAGCAGGCAGGTCAGGAACAGCTCCTCCGCGTTCTTCATCCGCAGCGCTTCGGCGAGCGCCCGCCCGACCGTCGCGCCGAGCAGCGCGCGCCGCCAGAAGAGGGGATAGTCGAGCCCGTCCTCTGCCTGATCGTCCCGCCAGGACTTCAGCAGCGAGAACGACAGCGCGAGCGAGATCGTCGCATTCAGGCCGAGCACGACGACCGCCTGCGGGAGGCTCGCGACCTTGCTGCGGCGGGCATAAAGAGGAGAGTTCGCGAGGCGCAGCACCTTTGCGGTGATGGCGGGATCGAGCGCCATGACCTTCGAGATCTTCTGGATGTCGGCTTCCGGATCGTTGGCGAGCGTGATGATCTGCGTGGCCACGCCGGGAGGGCTGGGAAGCGTCTTGCAGTTCTCCAGCCTCGCCTGCAGCTCCGGTGTCATTCTGGCGCTTCTCGTTGTCGTCCAATATCTGATGCACGCCGGGACGCCGCGCTGCGAGGCGGCGCGCGGCTCAGGCCGGCGGTCCCCCTGGTATCGGCAGCGTCCGGCGGAAACTGTAGAGCGGCGGCGGGCGCCGCGCCCGTCAGTGGTTCACGGTTTTTGCAGCGGTTTCAACGAGGTTCGCTCGCCGGCGCGTCCGGCGGCCGCGCCGCCCGCGAGGCGAACAGGTCCAAGCCCAGACGCTGCGACAGGAACCGCGCGGCGAGCTGGCCTTTCACGCTGTTGCCGGCTGCGTCGAGGCGCGGCGCGAACGTGCCGAGCCCGGCCTTCCCGGGCGCCGCGGCCGCGATGCCGCCGCCGATGCCGCTCTTGCCGGGCAAGCCGACGTCGAACAGCCACGTCCCCGAGGTCTCGTAGAGCCCGGCGATGGCCATGACCGCGAGCGCGCAGTGGCAGTCGTGCGGCGCGACGACCGCGTCTCGGCTGAGCGGATTGACGCCGCCGTCCGCGAGTGTCGCTCCCATCACCGCCAGATCCTCCGCCGTGACGTCGAGCGAGCACTGCCGGGTATAGAGCTCGACGGCCTCGTCGGGCGGCATGTAAAGGCGGCCGAGGCTCTGAAGCAGCCGTGCGATGCTGCGGTTGCGGTGATTGCTCGCGGCGGCATCGGCGTGCACTTCCTCGTTCAGCCGCAACGTGCGGCCCGCGAACCGGGACAGGCCTTCGTGCAGGAATCGCCATTTCTCGTCGAGACGGTTGCCGGGGGCGAGGCTGGTCGTCGCGATCGCCCCGGAGTTCACCATCGGATTGGTACGCCCGCCGGGAGCGCGCTCGACTGCCTCGAGCGAGTCGAACGTGCGACCCGTCGCGTCGACGCCGATCCTGTCGCGTACCTCGTCCGCGCCGACCGCGGCGCAGATCAACGCGAACACGAACGGCTTCGAGACGCTCATGATCGTGAACTCGCGGCGTGCGTCGCCCGCGGCATGGACATTGCCGGTGACGTCGGCGATGCACACGCCGAAGAGATCGTCCGGCGCGCGCGCGAGGGACGGGTACACTTGCGAGAGCTCGCCGCCGGGGTCCGACCGATATCGCCGGTGGGCCTCCTCGACGAGCGCCTGCACGCGGTCGCTCGGCGGCAGGCGGCCGGTCGACACGAAGTCCGCATCGGTACGGCCCTGCGCGACGGGTGGAGTGGCGGCGGCCATGCTCGTCGGCACTGCCCGGAGCGCCGCTCCCAACCGCGCGGACGAGCGGAACGGCGCCCCGGTGCTCGCGCGCTCAGTTGGCTTGCCGCAGCCCTCTTTCCGCGCGGGCGTCCGCGCGCTCGGAGTAGCGGATCATGAACTCCGACAGCAGCGGCACCGGGCGGCCGGTCGCTCCCTTGTCGTTGCCGGAACGGGCGTTCGTGCCGGCGATGTCGAGATGCGCCCAGCGATAGCTCTTCGCGAAGCGGCCGAGGAAGCACGCCGCGGTCACGCTGCCGGCCGGGCGGCCGCCGATGTTCGCGAGATCCGCGAAGTTGCTCTTCAGCTGATCGAGGTACTCGTCCCACAGCGGCAGCGGCCACGCCTTGTCGCCGGTCTCCGTGCCGCACTCGAAGAGCTCTCGTCCGAGCGCCTCGTCGTTCGCGTACAGGCCGCTCGCGACGTGGCCGAGCGCAATGACGCAGGCGCCCGTCAGCGTCGCGATGTCGACGACGTATGCCGGGTCGAAGCGCTCCGCGTACGTGAGCGCGTCGCAGAGGCCGAGGCGGCCTTCGGCGTCCGTGTTCAGGACCTCGATCGTGATGCCCGCCATCGAGGTGACCACGTCGCCCGGGCGAGTCGCGTTGCCCCCCGGCATGTTCTCGACCGCGTTGACGATGCCGACGGCGTTCACGGGTAGGCGGATGCGTGCGAGCGTGCTCAGCACGCCGAAAACCGCCGCCGCGCCGCACATGTCGTATTTCATCATGTCCATGTCGTCACCCGGCTTCAAGGAAACGCCGCCGGTGTCGAAGGTCACGCCTTTGCCGACGAGCACGATCGGCTTCGCGCCGCTCGGCCCGCCGTTGTAGCGGAGTACGATCAGCTTGCACGGGTTAGCCGACGCGCGGCCGACGGCCAGCGCCGCAATTCCGAGGTCCGCCATGTCCTCGCGCTCGAGAACCTCCGCTTCGAGGCCGAGCTCGCGGGCGAGGGCACGGGCGGTGTCGGCGAGATACTCGGGCGTGCAGACGTTTGCCGGAAGGTTGCCGAGGTCCTTCGCGAGCGCCATGCCCTCGGCGATCGCTCGGCCGCGGCGTGCAGCCTCCTCGAGCTCGGGCGTCACCTCCTCGGGGATCAGCAGCCGGATGTTGTCCGCACCGCGCTCGCCGTCGCAGTTCTCGGCCTTCGGCGCGTCGAACCGATAGCTGCCGTCGATGAGCACGCGGCTCGCCTGCTGGACGCGTCAGGCGAGGGAGCGGCTCGACAGATCGATCTCGGCGAGGGTGACGACGGCGCCGCCGGCGCGGGCGTGATCGAGCGCGCGCGCGACGCCGGCGAGCGCGTCCCGCCACGCCTTGTCGTCGAAGCGTTCTCGCTCGCCGAGGCTCACGACCAGCACGCGCGAGGCGGAGACCCCGGGCAAGTCGTAGAGCATCAGCGCCGAGCCCGGCGCCCGCTCGAGGTCGCCGCGCTCGAGCACCTTCCGAAGGCGGCCTCCGGAGGCTTCGTCGACCGCACGACCGCCGGGCGTGAGGGTGCCGTCCGTGAACGCGCCGACGACGAGCACGTCGGCGCGCTCCTGAGCCGGCGCGCCGTGCGCAACGCTGATCTCGATCGACGCGCGGCGCGGTGCCCCCGATTCCTTCGGGCCGATCGACGCAGTCACCGAGGACTTGGTAGCGGAGCGCTTCATCGCCATGTTCGCAACCTCCTTGTTTGATGCATGGGCGCCGGCCGTGCTGCCGGACGGCGGGGCAGCCGCTACAGGCCCCAAGGCAGTCCGAGCAAGTGCCAGAGCGCAAGCAAGACCGTCCAGACGACGAACAGCACGATGACGTAAGGCAGCATCAGCGCGATTACCGTGCCGACGCCCGCCTTCGGCTCGTATTTCATCGCGAACGACACGATCAACGCGAAATAGGCGTTCAACGGGCTGATCGCATTCACCGGGCTGTCGCCCACTCGGTACGCTGCGAGCACCGCCTCCGGCTCCACGTTCAACCGCATCAAGAGCGGCACGAAGACGGGTGCGAAGATCGCCCACTTCGGGATCGCGCCGGTCATGATCAAATCGAGGATCGCGACGATGATCACGAAGCCGATCAGCAGCGTGAGACCGTTCAGGCCGGCGCCCTCGAGCATG
>CAYWGQ010000049.1:0-21581 GCA_964457725.1 uncultured Gammaproteobacteria bacterium
GCGAGTACGGCGACATGGTCGAGTTCGGCATCATCGACCCGACCAAGGTCACGCGGCTCGCGCTGCTGAACGCGACGTCGGTCGCGGGTTTGCTGCTGACGACGGAGGCGATGATCGCCGAGCAGCCGAAGGAAGAGGCCGCCGCGCCCGCGATGCCGCACGACATGGGCGGCATGATGTAGACGCGCACGAGCTCTTCGCTACGGAAGCCCCGCTCTCGCGGGGCTTCTTTTTTGCGCCGGCGTCGCGCTGCTACGCTGTACACCGGCGCCTCACGCCGGTCACGTCGCACGAGGTCCGATGCAGCCGCAGTCAGACCGGGCATGGCCCGCCGCGCTCCGCGTGCGCGCCGAGCGCACCCTTGCCGAGCTCGCGACGCTCGAGCTTCCGCCCGAGCTCGCCGCGGATGCGCCACGCGTCGCGGTCGCGAGCGACTTCGTGCTCCGCACGCTGCGCCGGCACGCGGCCGCGCTCGCGGAGCGGCTCGGCGATCCCACGCCGCTCGCGGCCGACGCGCTCGCCGCCCGCGTCCGCCTCGACGGCCTGTCCGAGAGCGAGGCGATGACCGCGCTGCGCGTGGCGCGGCAGATCGAGATGGCGCGGATCGCATGGCGCGATTTCACCGGCGCGGCGACCCTCGACACGACGCTCGCCGAGCTGACGGCGCTCGCCGACGGCATGCTGCGGATCGCGCTCGGCTATGCGGCGGACGCGCTCGAGCCCCGTTTCGGCCGGCCGCGGGGACCGGACGGCACGGAGCAGCCGCTGCTCGTGCTCGGGATGGGCAAGCTCGGCGGCGAGGAGCTGAACTACTCCTCCGACATCGATCTCGTGCTGCTCTTCCCGGATGCGGACCTCGGCGGCTCGATCGCCGAGGAGCCCGAGGCCTACTACCGCCGAGTCGCGCAGCTTCTGATCAGGCTGCTCGACCAGCGCACCGAGGACGGCTTCGTGTTCCGGGTCGACACCCGGCTCCGGCCGTTCGGCGCGAGCGGGCCGCTCGCGATGAGCGTCGCGGCGTTCGAGTCCTACCTCGTGCGGCACGGCCGCGACTGGGAGCGCTACGCGTACGTGAAGGCGCGGCTGATCACCGGGCTCGAGCACGAGGCGGAGCTGTTCGGCGAGATCCTGACGCCGTTCGTCTTTCGGCGCTATCTCGACTTCGGCGTGTTCGCCGCGCTGCGCGAGATGAAGACGCTGATTGCGCGTGAGGTCGCGCGCAAGGATATGGCGGAGAACATCAAGCTCGGTCCGGGCGGCATCCGCGAGATCGAGTTCATCGCGCAGACGTTCCAGCTGCTGCGCGGCGGGCGCAATCCCGCGCTCCGCGAGCGCTCGCTGCTCCGGCTGCTGCCGTCGCTCGTCTCCGAGCGGCAGCTCTCCGCCGAGAGCGTCGCCGCGCTCGAGGACGCGTACCGCTTCCTGCGCGCGCTCGAGAACCGGCTACAAGCGCTCGACGACGCGCAGACGCACGAGCTGCCGGCGGACGAGGAAACGCGCGCGCGCCTCGCGCTCGCGATGGGGATGCCCGCTTGGGGCGCGCTCGCCGCGCGTCTCGCCGAGCACCGCGACGCAGTGCAGGCGGAGTTCGAGCGCATCGCGTTCGAAGGCGGCGGCGGGGAGAGCGAGCGGAGCCGCGAGTCGCTCGTCGCCGCGTGGGACGCGGGCGACATCGACGAGCTCGTCGCGGGCACGTCGCTCGCGGCGGACGAGGAAGCGCGGCGGCTCTTGAAAGAGCTGCGCCGCGGCGCGCTCTATCGGCGGATGGACGAGCCGAGCCGGCGCCGGCTCGCGGCCGTCGTCGCCCGGATGGTGCCGCTGCTCGGCGCGCGCCGTTGGCCTACGTCCACCCTCGCACGCGTGCTGCCGGTGCTGCAGGCGGTCGGTCGGCGCAGCGCCTATCTCGCGCTGCTGACCGAGAGCCCGTCGGCGCTCGAGCGGTTGCTCGACCTCGTCAGCCAGAGCGGGCTGCTCGCACGGCAGGTCGCCGAGCAGCCGCTCCTGCTCGACGAGCTGCTCGACCCGAGGCTCTTCGAGTCGCCGCCGACCCGCGCGGAGCTCGAGGAGCTCCTAGCGCGGCAGGTCGCGAGCGTGCCGCCCGGCGATCTCGAGGCGCTGCTCGATGCGATCCGCGTGTTCCATCGCACCGCGATCTTCCGCATCGCGATCGCGGATCGGTTCGGCGCGCTGCCGCTGATGAAGGTGAGCGATCGCCTGACGGATACGGCCGAGCTGGTGCTCGAGCTCGCGCTGAAGACGGCCTGGCAGGAGCTCACCGAGAAGCACGGCCGGCCGTTGTACGGCGAGCCGCCCGATCTTCGGGAGGCCGGCTTCGCCGTGATCGGCTACGGCAAGCTCGGCGGGCTCGAGCTCGGCTACGGCTCGGACCTCGACCTCGTCTTCCTGCACGACTCGAGCGGTTCGCACCAGGAGACGGACGGCTCGCCGCCGCTCGACAACGACCGGTTCTTCGCGCGGCTCGTGCAGCGGCTGATCCACTTCCTGACGATCCAGACCACGTCCGGCCGGCTCTACGACGTCGACACGCGGCTCCGGCCGAGCGGCAGGAAAGGCCTGCTCGTCTCGAGCCTCGACAACTTCCGGCGCTACCAGCGGCACGAGGCGTGGACGTGGGAGCATCAGGCGCTCCTGCGCAGCCGCGCGCTCGCGGGCTCGCCGGCCGTGCGGGAGGCGTTCGCCGAGGAGCGGCAGACCGTGCTCGTGCGGCACGTGCGCCGCGACCGGCTGAAGAGCGACATCGCCGAGATGCGCGCACGGATGCGCAAGGAGCTGTCGGTCGCGCACGGCAAGGGCTTCGACCTGAAGCAGGATCCGGGCGGGATCGCGGACATCGAGTTTCTGATCGACTACTGGGTGCTCGCGAACGCGGATCGGTATCCGGAGCTCGTCGAGTTTCCGGACAACGTCCGGCAGCTCGAGGCGCTCGAGCGGACCGGGCTCGTTCCGGCGGAGCGGTGCGCGGCGCTGAAGGCGGCCTATCTCGCGCTCCGCCAGCGCGTTCACACACTCGCGCTCGACGAGGCCGGCCGCGTCGCCGGCGCCGACGAGCTCCGCGACGAGCGCGCGCTCGTCACCTCCCTCTGGACCGAAGTCTTCGGCCCCTAGCGCCGCGCGAAGACGAAAGGTGCCGCCGCCGCATACGCATATATGGGTGGGAGCGGCTGTTCAGCCGCGACCGCCGAAACTTCGAACCAAGCCGGTCGCGGCTGGACAGCCGCTCCCACCGAAGATCGCGCCGGCGCGGAGCCGGCCGCCGGGGTGGGCGTGCGATCGGTATAATCCGCGCTTCCGTGGATCGAGGAGACCTGTCGTGCGCCTACGTTCGGGCCGTGCGGAGGAAGCGCTGAAGCCCGCCAACGCGGAGCGCGTCTATCGCGTGACGCGCGCCGACCTGCCGCTGCATTGTCCGCTGCCGGACATGTACCTTTGGAACTCCCACCCGAAGGTCTACCTGCCGATCGAGGCGACCGGCAAGGCGAAGTGCCCGTACTGCAGCTCGAGCTACGAGCTCGTCGACGAGGGCTCCTGAGCGGCGTCCCCATTGCCGCGGCACCGACCGATGGCTGAAGCCGGCCGTGCCGCGGTGCTGTGCCACATCAATCTCGCGCGCGGCTTTCGCGGCGGCGAGCGCCAGACGGAGCTGTTGATCCGTGCGCTCGCAGGTGCCGTGCCCGCGCAACGGCTGATCGCGCGCGCGGGCAGCCCGCTCGCCGAGCGGCTCGCCAATCTGCCGGGCGTAGAGGTGCGACCGGTGCGCGGGCGTACCGCGGCTTGCAGGGCCCTGGCCGGCGCGCGGCTCGTGCACGCGCACGAGACCGGCGGCGCGCAGGCCGCGCTGCTCGGCAGGCTCCTGTCCGGTGTGCCGTACGTCATCACGCGCCGCGTCGAGAATTCGCCGCGGCGCGATCCGTTCACCCGCCAGATGTACGCCCGCGCCGCGCGCGTCGTCGTCCTGTCCGACGCGGTCGCCCGCGTGCTCGCGGCCTACGATAGGCTCGAGCTCTGCCGCATTCCGTCCGCGACGAGCGCGCTCCCGGTGAACCCCGACTGGGTCGCGCGCTTTCGCGAGCGGCACGCCGGCCGGCTCCTCGTCGGGCACATCGCGGCGTTCGATCCGACGAAGGGTCAGATGACGCTCCTCGCCGCGGCGGCCGAGCTCGCGGCGCGCGCGCCGAACGTGCATTTCGTGCTGGTCGGCGCGGGCAAGGACGAGGCGCGGATCAGGGCGGCCGCGGCGGAGCTGCCGAACGTCTCGATCGAAGGATGGACGAACGAGGTCGGCAACTACCTCGCGGCGTTCGATCTGTTCGCGTTCCCGTCGGAGCGCGAGGGACTCGGCTCGGTCCTGCTCGATGCGATGCAGTTCGGATTGCCGATCGTCGCGAGCGCCGCCGGCGGCATTCCCGACATCGTGACGCACGAGGCGAACGGTCTTCTCGTTCCGGTCGGCGATGCGCCGGCGCTCGCCGCCGCGATCGAGCGTCTCGTGCGCGACGAGCCGCTCCGCGCGGCGTTCGCCGCCGAGAGCCGCGAGCGCGCCCGCGACTACGACGCGGCCGTGATGGCGCGGCGTTACCTCGAGGTCTACCGGGACATCGCGCCCGAGATCGAGGCCGGGCGGCCGGCCGCGCCGAGCGCCCGCGCACTGCGCGATGCGCCGCGCCGGGCCGCCGTCGTGCACGTGAATCTCGCGCGGAACTACCGCGGCGGCGAGCGGCAAACGGAGCTCTTGATCCGAGGGCTCGCGGAGCACCTGCCGCAGCAGTGCGTGATCGCGCGGGCGGACCGCCCGCTCGCCGCCCGGCTGCACGGCATCGCCGGCGTGACCGTGATCCCGGTAGCCGATCGGCTCGGCGCGATCCGCGCGAGCGCCGGCGCACGGCTGATCCACGCGCACGAGACGGGGGGCGCGCAGGCGGCGTTCGCGCGCCACCTGCTCGACCGCACACCCTATCTGATCACGCGGCGCGTCGACACGCGCCCGTCCGCGAGCCCGGTCACCCGCGAGATGTACGCGCGCGCGGCCCGGGTCGTCGCGCTGTCCGATGCGATCGCGGCGGCGATCCGCGCCTACGAGCCGCGCTCGGCCGTCACCAAGGTGCCGAGCGCCGCGAGCAACCTCGAGCACGATGCCGAGTGGGCGCGCCGCTTTCGCGCCGCGCGCACTGGCCGCTTCCTGGTCGGGCACGTCGCCGCGCTCGATGCGAGCCACAAGGGCCAGCACGTGCTGCTGAAGGCCGCCGCGTCGCTCGAGCGGACGGCGCCCTCGATTCACTTCCTGCTCGTCGGCGCCGGGCGCGACGAGCACGCGTTGCGCGCGGCGGCGAGCGGGCTCGGCAACGTCACCTTCACCGGCTGGGTGCGCAACGTCGGCGACTATCTGGCCGCGCTCGACCTCCTCGTGTACCCGTCGCTGCACGAAGGCTTGGGCTCGATCCTGCTCGATGCGATGCAATTCGGGCTGCCGGTCGTCGCGAGCGCGGTCGGCGGCATCCCGGAGGCCATCCAGGACGGTGAGAACGGCATCCTCGTGCCGCCGAACGATCCGGACGCGCTCGCGGCGGCGATCCTGCGGTTGTGCTCGGATGCGCCGCTGCGCAATGCTATTGCCGAGCGCAACCGGGTGCGCGCACGGGCCTTCGATCCCTCGACCATGACCGAACGCTACCTCGACATCTACCGCGAGCTTCTCGGTGCGGAGCTCGCGCCCTCGGCGGAGCTGCCGCGATGATCGTCGTGACCGGCGGCGCCGGGTTCATCGGCAGCAACATCGTCCGCGGGCTGAACCGGCGCGGCCGCTTCGACGTGACCGTCGTCGACGATCTGACCGACGGCCGGAAATTCGCGAATCTGGTCGGCACGGAGATCGCCGACTACCTCGACGCCGAGGAGTTCATCGAGCGGCTCGAGCGGAACGCGATCGAGCGGCCGACCGCGATCTTCCATCAGGGCGCGTGCGTGGTCACGACCGAATGGAACGGCCGCTACATGATGGAGGCGAACTATCGCTACTCGAAGCGGCTGCTCGAGTACTGCATGCGCGAGCGCGTGCCGCTGATCTACGCCTCCTCCGCCGCGATCTACGGCGCGAGCACGTCGTTCGTCGAGCACGATCCGCGCGCGGAGCGGCCGCTGAACGTGTACGGCTTCTCGAAGCTGATGTTCGACCGCTACGTGCGTGCCCGCATGCCGGGCGCGGATTCGCAGATCGTCGGCTTGCGCTACTTCAACGTCTACGGACCGGGCGAAGCCCACAAGGGCTCGATGGCGAGCGTCGCGCATCACCTGCGCAGGCAGATTCTCGAGGAGGGCGAGGCGCGGCTCTTCGAGGGCAGCGGCGGCTACGAGGCGGGCGAGCAGCGCCGCGACTTCGTCTACGTCGAGGACGTCGTCCGCGTGAACCTCTGGTTCTTCGACCATCCGGGCGTGCGCGGCATCTTCAACGTGGGGACGGGCGCGAGCGCCACGTTCAACGAGCTCGCGCGTGCGCTGATCGAGCGACTCGGGCGCGGGCGGATCCGCTACATCCCGTTCCCGGAGGGGCTCCGAGAGCATTACCAGAGCTACACGCAAGCGGACCTGTCGCAGCTGCGCGCGGTCGGCTACCGCGAGCCGTTCAAGGACGTCCGCGCCGGCGTGAACGCCTACCTCGATGCGCTCGAGGACGCGCGGGCGCACGAAGCGGGCACGCCGGAGTCCGCGGCTTGAGCGAGGAGCTCGGCGCTTCCGCGGCCTCGCAGATCCTGATCGTCGGCCCGTCCTGGGTCGGGGACATGGTCATGGCCCACTCGCTCTACCGGCTGCTCGCGGAGCGGCGGCCCGGGGCCCGAATCCACGTCGTCGGCCCCCGCTGGTCGCTGCCCGTTCTCGAGCGGATGCCCGAGGTCGAGCGCAGCATCGAGCTCGACGTTCCGCACGGCGAGCTCGGTTTGGGCAAGCGCCGGACGCTCGCGCGCAGCCTACGCGGCGAGCGCTACGAGCAGGCGATCGTGCTGCCGCGCTCCGCGAAGGCGGCGCTCGTGCCGTGGCTCGCGCGAGTGCCGCGCCGCACGGGCTTTCGCGGCGAGTGGCGCTACGGGCTCCTGAACGACGTGCGTGCGTTCGATCCGGCGGTGCTCGATCAGACCGTCAAGCGCTTCGTCGCGCTCGGTCTCGAGCCGGGCGAGCCGCTGCCGTCCGAGCTGCCGCGGCCCCGGCTCGTCGCGGACGCGGCGAACGGTGCGGCGCTCAGGCGCCGCTTCGGCCTCGAGGGCGAGCTGATCGCGTTCATGCCGGGCGCGGAGTACGGCCCGGCGAAGCGTTGGCCCGTCGAGCGGTTCGCGGCGCTCGCGGCGAGGCTCGCGCGGCGGGGCACGCAGATCGCGCTCCTCGGCGCGGCGAAGGAGCGCCCGCTCGGCGAGGAGCTTCGATCACAGGCGCGAGACGCCGACGTGCGCAACCTGTGCGGCGAGACGACGCTCGTGGACGTGATCGATCTGCTCGCGACGGCGCGGATCGCCGTGACGAACGACTCGGGCTTGATGCACGTCGCCGCCGCGGTCGGGACGCACGTCGTCGCGATCTACGGTTCGTCCTCGCCCGCGTACACGCCGCCGCTGACGGATTCGCGGACGATCGTCTACCTCGCGCTCGACTGCAGCCCCTGTTTCGCACGGGAGTGTCCGCTCGGCCATCTGCGTTGCCTTCGCGATCTGCCGGTCGAGACGGTGCTCGAAGCGGTCGAGGCCGTGCGCGGCGGCGGCGACGAGTTCCGGCCGGTCAGGATGCGCGCCGATGGCTGACGCGGCGGGCGCCCCCCTCGTGCTGCATGGGCGGCGCGGCGCGATCATCGCCGCGGCCGCCTATCCGGACGCGCACGACGGCTGGTTCGAGCACGCTTACTGGCGCGACGCGGGGGCGGTCGCCGACGAAACCACCGGGCGCGGAGAGGTGCTCGTCGTCGAGCACGGCGGCGAGACCTGGGCGCTGCGGCACTACCACCGAGGCGGCCTCGTCGCGAAGCTGATCGAGGACCACTACCTGTGGCTCGGCCTCGAGCGCACCCGGGCGTTTCGCGAATGGCGCCTGCTCGCATCGCTCGCCGCGGCCGGCCTGCCGGTGCCGCGCCCGGTCGCGGCGCGCGTGAACCGCACCGGCCCGATCTACACCGCCGACATCATCACGGTATTCCTGCCGGATACGCGGCGGCTGTCGGGCTATCTCGCCGACGGCGCCGTGCCGCCGGACGTCTGGGAGAAGATCGGCCGGATGGTGCGGGCGTTCCACGATCGCGGCGTGCAGCATCCGGATCTGACCGCGCACAACATCCTGCTCGACTCGCACGGCGAGGTGTTCCTCGTCGACTTCGACAACGCGGCGATCCGGCCGCCCGGCCGCTGGCAGGAGGCCGGGCTCGCCCGGCTCGAGCGCTCGCTCAGGAAGGTCGCGATGGAGACGGGTACCGAGTTCGATCCGGCCGCGTGGGCGGAGGTCGAGCAGGCGTACCGCTCGGCGCCGCGCGCGGCGGGCCGCGTCAACGGTACAGGTCCGGGTACGGAGCCGGGCGCCGCTTGAACTTCTTGTACAGCCAGAGGTACTGCTCCGGCGCCTTGCGGATGAACTGCTCGAGCCGGCTGACGAGCGCGAGCGTGTCCGTCTCGGGATCTCCGGTCTGCGGCAGCGGCGGGCCGATCTCGACGACGTAGCCCGAGTCGTCCGCGTTGCGGCGGAAGAAATACGTCAGCACGGGCGCGCCGCTGATCTTCGCGAGCTTCGACGTCGCGACGTTGGTCAGCGCGGGCTCGCCGAAGAACGGCAGCATCGCGCTCTGGTTGCCGAGATACGTCTGGTCCGGCATGTAGGCGACCGCGTCGCCTTCCTTCAGCTTGCGCAGGAGGCCGCGCACGTCGTCCCTGCGGATTTGCGCGCGGGCGAAGCGGCTCCTGCCGCGGCGGATCAGCACGTCGATCATCGGATTGCGCTGCGGGCGATACATGCAGCTCACGCGCGGCGAGAGTGCCTCGAGCACGGCGACGCCGATCTCGAGCGTCGTGAAGTGCGCGCTCACGAGGAGCGCACCGCGTCCGCCCTCGAGCGCGCGCTCGAGGTGCTCCCTGCCTTCGATCCGCACGATCGCGAGCAACCGCTCGATCGGCCAGCACCACCCGGTCGCCATCTCCGCGAACGATGCGCCGACGGCCTCGAAGTGGCGGCGGAGGAGCGCGGCGCGCTCGTCGGCCGTGAGCTCCGGGAAGCAGACCGCGAGGTTGCGCTCGGCGATCCGCCTCTCGCGGCGCTTGACGCGGAGCAACAGCCGGCCGAGCCGCCGGCCGACCGCGATCTGCCACCGGAGCGGCAGCCGTGCGAGCGTGCGCATTGCGCCCCACAGGAGCCACGTCGGCCAGTGGCGGGGCGCGACGAAGCGGCGGAGCGAGAGCTCCTCCGCTCGCTGCCCGGCCCTCTCCGGGCGCACGTCGAGCGCTTCAGTCATAGGGGTCAGGATACGGCGGCGGCCGTCCCTTGAAGCGTTTGTGGATCCACCAGTACTGCTCCGGGCAGACGCGCACGTACTCCTCGATCACGGCCATCAGCCGCGCCGTGTCCCCGATCGGGTCGTCGCTCGGCAGATCGGGCAGCGGCGCGCCGAACGTCATCTCGTAGCCCGAGTCGTCTGGCAGACGCCGGCCGAAGTACGGCAACACCGCCGCGCCGCTCACGCGCGCGATCCGGCTGATCGCCGTGTTCGTCATCGCGGGCTCGCCGAGAAACGGCAGGAGCGCGCTGCCCTTGCGGCCGTAGCTCTGATCGGCGGCGTACCAGACGACCGCGTTGTCGGCGAGCGCGCGCAGCATCTCGCGCACGTTGTCCTTCGTGAACAGCACGTCGAAGTGGCGTCCTCTGCCGCGGTTCATCAGCTCGTTCATCGCTGGATTGCGCTGCGCCTTGTACATGCCGCAAAGGCGCGGGCAGAGCGTCGCGAGCACCGGCGAGAAGAGCTCGAACGCGGTGAAGTGGGCGGTGAACAGGATCACCCCGCGGCCGCGCGCGAGCGCGGCGTCGAGATGCTCCCGCCCTTCGATCCGCACGAGCCGCGCGATGGTGCGCTCGTCGCCGAACCAGCCCATCGCCATCTCGACGAGCGAGGCGCCGAGCGCGCGAAAGTGCTCGACGACGAGCCGCTGCCGCTCGGCCTCCGTGAGGTCGGGGAAGCACAGAGCGATGTTGCGCGCCGCGACCCGCCGGCGGCCCGGGAGCGCGACCCTCGCGAGCGTGCCGAGCGCCTTGCCGAGGCAAAGCTGCCAGCGGACCGGGAGCCGCACGACCGTCCGCATGAACCAGGCCCCGAGCACGACGACGGCGCGCCGGGGAGCGGCGAATCTGATCTGCGGGGTCGTCTCGAGCGGCATGGAACGAACGCGGGCCGGGGCCAATCTAATGCCGGGGCATCTTAGCAGCCGGGTCGGTGCGGTAAGCTTTTCGCCCGGGCTCCGGCCCTCGCTTGCAACCTGCGCGGCCGTCCCCAGATAGGGGCTGCGCCGTGTGCTGATGGAGTGAAGATGAAACGGATTGCGCTCTTCGTCGCGACGAACATCGCCGTGCTGGTCGTGCTCTCGGTGGTGCTGCAGCTGCTCGGGATCGAGTCGCTGCTCGCCGAGCAGGGAACGTCCCTCGACCTCGAGGCGTTGCTGATCTTCTCCGCCGTCGTCGGCTTCTCGGGCTCGCTGATCTCGCTCGCGATCTCGAAGTGGTCGGCGAAGCGGATGACCGGCGCGAGGGTCATCGAGACGCCGCGCAACGCGACCGAGAGCTGGCTGCTCGCGACGGTGCAGCGGCAGGCGAAGGCGGCCGGAATCGGCTGCCCGGAGGTCGCGATCTACGACTCCCCCGACATCAACGCGTTCGCTACCGGCGCGAATCGCAACAACGCGTTGGTCGCCGTCAGCACGGGGCTCCTCGAGCAGCTCGGCCAGCGCGAGGTCGAGGCCGTGCTCGCCCACGAGGTGAGCCACGTCGCGAACGGCGACATGGTGACGCTCGCGCTGCTCCAGGGCGTCGTGAACACGTTCGTCGTGTTCCTCTCGCGCGTGGTCGGTTTCGTCGTCGACCGCGTCGTGTTCCGCACGGAGCGCGGCTACGGTCCGGGCTTCTTCATCGCGAGCATCGTGGCGCAGATCGTGCTCGGCATCCTCGCGACGATGATCGTCATGTGGTTCTCGCGGCAGCGCGAGTTCCGGGCGGATGCGGGCGGCGCGAAGCTCGCCGGGCGCGAGAACATGGTCAGCGCGCTCGAGGGGCTGCGGCGTGTCTACGGGCGCCCTGCGGCGTTGCCGGAGTCGGTCGAGGCGTTCGGAATCTCCGGGCGCGCGGCCGACGGCCTGCGGCGGCTCTTCATGTCGCATCCGCCGCTCGAGGAGCGGATCGCGGCGCTGACGCGCGCCGCTTGAGGCCGTGCGCGCGCTCGCCGCGCGCGGGATCCGCGACGTCGTCTTCGATCTCGGCGGAGTCCTGATCGACTGGGATCCGCGCTATCTGTTTCGCGACCGCCTCGGGCTCGAGCCCGGGGCGGTCGAGGAGTTCCTCGCGACGGTCTGCACGCCCGAGTGGCACGCTCGGGTGGACGCCGGCCGGCCGTTCAGAGCGGCGGCGGCGGAGCTCGCGGCGCGCTTCCCCGATCGACGCGACTGGATCGAGGCTTATTGCGACGGCTGGGCCGACATGTTCGCCGGTCACTTCGACGACGCGCTCGGCGTCGTGCGCGAGCTGCAGCAGGCGGGCTTCGCGGTCCACGCGCTGTCGAATCATCCGGCCGACCACGTCGCCTGGCTGTATCGGCGCTTCCCGTTCATGCGCGAGTTCGACACCGTCGTCATCTCCGGCCTCGTCGGCGTGACGAAGCCGAATCGCGCGATCTACGAGCACCTGCGCGCGGCGCTCCGGCAGCGCCCTTGCGTCTTCCTCGACGACCGGCTCGAGAACGTCGTCGCCGCCCGAGACTGCGGAATCGAGGCGCTGCACGTCGCTTCTCCGGGAGCGGTGCGCGCGCTGCTCGGCGCGTGACGACGAGACGCCGTTCGTTGCTATTCTCGACGAGGTCTCTTAGAGTCTCCCGCCGATGACGAAGGTCGTGGGGGCGGTCCTGTTTCTCGCGTGCGCGCTCGTGGGGCGTGCGCACGCGGACGACGTCGCGGGAGCATTCGGGCTCGCCCGCGGGTACGAGATCGCCGACCGGGTGCTGGTCTTGAAGTCCGAGCGCAAGCTCCATCTGCTGAAGGCCGGCCGAATCCTCCGCACGTTCGACATCTCCCTCGGTCTCATGCCGACGGGGCACAAGGAGCGCGAGGGCGATTACCGCACGCCCGAGGGGCTCTACTACCTCGAGTCGAAGAACCCGGACAGCGACTATTTCCTGTCGATCAAGGTTTCCTATCCGAACGCGGAGGATCGCGCCCGAGCGAAAGCGGCCGGGGTCGATCCGGGCGGCCAGATCATGATCCACGGGCTGCCGAACGTGCCGAAGTACGACGAGCAGCGCTATCGGACCACGGACTGGACCGACGGCTGCATCGCGGTGTCCAATGCGGACATGATCGACATTTGGTTGATGACGCGCGAGTCGACGCCGATCGAGATTCGGCCTTAGACGGAAGCGAGGAGCCATGGACGCGCGAATCGCACCGGAAGGAGCGCTCGAGATCCTGTCCCGTTTCGAGGCGAACCGCCTCCGGGACGCGGGCGAGGGCGGGCTGTACGAGCTCTGGCGGCAGTGCTCGCTCGCGGTGCTGCTCTCGGGCGCGCAGGAGGACGACGTCCGCGAGGTGCTGCACCGTCACGAGCGCTTCCAGATCTCGATCGAGCAGCACGAAGGCGGAATCATCCTCGACCTGAAGAACGCGCCCGCGAACGCATTCGTCGGCGCGCAGATGATTCGCGGCATCCAGGAGCATCTGTCCGCGGTGCTACGCGACCTGCTCTACGCGCACGACAGCATCCTGAACAACGCGCAGTTCGACCTTTCGAGCTCCGCGGGCCTCACGGACGCGGTATTCCACATCCTGCGCAACGCCCGCGTGCTGCATGCCCAGCAGGAGCCCAGAATGGTCGTCTGCTGGGGCGGGCACGCGATCAGCCGGGAGGAGTACGACTACTCGAAGGTGGTCGGCTACGAGCTCGGCCTGCGCGGGCTCGACATCTGCACGGGCTGCGGCGCCGGCGCGATGAAGGGGCCGATGAAGGGCGCGACCGTCGGGCACGCGAAGCAGCGGATCCGCCACGGCCGCTATCTCGGGCTGACCGAGCCGACGATCATCGCGGCGGAGTCGCCGAACCCGATCGTCAACGAGCTCGTGATCCTGCCCGACATGGAGAAGCGGCTCGAGGCGTTCGTGCGGATGGCGCACGGCATCGTGATTTTCCCCGGCGGAGTCGGCACGGCGGAGGAAATCCTCTATCTGCTCGGTGTGCTGCTCGCGCCGGAGAACGAGCACGAGCAGCTGCCGGTCGTCTTCACCGGCCCCGTCGAAAGCCGGCCGTATTTCGAGCGGCTGCACGAGTTCATCGAGGTCACGCTCGGCGCGGCTGCCACCGGCCGCTATCGCGTGATTCTCGGCGATCCGGCGGCGGTCGCGGAGGCGATCGTCCAGGGGCTGCATCGGGTTCGCGACGTGCGCGCGGAGCGCGACGAGCCGTACTACTTCAACTGGCGCCTGCACATCGATCTCGATTTCCAGCGGCCTTTCCACGCGACCCACGACGCGATGGCGGCGCTGCAGCTGACCGCGGATCAGCCTGTGCACAACCTCGCCGTGAATCTGCGCCGCGCGTTCTCGGGCATCGTCGCCGGCAACATCCGCGAGTCCGGCATTCGCTCGATCGAGGAGCACGGCCCGTTCGAGCTGACGGGGGATCGCGCGATCCTCGGCGCGCTCGATCGGTTGCTTCGCGACTTCATCGCGCAGCGGCGGATGCGGATCGCCGATCCGGCGAACTACCTGCCGTGCTATCGGCTGCGATTCGCGGCCTGATTACGTCAACTCGCGCGTCGTCGTTCGCCTCGCGGCGTGCTCGTCGCGGCCGTTACACGCGTGCTCGACCGCGAGCCGCTCTGCGCCTGTGATTCAGTTCCTTTGATCGCGGGCGCGCCGTTCGTATGCTGCAGCCGTCTCGACAAGGACCGTCCCGCAGCGATGAGCGACCAGAAATCTCACCAGTTTCGGCCCCCGCTCTATCATCGCGGCGGCGCACGCCGCGAAGGCGAGCGCAAGCCGGACGCCGAGCAGCAGGGCTGGGACGCGTACCGCAAATGGCTCTCGCGGGTCGGCACGAAGACGCCGAGCGAGCGGTCGCCGTTCGATCACTCCGTCTACAGCTGGCGCGGCTACCACAACTGGGCCGACAAAGTGCGCCAGAGCTGGAAAGGCGAGGACACCTAGCTCCGCGGCACGGCGCCGCGGCGGGTATCAGGCGGTGACCGGCGGCGGCCGGGCGGTGGCGACGCTTGCCGCACGGGCGCCGGCGGGGCGGCGGGTTTCGAGCCACGCGCTGAGCTTCATCCACTCCTCGAGGTCTTGCTGCACGAGCCGCTGCGGCATCTCGTGGATGCCGATGCCGCCTTCGGCGGCTCGAACGTAGTTCTGCGTATCCCGAAGCGTTGCGACGAGCGGAATCTCGAGCGTCGCTAGAAACCGCATCAGGGTCTGAGACACCAGCGTGTTCGCGCGGACCCGGTTCGCGATGATGCCGATGCGCTCCTCGGAGCGGCGGATCTTCGCGACGAGCAGCAGATCCGCGATGCATTTCGCGCTCGCGTGGATGTCGATGTCCGACGGCATCACCGGCACGAGCACCGCGTCCGCCCCGCGGGTGATCTCGGGCAGCTTCTGGGGCTCGAGCGATGCGGGCGTATCGACGATCAGCACGGAGCATTCCGGCGGGACCCGCAGCTGCCAGCTGCGCGTCACCGCCGCGTGCCGCTCGAAGCCGGCGATGCCGTGGATGGGCTCGGCGCTCTGCGGACGCTTCTTCAGCCAGCGCATGCTGGAGCCCTGGGGATCGAGGTCCATCAGAGTCGGGCGTTTGCCGGAGACGGCGAAGCACGCGGCGAGGTTGCTCGCGACGGTGGTCTTCCCGGAGCCGCCCTTCGAGTTGAGGACGACGATCCTCTGCATGTTCGCCCGGACCCTCTGTGCGCCTATTGCAGAGCGCGCAAATTACAATAAGTCGGACTGTTTGTCGCGACCGCTTTCGCCGCCGGCGCCGCGAGCACCGTTCGTTCGTCCGCTGCGCGTTTTCGAGAAGCGCGCGTAAGTGTGCGAACGTTCCGTAATTATGTGACGTTTCGGTGCATGTCTCTGAGATACCTCTCACAGCGGTGCGCATGCGTCCGCTCTATAGTCGTGCACATCACGGCTCAGATCTGCACACATGGATGGCGAAGATCGAAACGAGCACGGCCGCGGCAACGGCGGCATCTGCAGACTCGAGTGGATCGCGTGGGCAATGGAAGCCGCGCGCGAGCATCGCCAGGCGCTGACCGAGACGCCGACGACGCGCAAGCACTCCCACCCGATGCCGCCGCTGCGCGCGGTGCCGAGCGTCGAGCACGACGGCGACCGCGCATAGCTCCACCGAACGCGCGGCGATGGAAGTCGTTCTTCTCTGGCTGGACGATCTCGACGATCTCCTGTTTCTAGCGCTCGCCGCCGCGGAGCGGCTGCGGCGCGTGTTCCTCCAGATCGGCCTGCTCGCGTCCGGCGCGCTCGCGGGAGCGGAGCGGGAGCTGCTCGCGCCGCAGCTGACGAGCGGTGCGGCCGGGATCGCCGCGGCGAGCGTCGGGCTGTGGCTCACGTTCGCGATCTGCGGCGCGCTCGCCGATGCGGCGAACGAGCTCGATTCGGCGGCCGCTTGAAATAGCCGCGCGCCGCCCCAAGTAGCGGACCTTCCCCCGCTACTCGAGGAACGGCAGTTGAGCGGCGAGCAAGAGCAGACGAAGTTCGGCTTCCAGGCCGAGGTCAAGCAGCTTCTGCACTTGATGGTTCACTCCCTGTACAGCAACAGGGAGATCTTCCTCCGCGAGCTGATTTCGAACGCATCCGACGCGAACGACAAGCTGCGTTTCGAGTCGCTCGCCCGTCCGGAGCTGCTCGGCGACTCTCCCGAGCTCGAGATCCGAATCGAGCCGGACGAGGAGGGCGGCACGCTCCGGGTGATCGATAACGGGATCGGCATGAGCCGCGAGGAGGTCATCCGCAATCTCGGCACGATCGCGAAGTCCGGGACGGCCGAGTTCCTCGCGCGGCTCGCCGCCGAGCGCAAGAGCGAGTCGCAGCTGATCGGGCAGTTCGGCGTCGGCTTCTACTCCGCATTCATGGTCGCGGACGAGGTGACCGTGCTGACACGCCGCGCCGATGCGCCGCCCGAGGACGGCGTGCGCTGGCGCTCGGACGGCCAGGGCGAGTACACGGTCGAGCGCGTGCGCCAGGACGCCCGCGGCACGACGGTCGAGTTGAAGCTCAAGGAGGACGCCAAGGAGTTTCTCGATCGCTACAGGATCGAAGGACTGATCCGCAAGTACTCCGACCACATCGCCTTCCCGGTGCGGCTCGGCGCCGACTCCTCACCGGTGAACAAGGCGAAGGCGCTTTGGACGCGGCCGAAGAACGAGATCGAGCCGGACGAGTATCGCGAGTTCTACAAGCACATCGCGCACGACTTCGAGGATCCGCTCTGCTGGAGCCACAACCGCGTCGAGGGCAAGCGCGAGTACACGAGCCTGCTGTACGTGCCGTCCAAGGCGCCGTTCGATCTGTGGAACCGCGAAGCGGCGAAGGGCGTGAAGCTGTACGTCCAACGGGTGTTCATCACCGAGCAGGCGACCCAGTTCCTGCCGCTCTACCTCCGCTTCATCCGCGGCGTCGTCGACTCGAGCGACCTGTCGTTGAACGTCTCGCGCGAGTTGATCCAGCAGGACGAGCACGTTGCGGGAATGAGGAGCGCGCTGACGCGCCGCGCGCTCGACATGCTCGAGCGGCTCGCCGCGGAGGACGCCGAGAAGTACGGCCGCTTCTTCAAGGAGTTCGGCGCCGTCCTGAAAGAGGGTCTCGCGGAGGATCCGGGCAACAGAGAACGGATCGCGGCGCTGTTGCGCTTCGGCTCGACGCGCTTGCCGGCCGGCGAGCAGAGCCGGAGCCTCGCGGATTACCTCGCGGCGGCGAAGCCCGAGCAGAAGGCGATCTACTACCTCGTCGGCGAGTCGGCCGCGGCGGCGCAGTCGAGCCCGCACCTCGAGGCGTTCCGGGAGCGCGACGTCGAGGTGCTGCTCCTGTGGGACCGGATCGACGAATGGGCGATCCAGCATCTGCCGGAGCATCAGGGGAAACCGCTGAAGGACGTGCGGCGCGGCACCCTGGATCCCGCGGAGCTCGGCGGCATCTCGGGCGCCGCCCCCGCGGACAAGGCGGAGAACCACTTGCTGAAGCGGGTGAAGCGCGCGTTGCGCGAGCAGGTGAACGAGGTGCGCGCGAGCGGCAGGCTCACGCGCTCGGCTGCGTGCATCGCGCTCGGCGAGCACGATCTGAGCCAGCAGATGCGCGAGCTCCTGCAAGCCGCGGGGCACGAGGTGCCGGCCAGCTTGCCCGACCTCGAGCTGAACCTCGGCCATCCGCTGGTCAAGCGCCTCGAGCGCGAGCCGGACGGTCCGCGGTTCGAGCGCCTCGCGCTGCTCTTGCTCGATCAAGCGAAGCTCGCGGACGGCCGCCAGCTCGAGGAACCTGCCGCCTTCGTGAATCGCCTGAACGAGCTGCTCGAGGAGCTCGCGCCCGCCGATCCGGCCTAGACCGGCGCGCTGCCCTTGCGGTGCGCGGCTCGGTGCGAATCGGTACCATCGAACGAGGAGGAACGTGCTGTGAGCGACGAACGCGACAAGCCGACCGCGGAGGAGCTGCGTCGGCGGCTCACTCCCGAGCAGTACAGGGTGACGCAGGAGCGCGGCACCGAGCCGCCGTTCACCGGTAAGTACTACGCCAATCACGAGGAGGGCATCTACCGCTGCGTCTGCTGCGGCGCCGAGCTGTTCCGGTCGTCCGAAAAATACGATTCGGGCAGCGGGTGGCCGAGCTTCTGGGCGCCGGCGAGCGAGCCCGCGATCGCGACGCAGACCGATACGAGCCACGGCATGGTCCGCGAAGAGGCCGTCTGCGGCCGGTGCGGGGCGCACCTCGGGCACGTGTTCGAGGATGGGCCGCAGCCGACCGGGCTCCGCTACTGCATCAACTCCGCGGCCCTCGACTTCACGCCTCGCGATGCCGGCTGATCGGCTGGCGCCGCGCTCTCCGGCCCCGGGGAGCGCGCGTCCCGTGACGGTGGCGGGGCCGGCCGGCCGGCTCGAGGCGCTCCTCGACGAGCCGGCAGGGCCGCCGCGCGCGGTCGCGATCGTCTGTCATCCGCACCCGCTGCATCAGGGCACGATGCACAACAAGGTGACGCACACGCTCGCGCGGACCTTCAAGCGGCTCGGCGCGGCGGCCGTCAGGTTCAACTTCCGAGGCGTCGGCGAATCCGAGGGCGAGCACGACGGCGGGGCCGGCGAGCAGGACGACGTCGCCGCGGTCGCCGCCTGGTGCCGCGAGCGCTGGCCGGGCTTCGTGCCGTTTCTCGCCGGGTTCTCGTTCGGCGCGGCGACCGCCTATCTCACTGCCGAGCGGCTCGGTGCGCGGGCGCTCGTGACGGTCGCGTTGCCGGTCGCGCGCGTCGGCCGTGCGCTGCCGCCGGCTTGCCCGTGGCTCGCCGTCCACGGCGAGCGCGACGACGTCGTGCCCGTCGCGGCGCTCCGCGAGTGGCTCGAGACGATCGCGCCGCGGCCCGAGCTCGCGCTGCTCGACGACGCGGACCACTTCTTTCACGGCCGCTTGCCGGCGCTCCGCGACGCGGTCGCGGCGTTCCTCGCCGGCCGCTTCCCGGAGCTCGGCGAGGAGACGAGCGATGCTGCGCGGGCTCGCTGAGCTGTTCGACAAGGCGTTCCAGCCGTCGTCTCGCGCCGAGGCGCCCGAGCGCGGCCGGCGTCACGCGGTGCAGATCGCGACCGCGTTGCTGCTGATCGAGGTCGCGCGTGCCGACTTTCGCGAGGACCTGACCGAGGACTCCGCGGTCTTCGAGCAGTTGAAGCGCTACTTCTCGCTATCGGAGGAGGAGGCGCAGCTGCTGGTCGAGCAGGCGCGGACCGAGGCCGATCACGCCGCGTCGCTGCAGCAGTTCACGCGCGAGCTGCACGAACGGCTCTCGCCCGACGAGAAGCGCCGGATCATCGAGATGCTATGGGAGGTCGCGCTCGCCGACGATCACCTCGACAAGCACGAGGATCACCTGATCCGGAAGATCGCGAACCTGCTCTACGTGCCGCACGGCGATCTGATCAGGATCCGCAACAAGGTGCGCGGCCTGTAGGCGCGCGCCGAGCGCGGCCGCGAGCGGTCAGTCCGCGAAGAACTGCTTCTGGAACCTGACCGTGAACCGGCTCGGGTCGTTGCCCGGCGTCACGTCGATCGTGTAGATCAGCACCTCGCCGTCAGTGATCGACAGCTCGCCGATGTAGTAGATCGCCTGCTCTTCGCGCACCTCGCGCAGCGTCATGTTCCTCAGCTGCCCGTTCAGGTTCACCGCGGAGGCCGTGACGGCGCCGGTGACCGCTTCGGTGCCGCCGCCCTCTTGCTTGCGGTGGATGCTGACGGTGAGCATCGCGCGCGTCGGGCTTCTGACGATGCCGTACTCCCGCGCGATGTCGGGATCGAGCTGATCCGTCCGCATCGCGTTGAAGTAGACGACGTAGTCGCCGAAGTCGCGGCTACTTTCGGTGGCCGGCAGGACGCCGTCCTGCGTGTTCGTCGGATCGACGCCGTTCCCCTGCTGGCAGGCCGCGAGCAGGCCGCAGAGGAGGATCCAAGCAGGTCTCGAAACGTATCGACCCATTCCCCGCCCCCCGTTTGGTCGCGACTCCAATATAAACCATTCCGTGCCCCGGCGGAGCGCCGGTTGCGCCCCTGCGGGGCTAGCGGAGGGCCGGGGGCAGCGGCAGCGCGATGATCACGGCCTGCAGCGCGATCAGCACGAGGAGCGGCGAGAGATCGAGCCCGGCGATCGGCGGCAGGATCCGGCGGACCGGCCGCAGCACCGGCTCGACGATGTCCGCGAGCAAGCTCGCGACGGGGCTGCCGTGCCGTTGGCCGACCCAGCTCAGGACCACGTAGACGAGAATCGCGATCGCGTAGAACCAGAGCGCGAGCATGATCAGCCGGAGCAGCGCGAGGTAGAGCAGGTTCAGGAACGGCGTGCTCGCGCCGTACAGCGTCAGCAACAGCCACGTCACCGCACACTCGAGCACGAGCAGCACGACGAGCGTCGGCAGGTCCACTCCGCCGACGGACGGCAGCATCCGCCGCGCGGGCACGACGAGCGGGTTCGTCACCCGCAGCACGAACTGCGCAATCGGGTTGTAGTAGTCGGCACGAACCCACTGCAGGATGAAGCGCAGCAGGTAGGTGAGGAGGTAGAGATCGGACAGCGTCTTGACGATGAAGATCAGCGAGTTTTGCATCGGCACGCCCGCGGTTCGTCGCGCAAAGATAGCACGGGGAAACTTCGCGTGTCGGCTCAGTCGCGGGGGCCGAAGATTGCCGTGCCGAGCCTGATGCAGGTAGCCCCGCAGGCGATCGCGAGCTCGAAGTCGTCGGACATGCCCATCGACAGCACGTCGGCTGCGAAGCCTTGCGCGCGGAGCGCCGCGGCGAGCTCCGCCGTGCGGAGAAAGAGCGCGCGCCGCTCCTCGTCGTCGGCCGCGGCGGGCGGCATGCACATCAGTCCCCGGAACGCGAGCCGCGGCAGGCCGGCGATCGCGGCGGCGAGCGGCGCGACCTCGCTCTCGGCGACGCCCGCCTTCTGCGGCTCGCGCGCGAGGTTCACCTGGATCAGGACGTTCAGCGGCGGCGCGTGATACGGCCGGGCGTCGTTCAGCCGGATCGCGATCCTTTCCCGGTCGAGCGCGTGCACCCACTGGAAGTGCTCTGCGATCGGCCGCGTCTTGTTGCCCTGCACGGCGCCGACGAAGTGCCACTCGATGCCGAGACCGTCGAGCGCGGCGATCTTCGGCAACGCCTCCTGAACGTAGCTCTCGCCGAACCGGGTGAGGCCGCCGGCGTGGGCTTCGCGGATCGCGTCGACACCGTGCCCTTTGCTCACCGCGACGATCGTCACATCGCCGCCGCGGGCACGTGCAGCGCGTGAGACGCGCTCGCGAATATCGCCCAGGTGCTCCGTGATTTGAGTCACGCTTTGACTCGAGGCGTTGGCTATACTATGTCCGACTTCGGCAAGTCTTTATTCAGGCACTCGAATAGTGCCTTCTCAAGGGACGACTATGGCCTCCGTCGATATCGCTCAGCTCTTGGCTTTCGCAGTCAAGAACAACGCATCGGACCTGCATCTCTCGGCCGGTGTCCCGCCGATCATTCGCGTCGATGGTGATGTCAAGCGGATCAACATGCCGCCGCTGAAGCACAAGGAAGTGCACAGTATGGTATATGACATCATGAACG
>CAYWGQ010000050.1:0-21424 GCA_964457725.1 uncultured Gammaproteobacteria bacterium
GCAGCGCGACGTTGTCGAACACCGAGCGGTCGTAGAGCAGCTTGTGGTCCTGGAACACGATCCCGAGCCGCTGCCGAAACGCCGGGATCTTCCGCCGCGGCACGCGCGCGGTGTTCAGGTTGCGCACGAGCACCGTGCCGCGCGTCGGCCGCTCGATCAGCGCGATCAGCTTCAACAGCGTGCTCTTGCCCGCGCCGGACGGGCCGGTCAGGAACGCGAGCTCTCCCTGCTCGAGCGCGAAGCTCACGCCGGAGAGCGCCTCGCGGCCGTTCGGATAGCGCTTGAAGACGCCCTCGAAGCGGATCACCCCCGCTCTCCGCCGAGGAGCGCGCGGATGAAGTCTTTCGCGCGAAACACGTCGAGGTCGTCCACGCCCTCGCCGACTGCGACGTAGCGAATCGGCAGGCCGAGCTCGCGCGCGATGCCGAGCAGCACCCCGCCCTTCGCCGTGCCGTCGAGCTTCGTGATCGCGAGCCCCGTCAAGCCGATCCGCTCGTTGAACTGCTTCGCCTGCGCGAGCGCATTTTGCCCCTGGCTCGCGTCGACGACGAGCAGCGTCTCGTGCGGCGCGCCGGGGTCGAAGCGCCGGACGACGCGCTTGATCTTCTCGAGCTCGTCCATCAGGCCGGCCGCGGTGTGCAGCCGGCCGGCCGTGTCGGCCAGGACGACGTCGATGCGCCGGGCGCGTGCGGCCTGGAGCGCGTCGTGCACGACGGCGGCGGGATCGGCGCCCGGCGCCTGCGCGACGACCGGGACGCCCGCGCGCTCGCCCCACTCCTTCAGCTGCTCCACGGCCGCCGCCCGGAACGTGTCGCCGGCGGCGAGGAGCACCGAGTGGCCGCCGGCCTTCAATCGGCGTGCGAGCTTGCCGATCGTCGTGGTCTTGCCGGTGCCGTTCACGCCGACGACGAGAATCACGAACGGCGCCGCGTCCGCACGGATCTCGAGCGGCGCCTCGACCTTCGACAGCAGCTCGAGTGCCGTGTCGCCGAGGAGCTCGGCCGCGCTCTTGCCCCGCGCGCGGCGCCGGCGCATCTCCTCGAGGAGCCACGTCGTCGCGCTCACGCCGACGTCGGCGGTCAAGAGGCGCGTCTCGAGCTCCTCGAGCACCTCCTCGTCGACCTCGCGGTTGCCGAGGCCGAAGAAGTCGCCTGCGAGCCAGCTCGTGCCGCGATTCAGACGTGCCTTGAGCTTCGCGAAGAAGCCGCCTTCCTTTTGCGGATTCGTGTCGGCGATCGGAGTGCCCTCGGGGATGTCGCGTGTACGGGCGCGCGGGAGCGCCGGTGCACGGCGCCCCCATGGCTGGTACGGGTTTTTGCTAGTTTAGCGGCCATGGGGAAACGCGGCACCTTCTCGCGCCAGCCGCCGGGCAGCGTCCGGATCATCGCCGGCGAGTGGCGCTCGCGGCGGCTGAAGATTCCGCCGGGCGCGCTCGTCCGGCCGACGCCGGACCGCGTGCGCGAGACGGTGTTCAACTGGCTGCGCGACGTGATCGACGGCGCCCGCTGCCTCGACCTCTTCGCCGGCACCGGCGCGTTCGGGTTCGAGGCGCTGTCGCGCGGCGCGGCCGAGGCGTGGCTCGTCGAGCGCGAGCCGACGCTCGCGGCGGCGCTCGAGGCGCACGCGGCCGCGCTCGGGGCGAAGGGCGCGAAGGTGCTCCGTCAGGACGCACGGACGCTGCTCCGCGGCGCCCCGCCGCGCCGATTCGACGTCGTGTTCTGCGACCCGCTGTTCGACGAGCCGCTCGACGACGTGCTCCTCGCATTGCCGCCGTGGCTCGCCCCGCACGCGCTCGTCTACGCCGAGCGTCCGCGCCGCGAGGGGCTGCCGGCGTTGCCGGGCTTCGAGTGGCGGAAGCGCGCACGGGCGGGCGACGTCGAGTACGGCCTCGCCGCGGCCGTCGAGGGCGAGGCCTGACGGCCTCGGAGGGCCGAGGCTACAATGGCCGCTCGTTTCCGGCAGGGGCGCTTTCCGCAGTGAAGAACGGCGCGATGTATCCCGGCACGTTCGATCCGATCACTCGCGGTCACGAGGATCTGGTCCGGCGCTGCCTGCGGCTCTTCGATCGCCTCGTCATCGCGGTCGCCGCGAGCCCGAAGAAGGCACCGCTGTTCCGGCTCGAGGAGCGCGTCGAGCTCGCGCGCGAGGCGCTGAAGGACTACGAAGGCGTCACCGTCACGGGCTACACCGGCCTGACGGTCGACTTCGCGCGCGAGCAGGGCCTGACCGCGATCGTCCGAGGTCTCCGTGCCGTGTCGGATTTCGAGTACGAGTTCCAGCTCGCGACGATGAACCGGCATCTGACCGATCGGATCGAGACGGTGTTTCTGACCCCGAGCGAGCAGTACACCTTCATCTCGTCGAGCCTCGTGCGCGAGATCGCGGAGTTCGGCGGCGACGTCGGCCGGTTCGTGCACCCGTTCGTCGCCGAGCGGCTCGCCGCCAAGTTCGCGAGCCTGAGGAAATGATCTTGCGGTTTCGCTCCCGGGGCGGCGGCGACCCGCGCGCCGCCGGGGCCCGCGCTCGCGGCCGCGCCGCCCGTGTGCTCTGGCTCGCGCTCGTCGCTGCCGTCTCGGCGTCGCTCGGCGCATCGTTCGCCGCGGCGGAGCCGGTCCGCGCCGAGCGGCAGATGGTCGTCGCCGCGAATCCGCACGCGTCCGCCGCGGGGCTCGAGATCCTGCGCGCGGGCGGCAGCGCCGTCGATGCCGCGATCGCGGTCCAGCTCGTGCTGTCGCTCGTCGAGCCGCAGTCCTCGGGGATCGGCGGCGGGGCGTTCCTGCTCTACTTCGACGCACCGGACGACGGCGAAGGGCCGGCCGAGATCCTCGCGTACGAGGGCCGGGAAGCCGCGCCGGCCGCGGCGACGCCGGACATGTTCCTGACGGCGGACGGCCGGGCCGCATCGTTCGCCGCGGTCGGCGCCGGAGGCCTGCCGGTCGGCGTGCCCGGGGTGATGCGGATGCTCGAGCTCGCCCATCGAGAGCACGGGCGGCTGCCGTGGGCCGCGCTGTTCGAGCCCGCGATCGCGCTCGCCGAAGCGGGATTCGAGATCTCGCCGCGGCTGCACGCGCTGCTCGACGGCTTCAAGCGGTTCGCGCGCCGGCCGGAGTTCCTCTCGCACTACTACGACGACGACGGCGAGGCGTTGCCGGTCGGGCACCGGCTCGAGAACCCGGAGTACGCGGCGACGCTCAGGCTGCTCGCCGCCGAAGGCGCGGACGCGATGTACGAGGGGCCGCTCGCGGCCGCGATCGTCGAGGCGGTCCGGTCGGATCCGGTCGCGCCGGGCCGGCTGACGCTCGAGGATCTCGCGGCGTACCGCGCGCGGGCCGGCGAGCCGCTCTGCACCGGCTATCGCGAGTTTCGAATTTGCGGGCCGCAGCTGCCGTCCTCGGGCGGCATCACCGTCCAGCAGATACTCGGCATGCTCCAGGCGTTCGACCTGGCTCCGGCGAAGCGCGGCCGGCCGGAGAGCGTGCACCTGATCGCGGAGGCGAGCCGGCTCGCGTTCGCGGACCGCAACCTGTATCTCGGCGACCCGGCGTTCGTCGACGTGCCGGTCGCGGCGCTTCTCGCGCCGGAGTATCTGCGCCGCCGGGCGGCGCTGATCGACCCCGCCCGCGCGCTCGAGCGCGTGGCGCCCGGCAATCCGCTCGCGGTCGCCTGGGACTATGCGCCGGCGCCGCTCGTAGATCGGGTCTCGACGAGCCATTTCTCGATCGTCGACGGGTTCGGGGACGCGGTGTCGATGACGACGACGGTGCAGAGCACGTTCGGCAGCCAGGTGATGGTCGGCGGCTTTCTGCTGAACAACCAGCTCACGGATTTCGCGTTCGAGCCCGAGCAGCACGGGCGCCCGGTCGCGAACCGCGCGGAGCCCGGCAAGCGGCCGCTGTCGAGCATGGCCCCGACGCTCGTGCAGGATGCGGACGGCCGGCTCCGGCTCGTGATCGGCTCGCCCGGCGGCACGCGGATCATCAACTACGTCGCGCAGGCGATCGTCGAGGTGCTCGATTTCGGCAGCGACATCGAGACGGCGGTGTCCGCGCCGCACTTCGTCGCGCAGGGCGAGCGGCTCGAGCTCGAAAGCGGCACGGCGCTGCTCGAGCTCGCGCCGGCGCTCGAGGCGCTCGGGCACGACACGATCGAGCGGAGCCTGAACAGCGGGCTGCACGGCATCGCGATCGAGTATCCGGCGCGCGGCGCCCGCATTCTGCTCGGCGCCGCCGACCCGCGCCGCGAGGGCGTCGCCCTCGGCGACTGACCCGTAGCTTCCGACGCCGTCTTCGGTAGGAGCGGCTGTCCAGCCGCGACTGCCGCGCCGTTCAAAGGCACAACGCCGAAGATCGCGGCTGGACAGCCGCTCCTACCGAAGAGCTGAAGGATCGCGGCGCGGAGGCCGCTACCGCTGGCAGCGGGGGCAGTGGTAGGTCGCGCGTTGGCCGAGGACGGTGCGGCGGATCGCCGTGCCGCACCGCTTGCACGGTTCGCCGTCCCGCTCGTAGACCGAAAGCTCCTGGCGAAAGTAGCCCGGGCGGCCGTCGCCGCCGACGAAGTTCCGGAGCGTCGTGCCGCCGTGGCCGATCGCCTCGGCGAGCACCTCGCGGACCGCGTCGACGAGGCGGGGGAAGCGCGCCCGCGCGATCCGGCCCGCCGGACGGGTCGGCCGAATGCCGGCGCGGAACAGCGCCTCGCTCGCATAGATGTTGCCAACGCCGACGACGACCCGCCCGTTCATCAGATGCTGCTTGATAGCCACCCGGCGGCCGCGCGCCGTCCGCCAGAGGTAGTCGGCGGTAAACCCGGGCTCGAGCGGCTCCGGGCCGAGATCGCAGAGCAGCGGATGCTCGGCGGCGACACGCGCGAAATGCAGGCTGCCGAAGCGGCGCGGGTCGTTCAGCCTGAGCCGTGCGCCGCCCTCGAGGCAGATGTCGACGTGGTCGTGGGCCTGCGGCGGCTCGAAGCCCGGCAGGTACCGAAGGCTGCCCGACATCCCGAGATGCAGCAGCAACGTCCCGTCGCCGGTCGCGAAGAGCAGGTATTTCGCGCGCCGTCCGAGCGAGTCGATCCGCCGGCCGGCGAGCGCCGCCGACAGATCGGCGGGCACCGGCCAGCGAAGGCGGGGCTCGCGGACCTCGACGGCGGTGATGCGGCGGCCGACGACGTGCGGCTCGAGGCCGCGGCGCGTCGTCTCGACCTCCGGAAGCTCTGGCATGGCCGGCAGCTTACCGCAGCGCCCAGCGTGCGCGACCGGCCATCGCCGCCGTGCGCGGGCGGGCTCGCGAAGCGTCCGGCCGCCGTGACGGAGCGCACGGCTCCTCCGACGGCTTTTTGAGCGGCCTCCGGCGATCCGCTATAGTCCACCCTCGGGGCTCCTTCCCGCACGGGCATTCTCAAGTGGACTTCATCTACCAGCATTTCTACGGCCTCGCGAACCTGAGCGTCTGGGGCTACATCGTCGTCACGCTTCTCTGGTGCCACGGCACGATGATGGCGGTCACGTTGTACTACCACCGCGACCAGGCTCACCGCGCGGTCGACCTGCACCCGATCGTGCGACACGTCTGTCGCTTCTGGTTGTGGTTGAACACCGGCTCCTCGACTCGCGAGTGGGTCGCGGTGCACCGCAAGCATCACGCGTTCACGGAAAAGGAAGGCGACCCGCACAGCCCGCTCGTCTTCGGGCTGAAGAAGGTGCTGCTCGAGGGCGCGGAGCTCTATCGCGCCGAGGCCGTGAAGCAGGAGACGCTCGACAAGTACGGCAAGGGCACGCCGAACGACTGGCTCGAGAACAACCTGTACGGCCACCCGTGGCGCAGCTATCTCGGTCCGTGGACGCTGATCGTGTTCGATCTCGTGATGTTCGGCGTCCCAGGCATCATCATGATCGCGCTGCAGCTCGTGAACATGCCGTTCTTCGCGGCCGGCGTGATCAACGGGCTGTGCCATTCGAAGGGCTACCGCAACTTCGAGACGAACGACGCCTCGACGAATCTCTGGCCGATCGGCCTGTTCATCGCCGGCGAGGAGCTGCACAACAACCATCACGCGTTCCCGACGTCCGCGCGGTTCTCGATGCGCAAGCACGAGGTCGACATGGGCTGGTTGCATCTGAAAGTGCTCGAGTTCTTCGGGCTCGCGAAGATCCGCCGCGTCGCGAACCCGCCGCAGCTGATCGACGCCGGAGCGGCCGACGTGAACAGCGGCGAGCTCGACAAGCTGCGCGCGATCATCGTCCACCGGATGCACGTGCTGCGGCAGTTCACGCAGCAGGTGACGCTGCCTGTGCTGCGCCGCGAGCTGGAGGAGCTCGGCTTGAACGCGAACTCGATGCTGCGCCGCGCACGGCGGTTGCTCAGCTGGCAGCCGCACATGCTCGACGAGCCGTCGCGCGTGAGCCTCGCGGAGCTCGTCGATCGCCATCCGCGCTTCAAGACGGTTCTCGAGTTCCGCAACGAGCTGAAGGCGCTCTGGGAAGGGGCGCACACCAGCAACGAGCGGCTGCTCGCGGACTTTCGCGCCTGGTGCGCCCGCGCGGAAGCGAGCGGCATCCAGGGCATGGCCGAGTTCGTCGCTTACCTGCGGTCGTTCAACGGCATGCGGGAGCCCGCGCTCGCGTCCTGAGCACCGGTCGACTTACGGCAAACAAAAAGCCCGCCTCTCGGTCTCGAGGGGCGGGCTTTGTCGTTCTTGCCGGCGCTCGAGCTGCCGGCAGCGCGCGAAGCGCGATTACTTGATCTTCGCTTCCTTGTAGATCACGTGCTTGCGCACGCGCGGATCGTACTTCATCACCTCCATCTTCTCGGGATGCAGGCGACGGTTCTTCGTCGTCGTGTAGTAATGGCCGGTTCCGGCCGACGACACCAGCTTGATCTTGTCGCGCATATCGAAGCCCTCCTCAGATACGCTCGCCGCGCTCGCGGAGCTCCTTGACGACCTCCTCGATGCCGCGCTTGTCGATCAGGCGCAGGCCCTTGCGCGAGACGCGCAGCGTGATGAACCGCCGCTCGCTCTCGAGCCAGAACCGCTGCGTATGCAGGTTCGGCAGAAAGCGGCGCCGCGTCTTGTTGTTCGCGTGGGAAACGTTGTTGCCCACCATCGGGCGCTTGCCCGTCACTTGGCAAACTCTGGACATTGCTGCTCTTCCTGGAGGCGGCGGCAGGCGCACCCTACGCCGCAGGGCCCGCGACTATACCGCCTCCCGCCCGGGCCGGGCAAGGCGGCCCGGCCCCCGGGGCGGCCGGCGCGGCCGTTCAGAGCCAGCCTCGCTCGGCGAGGGACACGTGCCCGCCGCGGGTGACCACGACATGGTCGAGCAGCCGCACCTCGACGAGCCCGAGCGCCTTCGCGAGCTTCAGCGTGATGCTGCGGTCCGCCTCGCTCGGCTCGGCGACGCCGGACGGGTGGTTGTGCCCGAGGATCACGGCGGACGCGTTGTGGTGCAGCGCACGCTTCACGACCTCCCGCGGGTAGACGGTCGCGCCGTCCACCGTCCCGCGGAACAGCTCCTCGTAGGCGATCAGGCGATGGCGCGTGTCGAGGAACAGGCAGCAGAAGATCTCGTGCGGCAGGTCCGCGATCCGCGCCCGGAGGAAGCGGGCCGCGTCGGCCGGCGCAGCGAGCGCGGTGCGCGGGTCGGCAGGCGACTCGAGATAGCGCCGTCCGAGCTCGATCGCGGCGAGCAGGCGGCTGACGCGGGCCGGTCCGAGCCCGCGAACCCGGGCGAGCTCGGCTGGCGCGCCGGCGCCGAGGCCGACGATGCCGCCGCACTGCTCGAGGAGCGCCCGTGCGAGCGCGACGACGTCCTGCCCTCGCGTCCCGGAGCCGAGCAGCACCGCCAGGAGCTCCGCGTCGGACAGGCTTCGCGGGCCCGCGCCGAGGAGCCGCTCCCGCGGCCGCTCCGTCCGCGGCCATTCCGCCGCGCTCGCTGCCATGCCTTCCCCCCGTTGCGTCGACGCGGTCATGCTCGCGGACGGCGCCGCTCGCCGCATCGCGCATTACTCGGGACTGCGGGCAGAAGCGCCGCGCGCCCTGGAAATGCCGCCAGCCGCAAGAGTAAGCTCGCCGCTGGAGCGCGCGCCCGATATGTCAGACCCCAACAGACCCATGCGCATACTGCTCGGCGTGACCGGCGGTATCGCGGCGTACAAGAGCCCCGACCTCGTTCGTCGCCTGACCGAGCGCGGCGCCGAGGTGCAGGTCGTGCTGACGGCCGGGGCCGCGCGGTTCGTCTCGCCGATCACGTTCCAGGCCGTCTCCGGGCGGCGCGTCCGCGACGAGCTCTGGGACGAGGCCGCCGAAGCCGCGATGGGGCACATCGAGCTCGCGCGCTGGGCGGATCGCGTCGTCGTCGCGCCGGCGACCGCGCACTTCCTCGGCGAGCTCGCCGCCGGGCTCGCGCCGGATCTGCTGACGACCGTCTGCCTCGCGACCGAGGCGCCGGTCTACGTCGCGCCCGCGATGAACCGCGTGAGGTGGGCGCATCCGGCGGTGCGGGCGAACCGCGCGCTGCGCGGGCAGAGCGGCGGGCGGTTCCTCGGCCCGGGCGCGGGCGATCAGGCGTGCGGCGAGGTCGGCGCGGGCCGGATGCTCGAGCCGCACGAGATCGCGGCCGCCGTGCTCGCGCCGTCGCTCGCGACGAGCGCCGCGCTGCGCGGGCTCAAGGTCGTCGTGACGGCCGGACCGACGCGCGAGCCGATCGATCCGGTGCGCTACATCACGAACCGCAGCTCCGGGAAGATGGGCTTCGCGGTCGCCGCGGCCGCACGCGAAGCGGGCGCGGACGTCGTGCTCGTGACCGGTCCCGTCGCGCTCGATGCACCGCCGGGCGTCCGGCGGATCGACGTCGAGACCGCGGAGCAGATGTATCGCGCCGTGCACGAGCAGATCGAAGGCGCCGACATCTTCATCGCCTGTGCCGCCGTCGCCGATTACCGGCCGCACGCCGCATCGCGCGAGAAGATCAAGCGCAGCGAGCCCGAGATGGCGCTCTCCCTGGTGCGCTCGCCCGATACGCTCGCGAGCGTCGCGGCGCTCGCGAATCCGCCGTTCACGGTCGGCTTCGCCGCGGAGACGCACGAGGTCGCGAAGCACGCGCGCGAGAAGCTCGAGCGCAAGGGCATCGACATGATCGCGGCGAACCAGGTCGGCCCCGATTGCGGGTTCGATCGCGAGACGAACTCGCTCACCGTGTATTGGCCCGGCGGCGGCGAGCGCGCGTTCGGCGAGACGACGAAGAGCGCGCTCGCCCGCGAGCTCGTCGCGCTGATCGCGGAGCGCTATCGCGCTTCGCGCGGTGCCGGTGCCGCTGACTCGAAGGCCGAGGCGTGACGGCGGCGGCGAGCGCGGCAAAGCGCATCGAGCTCAAGATCCTCGACGAGCGCCTCGGCAGCGAGTTTCCGCTGCCGGCGCGCGCGACGTCCGGCTCCGCGGGCGTCGACCTCCGCGCATGCCTACGCGAGCCGCTCGAGCTTCCGCCCGGCGCGTGCGAGCTGATCCCGTCGGGAATCGCGCTGCACATCGCGGACCCTTCGCTCGCGGCGCTCGTGTTGCCGCGCTCCGGCCTCGGTCACAAGCACGGCATCGTGCTCGGCAATCTCGTGGGGCTGATCGATTCGGACTACCAGGGCGAGATCCTGATCTCGTGCTGGAACCGCGGCGCGACGAGCTTCCGAATCGAACCCGGCGAGCGCATCGCGCAGCTCGTGATCGTGCCGGTCGTGCAGGCCGAGTTCGAGATCGTCGGGAGCTTCGGCGCGAGCGAGCGGGGCGCGGGGGGCTTCGGCCACACCGGCCGGCGTTGACGCGGGCGGTCAGCCGCCCTTCAGCTGCTTGAAGCGCTCGATGTCGCGGTCGAAGGTCGCGCGGACCTCGGCCTGATCCGCTCGCGTGCGCGTGAGGCGATCCTCGTAGACCTTGATGGAGGCCATCGTCCGCGAGATGTCGAGCGCGAGCTCGTCCGGCATCTCGGGCGCGTCCTCGCGATCGCTCGCCGGCTTGTACCGGCTCGCTTCGACCTGGAGCGCCGCGAGGCGCTTGCGGAGGTTCGCTAGATAGAGCTCGGTGACCTTGATCTGCGACTCGAGGAGCTCGAGACGCCGGTCGCGGAGATCCTCGATGTCCTCGACGCTGATGTAGGTCTCGAGCAGCATGTTGTCGTGCCGCGCGAGCTCGAGCTGGCGCTGGCGCCGCTCTTCCTCCTCTCTCGCCCGCCGCGCGGCCTCGGCACGCTCCTCGTCGGTGATCGCGCCTTCCTCGGAGCCGACGGCGACGCCTTGTCTGTTCAGGATGTCGCGATCGACCTCGGCGAACTCGGGCGGGACGCTGTCGCTGTAGTGCACGACACCGTTCTGGTCTACCCAGCGGTAGAGCCGGCCGCTTTGCGAGCCGCGGTTCTGCGCGGCCGAAGGATCGACGAATCCGACGGCCACTGCGGCGAGCAGAGCGAGCGACGACGCGACGCGTAGCGGCCGGATCACCTTATGTAAAACCTTCCGTTGCCGGGCAAGTCGTACATATACCAGAAATGCCCGGGAGAAAAGCGCTATTACCGCGCCTTTCCGCGCGCTCACGGCCGTGGCACCTAACCTTCGAGCACGACCCCGTAACGGTTGCGATAGGCGCGGACGGCCGGCAGGTATTGGGCGAGCTCGGCGTTCTCCTCGAGATGGTCCACGAGGTCGCTCAGCGTGACGATGCTCTTGATCGGGATGCCGAGCTCCTGCTCGAGCTGCCGGGTCGCCGACGTGCGCGTTCGCTGCCCGACCTCCTCGCGATCGAGCGCGACCAGGATCGCGGACGGCTCCGCGCCGGCCGCACGGATCAGCTCGAGCGACTCGCGGATCGCGGTGCCTGCGGTGATCACGTCGTCGAGGATCAGCACGCGCCCCGCGAGCGGCGCGCCGATGATCGCGCCTCCCTCGCCGTGATCCTTCACTTCCTTGCGGTTGAACGCGAACGGATAGTCCCGGTCGTGGTGCTCGGCCAGCGCCGCCGCGGTCAGCGCGACGAGCGGAATGCCCTTGTACGCGGGCCCGAACAGCATGTCGAACTCGAGCTCGAGCGCCGTGATCGTGGCCGCGTAGCAGCGGCCGAGCTTCGCGGCTGCGTAGCCGCTGTTGAAGAGCCCGGCGTTGAAGAAGTACGGGCTCACGCGCCCGGACTTCAGCGTGAACTCGCCGAATTGCAGGACGTTCAGCTCGAGCGCGAGCTCCAGGAACTCCGATTTGTACGCTTGCATCTCAGGCCGCCCGCAGACTCAGCCGCTATCATACAAGCCTTTCCGGGGCGGGGGCCGCTCGTCCGCGAGCGCCCCGTGCGCCGCTCGGTTGTGGCGCTCGCCGCCGCTTCGGCATTATCGCGTCTTTCTGGCCCCGCGCCGGGTGATCCCGTTTGAGCACGGCCGATACCACGACCCAGTACGCCGGCTGGCGCCTGTATCTGCCTGCGTCGCTCCGGCAATACACGGAAGCCGCGCCGGTCGCCGCATTCTTTCTCGGCATCTCGTCCGGCGCACCATACGCGCTGATCGGCGCGACGTTGACGACCCGGCTCGCGCAAGACGGGATCACGAAGAGCTCGATCACCGCGTTCTCGCTCGCGTTCCTCGTCTACAACCTGAAGTGGCTGTGGGCGTGGGTCGTCGACGGCGTGCGGTTGCCGCTGATCGGCCGCCTCGGGCAGCGCGTCTCGTGGCTGATCTTCACCGGCGCGCTCGTGATCCTCGCGATCGTGAACCTCGCGCTGGTCGATCCGGCGACCGACCTGATGGCGACGGCGGTCGCGGCCGTGCTCGTCGCGATCGCGGGTGCCACGTTCGACATCGTGATCGACGCCTATCGAATCGAGACGCTCGAGCCGCGCCAGCTCGGCACCGGCTCCGGCATGAGCCAGTACGGCTGGCGAATAGGTTCGGTGACCGCCGGGGCGCTCGCGCTCGTGATCGCCGGGCGCTCCGGCTGGGAGACCGCGTACCTCGCGTGCGCGATCTTCGCGCTGCCGGCGATGGCGGTCGGGCTGCTGCTCGGCGAGCCGGCCCGGCACCGGGCGCCGCCGCGCCGGCACGGCGTTGCGGCCGCCGTGCAGGCCGTCGCCGGGCCGCTGCTCGAGTTCCTGCGCCGCCGCGGCGCGCTGCTCGTGCTGCTGTTCGTGCTGCTGCACAAGATCGGCGACACGCTCGGGCAGCTGACGCTGCGGCTGCTGCTCGACGACTTGGGTTTCACGAACGACGAGATCGCGATCTACGACGTCGGCTTCGGCTTCTGGGCGTACCTCGCCGGCATCTTCGTCGGCGGCATCCTTTACGCGCGGCTCGGGATGAAGCGCTCGGTGCTGCTCAGCCTCTGGCTGATGGCGATCTCGAACGTGAGCTTCGCGGGGCTCGCCGCCGTGGGCCACTCGAACTGGGGACTCGCCGGTGCGGTCGGGTTCGAGAACTTCGCGAGCGGCATCGGCGGAGTCGTCGTCGTCGCGTACTTCTCCGCGCTCTGCGACCTTCGCTACACGGCGGCGCAGTACGCGCTGATCTCGGCGGCCGCGAGCGTCGTCGGGCGCATCTTGACCGGCACGACGGCCGGCGCGCTGATCGAGCTTCTCGGCTACGTGAATTTCTACGTGCTGACGACGATCGCCGCGTTCCCCGGCATCGTGCTGTTCTGGCTGATGATGCGTGCCGGGCTCGTCGACAGCTCGATCGGGACGGCCGCGACCATGTCCGGCAGCGAAACCGCCGGCGGCTGAGCCGCTAGGCGCGCTCGTCCGGCTTCCTGCGATAGAACAGATCGACGACCTCGTGGCCGAGCCGAAGGCCGCGGCGCTCGAACTTCGTCGGCGGCCGGAACGCGAGCGGGTCGTCCGGCCGCGGCTCCGCGGGCTCGAAGCGCGGCTCGCTCGGGACGATCTCGATGCAGTGGCGCGCGTAGTCGGCCCAGTCGGTGGCGATGTGCAGCAACCCCCCGGGCTCGAGCACGCGTGCGGTCTCGGCCAGGAACGGCGGCTGCACGAGCCTGCGCTTGTGGTGGCGCTTCTTCGGCCACGGATCCGGGAAGAACAGGTTCACCGCGGCGGCCGACGCGTCCGGCAGCATCTGCGGCAGCACCTCGGCCGCGTCGCCGCTGATGACGCGGACGTTGCGCGCGCCGCTCTCTTCCAGCAGCAGCAGCAGGTGGCCGATGCCGGGCTCGTGCACCTCGATGCCGAGGTAGTCGATGTCGGGGTGGTTCACGGCCGCGGTCACGAGCGCTTCGCCGTCGCCGAAGCCGATGTCGACGACGAGCGGCGCGCGGCGGCCGTAGAGCGCCGGGAGATCGAGCGGCGCGTGCTGCCGCTCGACGCCGTAGCGCGGCCAGAGCGCATCGAGCGCCCGGCGCTGCGCGGGCGTGATCCGGCCCGGCCGGCGGACGAAGCTCCGCACCTTGCGCAAGTGCACGTTCATCCGCGCATTATGAACGCGCCCGTCCGCAGGCGGCTGTCCAGCCGCGACGCGGCGCACCGCGCCCCACCCCCCCGTTGCCCTTTCCGAAAACACTCGTAGAATCCGGGGGACCTGCGGGTGTAGTTCAATGGTAGAACCTCAGCTTCCCAAGCTGATGACGTGGGTTCGATTCCCATCACCCGCTCCAATTTTCCCCCCTTGACGCGCGCCGCTCGCGGATGGACGCGCGACACCTCGCGCTTTAAGCTCGCGCCCGGAAGGGAGGTGTCGCAGGAAGGCGGGACCGCAAGCGAAGAGGCTGAAACGATGATTGAAGCAGGAAGCCGCCGTCGTCAGGTGTTCGTCGTCGACGATCATCCGATCGTCCGTCAGGGTCTCGTCCAGCTGATCGAGCAGGAGCCCGATCTCGAGGTGTGCGGCGAGGCCGCCGACGTCAAGGAAGCGCGGATGGCGCTCGCGAAGGTCACGCCCGACATCGTGATCCTCGACTTGTCGCTCCGCGACAGCGACGGGCTCGAGCTCGTGAAGGACATTCGCAGCAAGTACGACCAGCTGCCGGTGCTGATCCTGTCGATGCACGACGAAAGCATCTATGCGGAGCGGCTCCTCTCGGCCGGCGCGAACGGCTACATCATGAAGCAGGCAGCAGCGGATCAGCTGCTCGTCGCCGTGCGGCGGGTGCTCTCGGGCGGCATCTACGTGAGCGAGAAGGTCGGTGCGAGCATGATCGAGCGCTTCGCCGTAGCGGGCCGCTCGCAGAGCGCCGATCCGATCGACCGGCTGAGCAACCGCGAGCTCCAGGTGCTGAACCTGATCGGCCGCGGCAAGACGACGCGGGAGATCGCCGACAACCTGAACCTGAGCGTGAAGACGATCGAGTCGCATCGCCAGCGCATCAAGAAGAAGCTGAATCTCACGACCGCCCCGCAGCTCGTGCAGTTCGCCGTGAACTGGTACGGCGGGCACGCGTGACCTAGACGTTTAGGGGGGCTAGCTAACAGCCCGCGGGCGGCGTTCGCCGCCCCTCCTGTCGCATAAATCAGACGTATGCACGCCCGCCCGCGCCGGGCGGGTGCTACGGTTGCCCCACCTCTCGAAGAGCGCCGTCGGCCGTGCCGAAGGCCGTGTCCCGGCGGCCCGAGCGATTCGGCGGCAACATGCGAAGCGACCGTAACCGGCTGTTGGTGAGCGACGGCGACCCCGCGGGGGTCGACGCCGCCGCGCGGGCGGCCGCGGCCGCCGAGTTCGCATTCGCGACCGCGGCGCCCGCGGAGTTCCCGACGCTCGTCGACGACTTCCGCCCGACGCTCGTGCTGCTCGATCTCGACGCGGCCGGGGCCGAGGTCGGCGATCTGCTCCAGCTCCTCGCGGTGCGCGAGGATGCCCCGGGCGTGCTGCTCGCGAGCGGCGGCGGTGCGGGCGTCCTCGCCGACGCCGCCGCGCTCGCAACGGCCGCGGGCCTCGCCGTGCGCGGCACGCTCGCGAAGCCGCTCGACGCGCAGGCGCTCGCGACGTTGCTCGGCAGCGCCCCGGCGGCCGCCCGTGCGGTCGACGCCGCGGATCTCGCCCGCGGGCTCGCGGCCGGCGAGCTCGTGCCGTTCTTCCAGCCCCAGGCTCGGAACGCCGACGGCTGGCGGATCGACGGCGTCGAGGCGCTCGTCCGCTGGCGCCACCCGCGCCACGGCCTCGTGTCGCCGGAGGACTTCATCCCGCTAGCGGAACGCGCGGGGCTGATCGGACCGGTGACGGAGCACGTGATCGCCGCGTCGCTCGCGGAGCTCGAGCGCTGGAACGCGGCCGGCCTCCCGCTCCGCTGCGCGGTGAACCTGCCGCCGAGCCTCGTCGTCGACGCGCTCCTGCCGGAGCGCCTCGCGAAGCTGCTGGACGCGCACGGGCTCGACGCGACGCAGCTCGAGCTCGAGGTGACAGAGACCGCGACGATGCGCGAGCCGACGGCCGCGCTCGACGTGCTCACGCGCGCGCGGGCGCTCGGTATCGGCGTGTCGCTCGACGATTTCGGCATCGGCTACTCGTCGCTCACGCGCCTGCACGAGCTGCCGTTCGACGAGATGAAGATCGACAAGAGCCTGATCGCGAGCCTGCCGCACTCGCCGAGCGCCGCGACGATGGTCGGCAGCCTGATCGAGCTCGGGCACAACCTCGGGCTCGAGGTCTGCGCCGAGGGCGTCGAAAGCCGCGCCGCGCTCGACCTGCTCGAGGCGCTCGGTTGCGACCGTTGCCAAGGTTATTTCCTGAGCCGCGCGCTTCCCGCCGCGGACATACCCGAGCTCGTCGCCAGCTTGAACGGCAACGGCGCGACGGGCTCTCGGCTGCGGCGTGCCGCCGCGGCGAGCTGACGGAGCAGAGCGATGAGCGAAGACCGCCTGTTGGTGATGGACGACGATCCGGACGTCGCCGAGCTGTTCGGCCAGATCGCCGAAGGGTTGGGCTTCAGCGTCCGCGTGCTGAACGACCCCGGGAAGTTCGGGACCGCGGTGCGCGAGTTCGAGCCGAGCGTGATCATGCTCGATCTGCAGATGCCCGGACGCGACGGCATCGAGCTCCTGCGCGAGCTCGCGGCCGAGCGGTCGACGGCGAAGATCGTGATCGGCAGCGGGCTCGACAATCGGGTCATTGCGACGGCGGCCGAGCTCGGCGCGGCGATGGGGCTCGTGATTGCCGGCTCGTTCTGCAAGCCGATCACTCCGGAGGAGCTGAAGGCGATGCTCGGGGGGCTCAGGACGAGCCGCGTCGTCGTGACGGCCGAGGAGCTGCGCCACGCGATCGCCGACGGCCGCATGGCCGTGCATTACCTGCCGAAGGCGACCTACAGGAGCGACGGGCGCTGGATCATCGACGGCGCCGAGGCGCTCGTGCGCTGGCAGCATCCCGAGCACGGGCTGCTGTATCCGGCCGACTTCCTGCATCTCGCGGAGGAAAGCAACAGCCTGATCGTCGAGCTGACCGACTTCGTGTTCCGGACCGCGATGGAGCAGACGCGGATCTGGCTCACGAAAGGGCTCCACATGGAGATGAGCCTGAACCTCGCGACGCATTTCCTCGCGGATCTCGAGTTCCCGGACCGGCTGCTCGCGCTGATCGCCGAGCACGGGCTCGACCCCGCGATGATCACGCTCGAGTTGAAGGAGACGGCGTCGGTGAAGGACGCCGACGTCACGCTCGACATCCTGACGCGGCTGCGCGTGAAGAACGTGAACGTTTGCCTCGACGACTTCGGCACCGGCGCATCCTCGCTGACGCACCTCTACCGCATGCCGTTCAGCGAGGTGAAGCTCGACAACACGTTCACCGAGGACATGCGCTCGCGAAGCGACGGGCGCGCGTTCGTCGAAGGGCTCGTGTACCTCGCGCACAAGCTGAAGCTGAAGGTGTGCGCGGAGGGCGTCGAGGACCGCTCGACGCTGAAGATGCTCGAGGGGATGCGCTGCGACAAGGTGCAGGGGCACCACGTCGGCCCGGCGATGCGCGCCCGCGAGCTCGAGCGCACGATCGAGAGCTGGAACGCCGCCGCCGTCGCCTAGCCCTCTCGAGCCCCCGCAGGAGGTCGACGCCGGGCTCCTCTGCTACGATGGGCGCCTGACGGATACGGGCGTGGGTGCGATGGGCCGGATCCTCAAAGTCCTCGGAATCGTTGTCGGCGCGGTCGTCGTCCTGTTCGTAGCGGTGCTGGCCGCGGTCGGTCTGCTGGTCGATCCGAACGACTACAAGGACGAGATCGTTGCGGCCGTCCAGCGCGCGACCGGCAGGCAGCTGACGCTCGCCGGCGACCTCGAGCTCGAGCTCTTCCCGACCGTGCGGCTCGCGGTCGGCCAAGCGGAGCTTTCGAATGCCTCGGGCTTCGGCGATCAGCCGTTCGCACGAATCGAGCGTGCGGAGCTGGCGGTCGCGATCCTTCCTCTGCTCTCGCGGCGGATCGAGGTCGACGAGGCGCGGTTGAGCGGCCTCGAGCTGAACCTCGCGCGCGACGCGAGCGGCCGGAACAATTGGCAGGACCTCGGCGGCGCCGGCGGCGGCGAGGCCGAGACGCCGGCCCCGGACGGCGCCGACGACGGGGGTGCCGCGTTCGCGCTCGACGCGCGCGAGATCGAGATCGACTCGGCGCGCGTCACCTGGAACGATGCCGCGACGGGCTCGCGCTGGGAGCTCACGAATTTCGACCTCGCGGCCGAGGACTTCGGGCCCGAGCGCTCGTTCCCGCTCGAGATGAGCTTCGCGCTCGCGGGCGAGGCGGTCGCGGTGAACGTCTCCGCGGCGACGAACGCGACCCTGTCGCTCGCCGCGAACGACTATCGGCTCGACGACCTGCGCGTCCGGATCGACGGCAGCGGCGCGGGCTGGCCGGGCGGCTCCGGCCGCGCGGAGCTGCGGGTCGCCTCGTTCGGCGCAAACCTCGATCGGGAGACGCTCGCGCTCGACGGCCTCGAGCTGCAAGCGCTCGGCATGACCGTCCGCGGGAATCTCTCGGGCAGCGATCTGATGACGGGGCTGACGCTGACCGGCGGCGTCGACATCGCCGAGTTCGACCCGCGCGAGCTGCTCGCCGTGTTCGACATCGAGCTCGAGACGGCCGATCCGACCGTGTTGAGCCGCGCGAGCGCGAGCGCGCAGTTCCGCTACGACCCGCGGCGGATCGCGCTCGAAGACATGCGGCTCGCGCTCGACGATTCCACGCTGACCGGCCGCGTCGCGGTCGAAGGCGAGCGCGCGATCCGCTACGAGCTCGCAGTCGACACGATCAACGTCGACCGCTATCTGCCGCCGGCAGCCGAAGGGGAGACGGCCCAGGCCGAGGACGAAGGCTCGCTCGACGAGGTGGATCTGCCGCTCGATGCGCTGCGCATGCTCGATGCGGCGGGCACGTTGTCGTTCCAGCAGGTGCAGTTCATCGGCGTCACGCTGACGGAGGCTTCGCTCGGCGTGAACGCGCGGAACGGCCGGGTCGAGCTCACGCCGCGCGCGATGCTCTACGGCGGCCAGTATCAAGGGACGGTGCGCCTCGACGTCGAGCAAGCCGCCGCGCGCGCAACCGTGCAGCAGGATCTTCGCAACGTCGACATGCTGCCGCTCGGCCGCGATCTCCTCGACTCGGAGATGGTGTCCGGCGCCGGCACGCTGACGCTGAACCTGACGACGTCCGGATCGAACGTCGGCGAGATGCGCCGGGCGCTCGGCGGGGACGTCGCGTTCACGCTGCGCGACGGCGCGTGGGAAGGCTTCGATCTGTGGTACGAGCTGCGCCGCGTCCGCGCGGTCACGGAAGGCAATGCCGCGCCCGAGCGGCCGGAAGGCCCGCGGCGCACGCCGTTCTCGGTCGTCAGCGCGACCGGCGTCGTCGAGAACGCGATCCTGACGAACCGGGACCTGACCGCGACGCTGCCGTTCATGACGATCACCGGCGCCGGCACCGCGAACTTGCTCGACGACACGCTCGACTTCGACCTGCGGGCGACGTTCGTCGACGGCCCGGCGCTGCAGACCGATCCCGCGATGGCGCGGCTCGCCGGCCAGTCGCTGCCGCTCCGCGTCGGCGGTACGATCTACGAGCCGTCGATCGCGCCCGACTTCGCGGCACTCGTCCGCGAGCGCGCGCGCGGCGAGGTACAGGAGGCGGTCGAGCAGGAGCGGAGCGAGGTGCAGGAGCGGGTCGAGGAGGAGCGCGAGGAGCTCCGCGACCGCGTCCGCGACCGGCTCCGGGGGATTTTGGACCGATGAGCAGGCAGCGAACCGGCCCGATGCTCGTTGCCGTCGCGCTCGGCGCGACGGCGGCGCTCGTCTTCGCCGGCACCGCCGCGCCCGCGACGATCCAGGACCTCGACGTCGACAAGAGCCGCGGCCGCTACGAGCTCGTCGCCGCGGCCTTCCTCGATGCGCCGCCGAAGGCGATCTACGACGTGCTGGTCGACTACGAGGACAACCGCTTCGGCCGGATCTCGAGCGTCTACAAGGAAAGCGACTACCTCGAGCCCGCCGCGGACGGCACGCCGATCGTCTATACGCGGATGGAAGGCTGCCTGATGTTCTACTGCGTGAGCATGGAGCGCGTCGAGCGGCTCGAGGCGAAAGAGCCGTACTTCATCCGCACCGTCACGCTGCCCGAGCGGAGCGACTTCACCCACAGCGTCTCCGAGTGGACGCTCGTGCCCGAAGGCAACGGCACGCGGATGATCTACCGGCTCGAGATGGAGCCGGATTTTTTCGTGCCGCCGGTGATCGGGCCCTGGTATCTGAAGCGCACGCTGTCGAAGGGCGGCATCCGCGCGGTCAATCGCATCGAGCGCCTCGCGAAAGAGATCGAGACCGTGTCCGCCGACCACGGCGCGCTCGCGCACTGACCGCGCGACCGACGACGTGGACGATTTCGCACGGCGGCTTCTCGCCTGGTTCGATCTGCACGGGCGGCACGACCTGCCGTGGCAGCGCTCGCCGACCCGCTACACGGTCTGGGTCTCGGAGGTCATGCTCCAGCAGACGCAGGTCGCGACCGTCGCGCGTTATTTCGACCGGTTTATCGCCCGCTTCCCGACCGTGACCGCGCTCGCGGCGGCCGAGCTCGACGAGGTGCTCTCGCTCTGGGCCGGTCTCGGCTACTACGCCCGCGCACGGAACCTGCACCGCGCGGCGCGCCTCGTCGTCGAGCGCCACGGGGCCGAGCTGCCCGGCGAGTTCGCCGCGCTCGCGGCGCTGCCCGGCATCGGCCGCTCGACCGCGGGGGCGATCCTCGCGCTGGCGGACGGCACCCGCCTGCCGATCCTCGACGGCAACGTGAAGCGCGTGCTCGCGCGCTTCCACGCCGTCGACGGCTGGCCCGGCGAGCCCGCGGTCGCGAAAACGCTCTGGGCGTTCGCCGACGCGCACACGCCGGTCGTGCGCGTCGGGGCGTACACGCAAGCGATCATGGATCTCGGAGCGACGCTCTGCACGCGCGCACGGCCCGCGTGCACGGTCTGCCCGCTGGTCGGCGAATGCCGCGCGGCCGCGCTAGGGCGGCAGGCGGCGTACCCGGCGCCGCGGCCGAAGCGCGCGCGCCCTCGCAGGCGCGTGACCGTCGTCGTCGCCGAGGATCCCGCGCGGGGCGTGCTGCTCGAGCGGCGGCCCGAGCGCGGCATCTGGGGCGGCCTGTACAGCCTGCCGGAGCTCGGCGACCGTGAATCCGTGCACGAATGGTGCCTCGCGCGGCTCGGCGCCGAGCCGATCGACGAGCGGCCGCTCGCGCCGATCGAGCACGCGTTCACGCATTTCGATCTCGACATCGAGCCGCGGTGGGTGTTGCTGCCGCCGGACGGCGCCCGGCGTGTCGCCGACGGCGATCGCACGTTGTGGCACGCGGTCGCGGAGGGTTGGAGCGTCGGTTTGCCCGCGCCCGTTCGCGCGCTGCTCGATGCGCTTTACAGCGCCGGCGGCGAGCGCCGATCATGGGGCGCCCGAGCAGACGAGGAGAGGCTTTCGGCGTGACCAGGATGGTGCATTGCGTGGTGCTCGGCACGGAGGCCGAGGGGCTCGAGCGGCCGCCATATCCGGGCGCGCTCGGGCAGCGCATCTACGAGAACGTCTCGAAGCTCGCGTGGCGGCGCTGGCTCGCGCATCAGACGATGCTGATCAACGAGTACCGGCTGACGCCGATCGAGCCGAAGGCGCGCCGGTTCCTCGAAGCCGAGATGGAAAAGTTTTTTTTCGGCGAAGGCTCGGAAGCCCCGCCCGACTACAAGCCCACCGACGCCTGACCGAGCGGTCCCCGCGCCGCCATCGTGCCTCGCCCCCGTAGGAGCGGCTGTCCAGCCGCGACTCGCGACCGAAAACGCCGTAGGAGCGGCTGTCCAGCCGCGACTCGCGACCGAAACGCCGTAGGAGCGGCTGTCCAGCCGCGACTCGCGACCGAAACGCCGTAGGAGCGGCTGTCCAGCCGCGACTCGCGACCGAAACGCCGTAGGAGCGGCTGTCCAGCCGCGACTCGCGACCGAAACGCCGTAGGAG
>CAYWGQ010000051.1:0-21391 GCA_964457725.1 uncultured Gammaproteobacteria bacterium
TTCGGCACGTTCTCGCCGAAGAAGACCACGTCGGTCTTCAGTATTCCGCCGCAGCTGCCGCACGCCGGAACGTCGAAGCTCGCGAAGTCGAGCCCTTCGAGGTCCGCATCGCCGTCCGGCGCGTTTCGCGCATCGAGCGCGGCCCACGATGGGTTCCGCCGGGCGAGCTCCCGGTGGAAGTCCGCGCGCGCGATCTGCAAGCCGCAGGAGAGGCAGCGGATCCGATCCGCCCGGCCGTGCAGCTCGATCAGCGCGCGGCTTCCGGCGACGCGGTGCAGACCGTCGACGTTCTGCGTGACGAGCAGCTCGATCGCGCCCCGCCGCTCGAGGCGCGCGAGCGCGTGATGCGCGGCGTTCGGGGTTGCCGCGCCGAAGTGCCGCCAGCCGACGAGCCCCCGCGCCCAGTAGCGCTTGCGGGCGAGCGGGTTCTCGACGAACGGCTGGAGCATGATCGGCTGCTGCCGTTTCCATGCGCCGTCGGCGTCCCGGTAGTCCGGAATTCCGGATTCGGTGCTGCATCCGGCGCCGGTCAGCACGAAGAGCGGCGCGTGACGGTCGACGAAGTCGCGCAGGGCATCCGCGGTCATCGGCGGAGTCTAGCGCATGCCGCGGGCGCGCCGCGGTGCCCGAGCCGAAGCGCCGCGGCGGCATGCGCTTTGCATCCAATCATGACGTTTGCCGGGAGCACCGATCGTGACACGAGCCAAAGGAGAGAAGCAGCTCCGTCCGAAGCCGCAGCAGCGGAATGGGCGTACGCGGGATCGCCGCAAGCGCCCGATCGACGAGCAGCTCGACGACGCGTTGAAGCAGACGTTTCCCGCCAGCGATCCCATTGCGGTGACCCCGCCGCGCAAGAAACCGGACTGACCCGCCGTTCCCGGCGCCGACACGATGCCCGCGCGTCGACCCGAGCATCGGGCTCGACGGCCGTGCCGCTTGCGCGGTGAGGCGGCATGGCCCGAGGCGGGGAGTTCGGCGGACGCGTACTGATCACCGGCTTCGGCGCCGTCTCGCAAGCATTGCTGCCGATGCTCTTCGAGCATCTCGACGTGCCGGCCGCGAACGTGACGGTGATCGACTTCACGTCCCGCAGGCCGACTCTCGCAGAATGGGTGGAGAAGGGGGTCACGTTCGTCCGCGAGCGCGTGACTCCGGCGAATCTGTCGCGCGTGTTGTCGTCGCACGTCTCGGCCGGCGGCCTGATCGTCGACCTGACGTGGAGCATCGACTTCTTCGAGATCCTGGAATGGGCGCGCCGTCACGACGTCCTGTACGCGAACGCGTCGCTCGAGTCGTGGGACCCGACCGCCGAGATGCAGACGAAGTCGACGATGGAGAAGGCGCTGTACAACCGCTACGCGCGGCTGCTCGAGCTGATTCCGCGCTGGCGCGGTGCGGCGACCGCCGTCGTCGACCATGGGTTGAATCCCGGGCTCATCTCGCATTTCGTCAAGCGCGGTCTGCTCGACATCGCGTCCGCCGTGCTGCGCGAGCGCGACACGCCGCCTGCGACGCGGCGGGAGCTCGAGCGCCTCGTGAGCGCCGAGCGGTTCCCGGAGCTCGCTCGGGCGCTCGGCGTGAAGGCGATCCATTGCAGCGAATCCGACACGCAGCGGTCGAAGACGCCGAAGGCTCTCGACGAGTTCGCCAACACCTGGAGCGTCGAAGGGATGCTCGAGGAAGCGCTCGCTCCTTGCGAGCTCGGCTGGGGCACGCACGAGAAGTGGCTGCCGCCGTTCGCGATCCGGCCGAAAGCGGGTCCGCGCAACCAGATCGTGTTGCCGCAAATGGGCATGAACACGTGGGTCCGCTCGTACGTGCCCGGCCGGGAGATCGTCGGGATGGCCGTCACGCACGGCGAGACCTTCACGATCTCCCATGCGCTGACCGTGCGCGAGCGGGGCCGGGTCGTGTACCGGCCGACGGTTTGCTACGCGTATCTGCCGAGCAACGATGCGTTGATTTCGCTGCACGAGCTGCGTTGCCGGTTGTACGAGCCGCATCCGCGCTCGCGCATTCTGGGGACGGAGATCCTCGACGGCGAAGACGCGGTCGGCGCGCTGATCATGGGCCATCGGTACCGCTCGTGGTGGACCGGGAGCGTGCTGTCGATCGCGGCCGCTCGCGACAAGGTGCCGCATTCCAACGCGACCGCGGTGCAGGTGGCTTCCGGCGTGCTGGCCGGCGTTCTTTGGGCGGTGCGCAATCCGCGGCGAGGGCTCTGCTTGCCGGAAGACTTGCCGCACGAATGGATCCTGCGGCAGGCGCGTCCCTATCTCGGCCGCGTCGTCTCGAAGCGGCTCGACTGGTCGCCGCTCGACCGCTTCAAGCTGCACTACTTCGATCGGCCGGACGTGAACCCCGATTGGGACGATCCCTGGCAGTTCCGCAACTTCGTGTTCCGTCCGTAACGGCGTGCTACCGTAACCGCCGTTCGCCGAGACCGTGCTCGGCGTGGTCTTGTCGAGGGCGAAACGATGATCGAGCAGCGCAGCCGATTCCTTCTCGCCGTTCTACTCCTCGCCGCTCTGTCCGCGCACCGAGCGTCGCTCGCGGAGCAGGTGGCTCCGGAGAGCGTCGGGCTCTCGTCCGAGCGCCTAGCGCGAGTCGCCGAGCTGATGGAGCGACAGATCGAAGAGCGCGTCTTCCCCGGCGCGGTCACGCTGATCGCGCGCGACGGACGCATCGCGTATTTCCGCGCTCACGGCGCGATGGACGTCGAGTCCGGGCGGCCGATGGAGCGGGATGCGGTGTTCCGCATCATGTCGATGACGAAGCCCGTCGTCGCGGTCGCGATCCTGATGATGATGGAGGAGGGCAAGGTCCGGTTGACCGACCCGGTGTCGAGATTCGTCCCGGAGCTCGGCGGCTTGCGCGTCGCCGCCTCGGAGGGCTCGGCTGCCGACGTGCCGCCGCCGTCGGAGCCGCCGGCAGCGCCGGCGCAGACGGTGCCCGCGGACCGCGAGGTCACGGTCCGGGATCTGCTGACGCACACCTCCGGGCTGATGAGCGGCGGCGCGAGCAGCGCTCAGACCGTCACGATCGGTCCGCACGAGTCGCTCGCCGACGTCCTGCCCCGCCTCGCGACCGTGCCGCTCGATTTCCAGCCCGGCACGCGCTGGGCGTACAGCGGCCAGTTCGGATTCGACGTGCTCGTCCGCGTCGTCGAGGTCGCGTCCGGCAGCCCGTTCGATGCGTTCGCGAAGGAACGCATCTTCGAGCCGCTCGGAATGACCGATACGTTCTTCTTTCCGGCCGAGCACCCGCGTCTCGCGACGCTCTATCGGCGCGCCGACGGCGGTCTCGAGCGGACGCCGGACCTGCCGTTCGTGAACGGCGCCTATTTCTCGGGCGGCGGCGGGCTCTTCAGCACGGCGGAGGACTACTTCAAGTTCGCGCAGATGCTGCTGAACGGCGGGCAGCTCGGCACGGCCCGGGTGCTCGGCCGCAAGAGCGTCGAGTTGCTCCGCGGCGTCTTCGTTCCGGACACGGTTCCGGGCCGGACGCCGGGCGAAGGCTACGGGCTCGGCGTCCGGGTCGTGACGAATCCCGCCGCCCGCGCGACGCTGCTCTCCGAGGGAAGCTTCGGTTGGAGCGGTGCGTTCAACACGCACTTCTTCATCGATCCGAAGGAGCGGCTCATCGGGATCTTCATGACGCAGTCCGCGTTCCTCGAGACGCGTCAGCAGCTGCGCGACGACTTCGAGACTGCCGTCATGCAGGCGCTGATCGACGCGCCGGCGCGCTGAGGCCGGCACCCGGAATCGCGGTGCCGGCCCCGCGCCCGCGTCAGCCGGCGGCCGGCACCCGCTGCATCGGCACGAACTTCGGCAGCGCCTCGACCCGCGAGATCCACGCACGGATGTTCGGGTACGGATCGAGCGAGATGCCGCCTTCGGGCGCGTGCGCCGTGTACGTGTACATCGCAACGTCGGCGATCGTCGGCTGCGGACCGGTCAAGAACCCGGGCTCCGCGAGCGCGCCGTCCATCAGCCCGAACAGCTGCTCGGAGATCGCGACCGCGCGCTGATAATCGAGCGGCAGATTCAGGAGCTTCACGACTCGGGCGACCATCGGCCCCGACGCGAGCTGCCCGGCCGCGACCGACAGCCACTGCTGGACGCGCGCCGCCGCCAGCGGCTCGCGCGGGTACCAGGTGCCGGCGCGGTCGTAGCGGCCGGCCAGATAAACCAGGATCGCGTTGCTGTCGGCGAGAGTCACGTCGCCGTCCTGGATCACGGGCACCTGGCCGAACGGGTTCAGCCGCAGGAACGCGGGCTGCTTCTGCTCGCCCGCCCGAAGGTCTACGTCCACGGTGCGGAACGGCACCTCGAGCAGCGATAGGAACAGCTCCACGCGGTGCGAGTGGCCCGACAGCGGATGACGGTAGACGACGATCTCGTTCATGACTCCCTCCTGCGGCAAGTGTCACGGCCGACCATACTCCGTTTCTCACTCGGTAGGAGCGGCTGTCCAGCCGCGATCTCGTGCGTCGTGCGGGGCAGCCCGCGCGACGCCGAAGATCGCGGCTGGACGACCGCTCCTACCCGCTTACCGCGCGCGGGCGTCGAGCCCGTGCTTCGCGAGGAACGCGGAGACCAGATCGGCGACCTCGACGTTGTTCAGATCCGCGAACGGAATGTGGGTGTTGCCGCTCAAGCCCGCCTCCGGCAGCAGCAGCACCTCGGCCTCGCCGCCGTACTTGTTGACGATCTCGACGAACAACCGCGTCTGCTCGAGCGCCGCCATCGAGCGCGGGACCTGGTCGACGTTGTCGCCCCAGACCATCTGCATCGGAATCCGCGTGAGCCTCATGAACTCCTCGAGCGGCACCTCCACCGGCCCGAACGGTCCTTCCGGCTCGTTCGGCCCTTCGCCCTCGGGGAACACGTAGCCGACGTTCTCGTACGCGACGATGCCCTTGATGTTGTCGCTCTTCAGCGCCGCGAGCAGCGCCCGCAGGCCGCCGGCCGAGTTGGTCAGCGCGACCGTCGGGCCGATTCGATCTGCGAGCGCCGCGGCCGCGTCCGCCTGCAGCTTCGCGTTCGCGACGGTATCGAACTCCTGGTAACGCGCGCGCATCGCCTGGTTCCACGCTTCCTCGTCGCCGACCGGGAACTGCACGCCTTCGAACCAGTTCGGATACGCCGTGCCGAAGCGCCACGCGACGAAGTTCTGCTGATCGCGCCCGAGGCCGGGCGAGTAGGCCGTTTCCTCGCAGCCCCAGTTCGCGCGCCCGACCCTCGGCCCGTCCCAGAGATAAACGGGGAACCCCCGCCGCAGGAAGATGCTCTGAAAGCCTTCGCCGCCGTCCCAGCGGTTCTGCCACGCGACGGCGCTCGCGCTGTGCCACATCAGGAGATTCACGGCGCGCGGATTCGGCGGTATCTGATATTCGACGACGCCGTGGTCGCAGTGCAGCGATCGCGCCGGCTCGCCGAGCACGGTGCCGCCGACCGCAAACGCGCCCTGTCGCTCGATCATGATCACCGACGCGTCGTCCGGGGCGTCCGTGCAGCCGACCGCGAGCAGCGTTGCCGCGGCGGCCAGCCAGGCCGGGCGATGGCAGCGGCGCCGAAAGGCGGAGAAAGACGCTCGCGCGGCGCGCCCGTTCTTGTCGTCGCTCATGAGTCTCCTCGGGATCGTTGTTCTTGGTTCGCAGTGGCGCGTCGGCTTGCCGGCTCGGCCGCGACTCGTCATACCCCTCGGCTCGCCACTTTAGTCGAAACCGCCCGGCTGGTGTACTTGAGCGGTACAACTACGGGGCAGCGGTACGACTACGGGGCCGTTGTCGGCCCGGAGCGACGCATTCGCCGGCGGTCGCCGCAGGGTTGCAGCCGTCTGCCGTCGCGGCATAGTCTCGAACGTGAGCCGCGCGGCGGCCACGGCCGGCGAAGCGGAGCGCGCCTGCGGAGGACGAGGCTCACGACGGAGGATCCGGTATGGGTGTGCTCGAGGGACGGTGGCCGCGCGCGATCTTCTACGACTCGAAGGGCACGCTCTTCGACTGGCCGTGGACCTGGAAGCAGGCGGCGGCCGACATCGTGCGGAAGTACGGCGCTCCAGTCTCCGGCGAGCAGTTCGCCGAGACGTGGGCGAGGTTCTTCGAGGGGTACCACCGCCGCGCGGCAGCCTACCGCTACACCCCCGTATCGGATCTCGTGCAGCAGGCGCTCGTGACGGCCTTCGAGATCCACGACATCGACGGCTCGCCCGACGACGTGCGGTCGATGCTCGAGCTACAGGATCGCGTGCAGCTCTTCCCGGAGACCGAAGCGGCGCTGCAAGCGCAGCAGGACAGGGGCGTCAAGGTCCTGATCTACTCGGACGTCGAGCGCAAGTACCTCGACATGTATGTCGCCAAGTTCAACGCCTTCGAGCCGGATTTCGTCGGCACGACGGAAGAGGCGGGCTTTCACAAGCCGCATCCGAAGACGTACTACTGGGTGTTGCGCCGCACCGGGCTAGACGTCCGGGACGTGCTCTACTGCGCGGGGCCGACCTTCGACTGCATGGGCGCGATGGCGATCGACATGATCACCGCGCAGATTCGCCGCTCCGGGATGACGCGGGATACGTTCCGAGCCGGAGACGTCGCGGCCGACTACGAGGTCGACGATCTCCACGGCATCACCGAGATCATCGACCGCAACCGTTTCCGCTGAGACGCGAAGAGCACGATGGAGCACGAGCCGCCGACCGCTCGACTGCCGCCGGCACCGGCGGAGGACGGCGACGCGCGGCTGCGGCTCGTGATCGAGGAGGCGGGCCTCGCAACCTGGGACCGGGATCTCTCGACCGATCAGGCGATCTGGTCGCCGAACATGTTTCGCCTCCTCGGCTATCCGATCCATCCCGCCGGGCACGCCACGAAAGAGATGTGGGCGAGCCGGCTGCACCCGGACGATCGCGAGCGCGTCCTCGCCGAGCTCGACCGCGCCCGCCGCGAGCGCTCGCTCTATCGCTGCGAGCACCGGATCGTGCGCGCCGATTCCGGTGAGGTATTGTGGATCGAGCCCCACGCCCGGTTCCTGTACGACGCGAGCGGCGCGGCGACGCGGATCGTCGGCGTCTCGGCCGACATCACCGCGCGCAAGCAGCCGAGGAGCGGCTCGTCCGGCGCGAGACGCAGCTCGATCTCGCGACCCGCATCGTCGGCGTCGGCGTGTTCGATCAGGACCACCTCGAGAATCGGCTCTACTGGTCCGATCGGTTCCGGCAGATCCACGAGATGCCGGCCGACGTCACGCCGGACGTCGCGCTGCTCGACACGCAGGTCCATCCGGAGGATCGCGAGCGGCTGGCCGCCGCGGTTCGAGAGGCGCACGACCCGGCCGGCGACGGCCGGTTCGCGATCGAGTACCGGCTGAGGCTCGCCAACGGCGACGTGCGCTGGATCGTCGGCCGCGCGCGAACCTTCTTCCTCGGCGCGGGCGCCGACCGCCGCCCCGCCCGCACGGTCGGGGCGGAGCTCGACGTGACCGAGCGCAAGCGGACCGAGATGGATTTACGCGCGGAGCGGGAGAGCTTGCGGCTCGCGCTCGAGGCTTCCGCCGCCGGCGCGTTCGACTGGGAGATCGCGACGGGACGGATGCGCTGGACGGACGGCCACTACCGCATCGTCGGCCTCGCGCCGCAGTCGGTGCCGGCGAGCTACGAGCTCTGGCGCGGCTTTGTTCACCCCGAGGACCGGGCACGGGTCGATCGCGCGGTGCGCGCCGCGCTCGAAGGCATCGAGCGCTTCCGCGAAGAGTTCCGGATCGCGCGGAAGAGCGACGGCCAGCAGCGGTGGATCGAGGCGCAGGGCTTGACGTTCCACGAGCGCGGCCGCCCGGTGCGGATGGTCGGCGTCGTCGCGGACGTGACGGACCGGCGCCTCGCGGACGCGAGGCTTCGCGAGAGCGAAGCGCGCTTTCGGACGATGGCCGACGGCGCGCCGGTCATGATCTGGGAGCTCGACGCCGACGGCGCGATCGAGTTCGTGAACAAGGCGTACTGCAACTTCTTCGGAATGACCGAGGAGCGCGTGCTGCGCCAGGGCTGGCAAGCGCTGCTGCATCCCGACGACAAGGCGGCTTTCGTCAGCGCGTACGAGCAAGCCGTCGCTGCGCGAGAGCAGTTTCGCGCGCGAGGCCGCGTGCGGCGCGCCGACGGCGAATGGCGCTGGATCGACTCGTATGCGGCACCGCGGATCGGCCCGAACGGGGAGCTGCTCGGCTACCTCGGCGTGAGCCCGGACGTGACCGTGCTCGTCGAGGCGCAGGAGACGCTGCAGGAGGCCGACCAGCGCAAGGATCGCTTCCTCGCGACGCTCGCGCACGAGCTGCGCAATCCGCTCGCGCCGATTCGGACGGCCGCGCAGATGCTGACGCTGTCGAGCTTGACCGACGAGCAGCTGCTTTGGTCGCGCCAGGTGATTCACCGCCAGGTCGAGCACATGGCGCGGCTGCTCGACGACCTGCTCGACGTCGCCCGGATCACGCGCGGCAAGCTCGAGCTCAAGAAAGAGGTCGTCGATCTCGGCACGATCATCGACACCGCGGTCGAGGCGGCGCGCCCGCTGATCACCGCGCGAAAGCACGGCCTGTCGATCGAGCTGCCGCCGGAGCTCCCGCTGCTCGACGCCGATCCCGTGCGGCTCGCGCAGGTGGTGTCGAATCTGCTGACCAACGCGGCGAAATACACCGACCCGCCGGGCCGAATCGCGATCGGCGCGCGCGTCGACGGCGACAGGCTGCGGATCTCCGTCAAGGACAACGGCATCGCGCTGTCCCCGTCGATGCTCGCCTGCATCTTCGAGATGTTCACGCAGGCCGAGGACTCGCACGGCCGCTCCGAGGGCGGCCTCGGCATCGGGCTCGCGCTCGCGAAAGGGCTCGTCGCGCTGCACGGCGGATCGATCGAGGCCTTCAGCGACGGGCCGGGGCACGGCAGCGAGTTCGTGCTGACGCTGCCGTGCCGCTCGCATGCCGCTGAGGCGCTCGATCCGCCGCCGGCTGGAGAAGCGCGGGCGACGGCCGTGCCGCGCAAGATCCTGATAGCCGACGACAACGAGGACGCGGCCAACACGCTCGCGATGCTGCTGCGTCTCGCCGGCCACGACGTGCGAACGTCGCACCGCGGCCGGGCGGCGCTCGAGCTCGCGGCCGAGTTCCGGCCGGAAATCGCGTTCCTCGACATCGGCATGCCGGACCTCGACGGCTACGAGGTCGCGCGGCGAATGCGCGGCGAGGCGTGGTGCGACGGCGTCACGCTGATCGCGCTGACCGGCTGGGGGCAGGAAGAGGACAAGCGCCGAGCGCAGGCCGCGGGCTTCGACCACCATCTGACGAAGCCGGTCGATCCGCAGCGGCTCGACCGGCTGCTGCACCGCTCCGCCGAGTGATTCTCCCGCGGTCGAAGCGCGGCCGCGCTAATGCCGGATCTGCGTCGTGATGTCCTCGAGCTCGTACACTTCGCAGTGTCCGCGCTCCGGCAGGAGCCCCGCGTCCGGATTGTCGCTCAGGCGGAGGATGCGCGGCGTCATCACCCACGGTGCCGCGAGCACCTCGGGATCCTCGACCGTGACCTCGTAGAGGATCTCGTCGCCCTGGCGCGTGAAGCGCTCGACGACGCGCATCTTGTCGGAATGGAAGAAGCCGCCGCGCGCGAGCCAGGTGAAATCGTTGAACGAGATCGAGTCGAGCACGAGCGTGTCGCCCTCCCAGTGCCCGACCGTGTAGCCCATGTAGCGGGTCGTCAGCGCCTGACGCTCGTCGTGCTTGCGGCCGTCGGTCGGAACGATGCGGTACTCGCCGTACCCGCCGCCGCCGTCCGCATACTGACCGTAGAAGAACACGATGTCGTTCGGCGACTGGATGATTCGCCGCGGCGGCCCGTTGCGCGGGATGCCGAGCGGCTGGCACGTCATGACCGGGTCGTACTTGTTCGTCCACATGTCGAGCTCGATCACGCGGTCCCAGTGCTCGGGCTTGTACAACGGCCGGTTCGGTCCGAAGCGCGACGGGGCCTCGAACTCGAAGTCGAGCGTCTGATTCCATTGCGGGCTGCAGCCCTCGAGCTGCGTCGGCGCGCAGCGCCTAAACCCGTAGCGCCAGTTCATCCCCGGCGACGACCAGTTGCCGGTCAGATCGGGTTTGCCGTTCGGCAGCCGCGGCGTCGGCGCTTGCGACGTGAGCTCGGCGGAGCGATCGCTCGCGAACAGCGCCGGCGGTTCCTCCGGAGCGTCCGGCGTCAGCGCCCGCCGGACGCTGTCGGGCACCGGGACGACGACGTACACGCTGCCGGTCTCCGTCTGCTCGGTGGTCAAGTCGCGGACGACGGTGCCGTCGCGCCGCTCCGTCAGCCGACCGGCGTAATACGCCTCGACCCTGTTCAGCGGATTGTTCCAGTCCCGATAGTCGCCGTAGGTGAACTCGGTCGTCGTCGAGCCGTGCCGGACGACGACGCGCTCCGCCATGAAGCGTTCATCGAGCGTCGCCGTCGCCGTCGCGCCCGCGACGCCCGGGATCGGAAACGTCACGACCGGCTTGCCGCCTTCCCAAGAGACCGTCGTGCCGCCGATCGTCGTCGGACCGTCCTCGAGCAGGAGGCCCGGGCTGCGGTCCATCTGCCGCGGGTCGATGCCGGCGCCCGCGAGCGCGGCCTTCGGCGCCCCTTGCGGGCTCGCCCAGAGCCGGATCAGCCGCTCGTCGACGGCGTCCGGCATCGGCGTCGCCCGGCCTTCGCCGGGCACGATCTCGGCGCCCGGGACGTCCTCGTTCCAGGCGTAGCGGCCGCTGACGACCTCGATCGCCGTATGCGTGCCGCCGTCCGGCAGCGTGCAGGCGTACTGGATGCGCTGACCGGGCGTCTGGTAGTTCGTGCTCGCCCGGTAGCGGGTAAGCATGCAGGGCCGCCCGTCGACTCGGATCGTGCCGTTGCCTCGATACTCGAGCGTGACGATCAGCTCGTGCTCCTCGATGCCGCGCAGCATCCCCATGTGCCACGTCCAGTTGAAGAGCACGGACTTCAAGTCGCGCGCGTCGGCCGCCGGCGTATAGGGCGGCGGTCCGCCGCGGATCTGCGCGCTCGCCGTCCACGGCACGCTCACCGCGAGAGCGGCCGCGAGCGCGGCGCCGGGCCAGGCCTTCGTGCTGCGACGGACCATGCGAGCCCCCGGCCGCCGAATCGCGCTAGTCGGGATCGAACTCGATCTCGCGCTCGTCGGGCAGCGTGATCGCCCGGATGAACCCGAGCGGCTTGCCGTTCCTCGCCGGGAAGTAGCGGATCGTCACCCGGTCGCCCGCCTTCACGGTGTTCGGCCCGGAGCCGCCGAAGCCGAGATTCGCGAGGACGTTCGCGGAGCCGGTCGTCATGATCCATTCGGTCTTCGTGCCGTCCGGGTTCTCGACCTCGAGGTGCATCGCGCCGTGAGGGTTCGTGAACGCCACCTTCGTCAGGACGCCGGATACCTCGCCCTCGGAGCGGATGTCGTAGACGCCGGCGAGGGAATGGTGAGCCTGCGCAGGGCCGCTCGCCATCAGCCACCCGCAGAGGACGACAGAACCCAAAGCCCGCTTCATCATCGGTGCGCCCCCGAAGTTCGTCATTGGCGCCGGATACCGCCGCGGAGTTGCGCTCGAGGCGGATCGACGGCCGTTCGAGCGTACCACCGGGGCCGGCCGCGCTCAATTTGGCGCGGCGCGCGAATGTCCGCGCTACAGCGGGTTCGGGACGAACGTCAGCGGCGTGAACGCGGCGCAGGACTCCTGCGCTTCGCGAGGGTCTTCAGCCGGCGCGTCCTCCGGCGAGAGCGCCTCGTCCGTGTCGAAGCACGACCAGCTGTCGTCCGAGATCGCTTCGGTGTCGGCCTGCTCCGTCTCGGCCGCGGGACCGGGGGCGCGGGAGGAGCTCGCCCAGACCGCGAGCAGGGTCGAGAGCGCTATGGCGGCGATCGCGCCGGGCAGCGAGCCGCGGCGCTCGGCACCCTCGTCGTTCACGGCCGGACCGTCTCCCGGGCGGAATGGCGCAACGCTGTGTCCTCCGCACGTTCGGCGGCAGCGACGTGCGCCGCCTGCTTCCCTAGTATGCGGCCATCGCGCGGGCGCTGCACCGGCGCCTCCGGAGCGGTCCGCGTGCCGGCGCGGCCGGTGCGGGCGGCTCGGCTGCACGTTCGGCGGCAGCGACGTTGCGGCCCGGTCTGCCCGCGGTATCCTGCGCCCTTCACGATCACCGCGGGAGCCACGCCATGTCATACATGCTGCTGATCGTCGAGCCGGTCGGGCAGAGGGGCGAGCGCAGCGAGCAGGAGGGACGGCAGGTCTACGACGAGATGCTGCGCTTCGCGGACTCGCTGCGCCAACGCGGCTTGCTGCGCGACGCGCAGTCGCTGCGCTCCGAAGCGAGCGGCGTGCGCCTGCAGGTGAGGAACGGCAAGCGCATGCAGACCGACGGGCCGTTCGCCGAGACGAAGGAGATGGTCGGCGGGTTCTTCCTGCTCGAGTGCGACAGCAAGGAGGAGGCGATCGCGATCGCCGCCGAATGCCCCGCAGCGCGGTTCGCGACGATCGAGGTCCGCGAGCTCGGTCCGTGCTTCACCTGACGGGCGAACGCGAGGCGACGGCGATCGGCCGAAGCCGGACGGTCAGTCGATGACGTTGCCCGTGCCCATCAGCTCCTGAAACGACATCTCCTCGGCAGGGATGCAGTAGATCTGCTCGTCCCAGCCGCTCGCCTTCTCGCGGTTCAGCTTGAAGCGCTTCGTGTCGCTGCGCCAGGGCTCGGCGTAGATCTCGGGATCGACGATCGTCACGACGAGCTCGAGGGTCTCCGGGTCGATGAGCCGGTAGCGCTCCTCGACGCGCATGCTCTCGGAGTGCGGGTAGCCGAGCTTGTCGAGCCAGCTGCGCTCGTCGAAGCCGACCGAGTCGACGATCAGCGTATCGCCTTCGATCCGGCCGACCGAGAAGCCGTTCCACTTCGGATACAGATCGTCTCCGGTCGGCAGCGACCGGCCGTCCAGCCAGATTTCCCGCCAATCGTGGCGATACTCGAAGAATTGCAGGATGCGGCGCGGCGTTTGCACGATCTCGAAAGTCGCGTGCGGCGCGACGATCTCGGTGGTCAGATTGCGCACGAGCCCGAGCGGCTCGCAGCGGCCCATAGGATCGTTGCGCTCCATCTGCCGCCGGGGGCCGTAGCCCGGCTTGTTCGCCTCGAATCGCGCGCGGCCCGCCGGCGTGAACGGCGCTTCGCGCTGGTCGCCGGACGCGGCGTCGCGCGTCGCCCCCGGCGTGTTCGCGAACGATTCGATCGGCGAGACGCGGTCCCAGTGCCCGGAGAAGTCGGGGATCGCGGATTGCGCGCGAAGCGGCGCGGCGGGCCACGCGAGCAGGCCGGCTGCGAAGCCGGCGGCCACGATCGGCAGAATTCGGATCGGCACGGAACCGGCTCCGCTACAGGTCCATCGGCAGCGGCTCGCCGTTCACCTCGATGCTCTGGATCAGGCCGGTGGTCGGCGAATCGACGTGCGGGAAATAGGTGACGGTGACCTCGTCGCCCGGCTTGATCGAGTCGCGGCTCCAACCGTTCTTGCGCAGGATCGTCGGCGTCCAGCGAATCACGAGCGTCCAGCTCGCCTGCTCGCCGTGCTCGTTCGTCATCTCGGCAAAGAGCTGCACGTGCGGGAACTGGAACGCGAACCGCGTGGCGACTCCGGTGATCGGGCCGCGAACCTGCTCCTGGTTCCACTCGACGGTGCCGCCGTGATGGGCGTCCGCGTGCGGCTGCCATGCGAGCACGGCGATCGCACCGGCGATCGACAGCCCGAGCCTGATCTTCGCGCTCATTTTCCCCTCCGCGTCTACTGCGGCCGCCGACCTCGTAAGCGGGCTCCGGCGCGACTGCCGCTGCTGGAGCCGTCTCGCTGCCGCGCCCGCCATCATACTCGATCGCACGCGCCGGCCCCGCAGAGCCGCAGTCTTTCGCGCCGACTCAGGCTTTCCCCGTCTTGATCGCGTGGAGCTCGACGACCTGCGGATAGATCGTCTCCTTGTAGAACGAGAGCACCGGCATCTCGTCGGGGTCGAGCCCGTGGCGCTCCGCGAAGTAGTCGATGATGCGATCGGAGTCGCTCATGTAGAGCCCCGGCGCGACCTCGACGGTCGGGAAGGTGGCGGCCTTCCCGAGCCCTTCGCTCAAGCGCTGCTTCGTCGCTTCGAAGTCCGGCGCGTCCTCGCGCATTCGCCGGATCTCGACGCGGTCGAGCAAGCCCGCTTCGAGGGCGAACACGAGGAACTTGAACGAGAACGGGCAGCCTTCCTTCAGATAGGCCTTCGCCTTGAACGGCGCGCTGCTCATGCTCACTCCTACGCGATAACGTGGTACCGAGGGTGCAAGCGGCATGCCACTCCGTCAACCGCGTCGGCCGGTGGTGTACGATCCGTTCGATGTCGGTGCCGAACCGGAGGAACATGCCGATGCAGACGAAAGCTTCGTATTCGTACATCGCCGCGACGCTCGCGACGGCCGTCTTCGCGACGCCGGTGTTCGCCGGCGGCGAGGCGGGACCGTTGTCGCTTCGCGACCTCGGTGCGAAGTTCGTCGGCTACACGACCGAAGCGAAGGACGACGGCTCGGTCGACGTCCGCAACGCGATGTTCGTCCAGTACCTGTTGCCGGCCGAGCGGCAGCATCGCTACCCGGTCGTGATGATCCACGGCGGCGGCGGGCAGGGCACGGACTGGCTCGAGACGCCGGACGGGCGCGACGGCTGGGTCGACTACTTCGTCGCCGACGGCTGGGACGTCTACGTCGTCGATCGGCCGAGCCACGGCCGCTCGCAGAGCAATGCGGGCTGCGGCAACGGCATGCTCGGCGTGGGCAACTCCGCGATCATCTCCCGACTCTCGACGGCGGACGCGGAGGTCTGGCCCGGCGGCGAGCCGACGCCGACGAACCCGGCCGTCATCGCCTGGACCGCGAGCTCGACGACGGCGCCGTATTGCGGCGATGCCCTCGCTGCGCGGACGATCTCGACGCTGCTCGACGAGATCGGGCCCGCGATTCTGATCGCGCATTCGGCGGGCGGCGGCAGCACGTTCCGCGTGCCGGAGCTGAACCGCGCGAACGTGGTCGGCATCATCGCGTTCGAGGCGGCCGGCGCGAATCCGGCCGCGCCGGGCTTCGGCGGCAGCGCGCCGCTGATGACGGGGTGGACGGCCGAGCCGCCGCTGCCGAGCAATTTCGCGCCGGTCGAGCGCGACGGTTGTCCGATGCAAGGCGACGATCCGAGCCGGCTCGTGAACTATGCGGATCTGCCGATCGTCCTGGTCGCCTCGGAGCGCGGGCTCGCCGATCGCGACGCGTTGCGGTGTCAGGAGGCGGTCTGGGATCAGGCCGGCGCGAACGCGTCGCACGTCTGGTTCCCCGATCGCGGGCTGCGCGGCGGCGGCCACTTCGCGATGGCGCAGCTCGACAACGCGGAGTACGCGCGCGTGATGATCGAGCTCGCGGAGTCGATCGAGGCGGCCGCCCGCTGACGCGACCCGCCGCAGCGGCGATGCGCATCAGGGCCCCTTCGATGTCGGCGCGTGATCGGCGCGCCGGTCTCACAGTGCCGGCGGCGTAGCGCGCTGGACGGCCGCTGCGAAGTAGCGGTTGCGGGGACGTTTCACGCTTTGTGCGGGCCATCTGCGCTACAGTGCGCCCCGTCACCGGCCGCAGGGAAGGGATGTCATGAGAGTGCTGAACGGACGGATCGCGCTGCTCGCGGCGCTCGCTTTCGCGCCGCTCGCGCAGGCGCAGGACGAATCCGGCATGTACATCGGCGCCGGGTTCGGCACCTTCGATTACGACGAGAGCGACGACATCCCGTTCCCCGTCTCCGACACGACGACCGCCTATCAGCTCGTCGGCGGCTACCGTTTCAACGAGCATCTCGCCATCGAGCTCGGCGTCGGCAGGACGGGCGACCTCGAAGCCGAGTTCGCGGAGGAGATTCCCGGCATCGGGCCGGTGACGCTCGAGATCGACGCGAGCTACGACATCTACTCGCTGCGGGTGCTCGGCATGTTGCCGTTCGATCGCTTCACTCTCGTCGGCGGCGCCGGCTACTACTCGGCCGACCTCGGCGTGACCGGCCGCTTGCGCGGGCTCGGCGACCTCGGCGGGTTCGACGGTCACGAGCGCGGCGCGACGGCGAGCGTCGGCCTGCAGTACGACTTCAGACTCGATCTGCGGAGTCTCAGCATCCGCGGCGAGTATCAGTGGTTCGACTTCGGCAGCGAAATCGACGCGGCCGGCTTCAACGTGACGGCGTTGTTCAGATTCTGACCGGCGCGGCCGGCGCGTCAGTGCGCGAGCTCGCCGGAGCCGCCGCTCGGCGGCGCGGCGCCGCTCGGCACGGTGTCTCCGCCCGCGAGCGAGAACAGCCAGACGCTGTCGCCGCGTTTCGTGCCCGGGAAGAACGAGCCCGCGGCGAGCGCGACGACGAGCTGCTCGCCGCCGTGCTCGAAGGTGCTGACCGCCGCATGTATGCCGGCGTCCGTCTGGAACTCCCATAGCAGCGCGCCGTTCGACTTGTCGAGCGCCGTCAGCCGGCCGTCGTTCCGGCCGATGAAGACGAGCCCGCCGCGCGTCACGACGGAGCCGGCGTAGCACATCTCGCTCCACTGCTGGTGCCACGCGATCCGGTTCGTCGTCAGGTCGACCGCGGCGAACACCCCGCGGCGGGGCACGCCGGAGCGCGTGTACTCGCCGCCGAAGTAGCGGTTGCCCGGCCTCGGGATCACCCACTCCGCGCCGCCTTCGCTCGTCGAGTACGCCCCGGCGCCGTCGTGAGCGCAGACATAGAACAGATTCGTCTCGGGATCGTACGAGCTCGGCGGCCAGTTCGCGCCGCCGGTGCCGAGCGGCTTCACGACGACCGGCTCGTCCCAGAACGGCGTGAAGATGCGGCCCTGATTCACGAGCTCGAAGCCCTCCGGCGGGATGTCGACCTCGTGGGGCACGACGGGATCGCCGATCGGGAACGGCTGCGTCGGCGAGGTGGCCTGGCGGGGCTCCTGCGGCACCGGCCGCTCCTCGATGCCGATCAGCGGCTCGCCGGTCACGCGATCGAGGATGTAGACGAAGCCCGTTTTGCCGACCTCGACGATGCCTTTGCGCGGCACGCCGTCGTACACGGCGTCGAACAGCACGACCGGATTCGGCGAGTCGTAGTCCCAGAGGTCGTGATGCACCTGCTGGAAATGCCAGCGGTATTCGCCCGTCCTCGCATCGACGGCGACGATCGACACGCTGAACAGGTTGTCGCCCGGCCGCACCGAGCCGTTCAAGTCCGGGCCCGGATTGCCGGTCGAGAAGTAGACGAGACCGAGCTCCGGGTCCACCGCCGGCGTCTGCCAGACCGCCGCACCGCCGTACTTCCACGTGTCGTTGTACGACGGCCAGGTGTCGTGGCCGATCTCGCCGGGTCCCGGAATCGTGTAGAACGTCCAGACCAGCTCGCCGGTCTTCGCGTCGAACGCCTTCACGCGGCCGCGCACGCCGCGGTCCCCGCCCGCGAAGCCGGTGATCACGAGGCCGTCGTAGTAGAGCGGCGCGGAGGTGATGCTGAAGCCGTCCTCGTTGCGCTCGGCTTGCACGGCCCACGCGACCTCGCCGGTCGTCTGCTCGAGCGCGACGAGCTTGCCGTCGAGCTGCCCGGAGAAGATCTTGCCGTCGCCCATCGCGACCCCGCGGCTCATCCAGCCGCAGCAGATGACGGTGATGTCGTCCGGCAGATGCGCCTCGTACGTCCAGAGGATCTGCCCCGTCTCGACGTCGATCGCGAAGACGTCGTTCGCGCCGGTCGCGATGTAGATCACGCCTTCGTAGACGAGCGGCTGCGCCTGCCCGGAGTACTTGCTCGCGGTGCCCGAGCCGTTCAGGCTCGTGCGCCAGCGCGGCTGCAGGCGGCCGACGTTGTCGCGGTCGATCCGCGCGAGCGGCGAGTAGCGCTGGTTGTAGACGTTGCCGCCGTTCGTGATCCAGCCGTCGGTCGGCCAGGCAGTCAGCGCTTCGGCCGAGAAGGCGGGCGATGCTGCCGGGACGGTGCGTTGCGCCGGCGCCCCTTCGGGCACGAGAACCGCCGCGAGCGCGACGAAAGGCACGCACGACAAAGACGTCCGCATCGATCGCTCCCCTCGATCGCCGGCCCACCGGCACCCCACCCATACTCTACACTGCACGGCACGGTCCCGAGGCCGAGCCGATGCCGCCTCGGGGCGTGCGAGAGAGGCGGGACGTTCGCCCGAGCGCGTGCGGCGACCAGCGCCGACCGTCCGCGCCTCCCCTATACTAGCCGGTACCGAGGAGGGCCCGAGGCTCGGGCCCCGGGGCGGCCGAGCTGACATGAAGCGGTCCCATCAATGGCTGGCGGCGGCGGGCGTCGCCGGCGTCGCGATCGCAGTGCTGTCTTGGCGCATCGAGCATGCGCGCGAGCAGGACCGCTGGGCCATGCTCGAGACCTACTGCGTCGACTGCCACAACTCCCTCGATCTCGCCGGCGACTTGAGCCTCGAGGGGCTGTCCGCCGAGTTCGTGCCGGCGCACGCCGGAGTGTTCGAGGTCGTGATCACGAAGCTTCGCGGTCGGCTGATGCCGCCGCCCGGCAGCCCCCAGCCCGAGCAGGAAGAGATCGACGACCTCGTCGCGTGGCTCGAGCGCTCGATCGACGCGGGCACGGCGCGGCGCGCGGCGGGCTACGTCCCCGCGCAGCGCCTGAGCCGCACCGAGTACGCGCACGCGGTCAAAGATCTTCTCGGCGTCGACATCGACCCGGCCGAGCACCTGCCGGCCGAGATCGAGGTGGACGGCTTCACGAACATCGCGGCGGCACTCTCCTCGTCGCCCGCGTTCGTCGAGCAGTACGTGAACGTCGCGAGCACGGTCGCGCACCTCGCGGTCGGCGAGCCGTTGCCGAAGGTCCGGACCGCGTTCTTTCCGCCGCCGCTCGAGAGCCAGGACGCCTACGTCGACGGCATGCCGCCGGGCACGCGCGGCGGGATCCGCTTCATGCACACGTTTCCGGCGGACGGCGAGTACCGGCTGACGCTGAAGGATCTCGGCGCGGGGCTCTATCCGCGCGCGCTCGAGACGCGCCACACGCTGATCGTGCTGGTCGACCGCCACGAGGTGTTCCGCGCGGAGATCGGCGGGGCGGAGGATCTCGCGCTGATCGACCGCGGCGGCGCGCCGGCCCGCGAGGCGCTGATGGCGCGGTTCGCGGACATCCCGGTGCCGGTGAAGGCGGGCCGCCACGAGATCGTCGTCACGTTCATCGAGCGCTCGCGCGCGCTCGACGACGAGCAGATCACGCCGTTCTCGCCGACCGAGACGTTCAGCTTCACCGGTGCGCCGCGCGTGCCGGGCATCTACGGCGGCGTGGATTTGATCGGCCCGTTCGGCTCGACCGGGGTATCGCCAACCGAGAGCCGCCGGAAACTCTTCATCTGCGAGCCCGAGGTCCCGGAGCGGGAGCGCGCGTGCGCCGAGCAGATCGCGGTCGATCTCGCGCGGCGCGCGTTTCGCCGTCCGGTGAGCCAGGCCGATCTCGATCGGCTGATGCCGTTCTTCGAGGAAGGGCGTCGAGGGCCCGGCGGCTTCGACGAGGGCATCGAGCTGCTCGTCACGGCCGTGCTCGCGAGCCCGGATTTCCTCTATCGCGCGATCGCGCCGCGCGGCGGCGAGGGCGCCGAAGGCTTTCCGCTCGACGATTTCGAGCTCGCGTCGCGGCTGTCGTTCTTCCTGTGGAGCCAGGGGCCGGACGACGAGCTGCTCGAGCTCGCGGCGGCCGGCGAGCTCGCGAAGCCCGCGGTGCTCGACGCGCAAGTCCGGCGGATGCTCGCGGATGCGCGCGCCGAGGTGCTCGTGAACGAGTTCGCGCTGCGCTGGCTGAACGTCGACGATCTCGACGCCGTGCAGCCCGACAAGCTGCTCTTCCCCGAGTTCACCGACGAGCTGCGGGAAGATTTCGCGGAGGAGATCCGCCTGTTCCTCGCGAGCGTGCTGCTCGAGGACCGGAACGTCCGTACGCTGCTCACGGCCGACTACACCTTCCTGAACGAGCGGCTCGCGCGGCACTACGGCGTCGGCGGCGTCGTCGGCCCGCAGTTCCGGCGCGTCGCGCTCGAGGACGAGCGCCGCCATGGCCTGCTCGGCAAGGGCGCGGTGCTGCTACGAACCTCGTACGGAGATCGGACGTCGCCGGTGCTCCGCGGCGCGTGGGTGCTCGATCGGCTGATGGGCACGCCGCCCGCGCCGCCGCCGCCGGGTGTGGAAACCGATCTGACGGCACGGGCCGGCGATGAGCCCGCGACGTTGCGCGAGCGCCTCGAGCGGCATCGCGAGGACTACGCGTGCAACGCGTGCCACGGCGTGATCGACCCGTACGGCCTCGCGCTCGAGAACTTCACGGCGACGGGTCGCTGGCGCGACCGCGACGAGCAGGCCGGCGCCCCGATCGACGCGAGCACGGTGCTGCCGGGCGGGCGCGCGATCGACGGTCCCGTCGAGCTCTCCGCGGCGCTCCTCCGACGCGAGGATCAGCTCGTTCAGGCGCTGACCGAGAAGCTCATGATGTACGCGCTCGGCCGCGAGCTCGAGTATTTCGACATGCCGGCGGTGCGGTCGATCGTGCGCGCCGCCGCCGCGCAGGATTACCGGTTCTCGGCGATCGTCGCCGGAATCGTGCGGAGCGACGCATTTCGGACGCAGGCTGTCGTGCAGGATCAGGCGGACCGCGAGCGCATCGCCGCGGCGGGCCGAGGCCTGTGAAAGAGGGGAGAGCAGCGATGTATCTGACGAGAAAGCATCTGTCCAGACGCGCGGTCTTGCGGGCGGCCGGCGTATCGATCTCGCTGCCGCTGCTCGAGGCGATGATCCCGGCGGCGACCGCGCTCGCACAATCCGCAGCCGCGCCGAAGCTCCGCGCCGGGTTCTTCTACATCCCGCACGGCGCGATCATGTGGAACACCGCATTCGGCCCGGAGATGGATCGCTGGACGCCGAGCGGCGCCGGCGAGGATTTCCGCCTGAGCCACATCCTCGAGCCGCTCGAGCCGCTGAAGCGCTACGTGACGTCGTTCGCGAATCTCGAGAACAAGGCGCCGCAGAACTCCGTGCACACGCTCGTGCCGGCCACGTGGCTGTCGGGCGTGCGCCCCGACGAGAAGGCGACGGGCGCGATGATGGCGCCGACGATCGATCAGATGATCGCTGCGCACATTGGCCAGGACACGGTGCTGCCGTCGCTCGAGGTCGCCTCGGAGACGACCGCGCAGAGCGCGGCCTGCGGCAGCGGCGCGTGCTACTACAGCTCGACGCTGTCGTTCCGCAACGCGACGACGCCGCTGCCGATGGAGTTCAA
>CAYWGQ010000052.1:0-21139 GCA_964457725.1 uncultured Gammaproteobacteria bacterium
TCCACATCGGGAAGAACACCCGCAGCACGATCGTCTCCAAGGGCATCGCCGCGGGCATGGCGCAGCAGGCCTATCGGGGGCTCGTGCGCATCATGCCGCAGGCCGCCAACGCGCGTAACCACACGCAGTGCGACTCGCTGCTCATCGGCAAGAAGTGCGGCGCCCACACGTTCCCGTACGTCGAAGCGCGCAACCCGACGGCGCAGGTCGAGCACGAGGCGACGACCTCGAAGATCAGCGAGGACCAGCTCTTCTACTGCCGCCAGCGTGGGCTGTCGGAGGAGGACGCGGTGAACATGATCGTGAACGGCTTTTGCCGCGAGGTGTTCAAGGAGCTGCCGATGGAGTTCGCGGTCGAGGCGCAAAACCTGCTGAACGTGAGCCTCGAAGGCTCGGTCGGCTAGAACGGAGCTGGCGAATGCTCAACATCGACAATCTGCACGTCCGCGTCGAGGACAAGGCGATCCTGAACGGCCTTTCGCTGCGGGTCGGGCCCGGCGAGGTGCACGCGATCATGGGACCGAACGGCTCGGGCAAGAGCACGCTCGCGCACGTGCTCGCCGGTCGCGAGGACTTCGAGATCACCTCGGGCTCGGTCGAGTTCCTCGGCCAGGATCTGCTCGCGCTCGCGCCCGAGGAGCGCGCCCGCGCCGGGATCTTTCTCGCGTTCCAGTATCCGATCGAGATTCCCGGCGTGAACAACGCCTACCTGCTCAAGGCCGCGCTGAACGCGCAGCGCAAGGCGCGCGGCGAGCCGCAGGTCGACGCGTTCGAGTTCATGAAGCTGATCAAAAGCAAGATGGCGACGATGCAGATCCCGCAAGCGTTCCTGCAGCGCAGCGTCAACGAAGGGTTCTCGGGCGGGGAGAAGAAGCGCAACGAGATCCTGCAGATGCTGATGCTCGAGCCGAAGCTCGCGCTGCTCGACGAGACGGATTCGGGGCTCGACGTCGACGCGCTCAAGATCGTCGCGGCGGGCGTGAACAGCCTGCGCGCGCCCGACCGCTCGGTGATCCTCGTCACGCACTACGAGCGAATCCTCGAGCTCATCGTCCCCGACTTCGTGCATGTGCTCGCCGGCGGCCGGATCGTGAAGACCGGCGACCGCACGCTCGCGCGCGAGCTCGACGAGCGGGGCTACGACTGGGTGCAGGCGGAGGCGCAGGCGTCGTGACGGAGGCACTCGATCGAGCGTTCGCGGCAACGCTGCCGGACGCAGCCGCGGCGCACGCGGCCCGCCGGGAGGCGTTCGAACGCTTCCGCGCCCACGGCTTCCCGACGACGCGTGCCGAGGACTGGCGGTACACCGATCTGAAGCCGATCCGCGAGGGCGAGTTCGAATTCTCGCCGCCGCGGCCCGACGACGCGACGCTCGCGCGCGTCCGGACGCGCCTCGACGAGGCCGGGCTCTGCCCCGCGGGCTCTCCGTGCGCCGTCTTCGTGGACGGTCATTACGTGCCCGCGCTGTCGCGGGCGAACGAGGCCCCGCTCGCGGTCGAAGACGCGGACGGCGCGCTCGCCGCTACCGGGACCGGCGACCGTTGGCATCCGCTCGCGGCGCTCAATGCGGCGTTCGCGCGCGGGGCGGTCGCGGTCCGCGTGCCGGACGGCATCGCGCCCCAGATGCCGCTCCACCTCGTCTTCGTCGGTAGCGGCACGCCCGGGCTCGCCGTGCAGCCGCGGATCTCGATCGAGCTCGGCCGCGGCGCGAAGCTGACGGTCGTCGCGCATTTCCTCGACGCGGGCGACGGCGGCGGGTGGACGAACGTCGTGACGCGAATCGCTCAGCAGCCCGGCTCCGAGCTCGTGCTCTATCGGCTGCAAGATCACGGCGCCCCGGAGCTGCATACCGCGCTGATCGAGGCCGAGCTCGCCGCCGACGCCGTGCTCAGGGCGGGGCTCTTCGACGTCGGCGGCCGCCTCGTCCGTCACGACGTCGACGTGCGGCTCGCGGCTCCCGGTGCCCATGCGGAGCTTTTCGGCGCAGCGCTCGCGTTCGCCGGTCAGCACGTCGACAACCACCTCCGGGTCGATCACGTCGCGCCGCGAACCACGAGCGACGAGGCGTTCCGGGCGATAGCGGGCCGCAAGGGCCGGGCCGTGTTCAACGGCAAGGTCGTCGTGCACCGCGACGCGCAAGGCATCGACGCGCGCCAGCGCAGCGACAATCTGCTCCTGTCCGAGCAGGCCGAGATCGACACGAAGCCCGAGCTCGAGATCTACGCCGACAACGTGAAGTGCAGCCACGGCGCGACCGTCGGCGAGCTCGACGAGGAGCAGCTCTTCTATCTGCGCGCGCGCGGCATCGACGAGGAGGCCGCCCGCGGGCTCCTGACGTTCGCGTTCGCGAACGCCATCCTCGAGCGGATCGGCCTCGAGAACGTCCGCGACCGCGTCGCGTCGCGCGTCGCCTCGCGGCTGCCGGACCACGAGCAGTGGGAGGCGCTGTCATGAGCACGGCCGCCCGCTCGACGCGCGAGGCGCGGCGCACCGACATCGAGCGCCTGCGCGCCGACTTCCCCGCTCTGCATCAAATGGTGAACGGGAAACCGCTCGCGTACCTCGACAATGCGGCCTCCGGGCAGGCCCCGGAGCGCGTGATCGCCGCGGTCGCCGAGCACCAGCGGCACAATCACGCGAACGTCCATCGCGGCGTGCACGAGCTGTCCGAGCGCGCGACCGAGGCTTACGAGGGCGCGCGACGCAGCGTGCAGCGGTTCGTGAACGCGAGCGGCACCGACGAGATCGTCTTCACGCGCGGCACGACGGAGGCGATCAACCTGGTCGCGTCCTCGCTCGGCCGCACACGGCTGAAGCCCGGGGACGAGGTGCTGATCAGCGAGATGGAGCACCACTCGAACATCGTGCCGTGGCAGCTAGTCTGCGAAGCCACCGGCGCGCGGCTCGTGCCCGTGCCGATCGACGATCGCGGGCAGCTCGACCTCGACGCATTCGACCGGCTGCTCACGGAGCGCACGAAGATCGTCGCCCTGGTGCACGTGTCGAACGCGCTCGGCACCGTGAACCCGATCGCCGAGCTCGCGGCGAAAGCGCGCGCGGCCGGCGCGGCCGTTCTCGTCGACGGCGCCCAGGCCGTGCCGCACATGCGCGTCGACGTGCAAGCGCTCGGCTGCGACTTCTATGCGTTCTCCGGCCACAAGATGTTCGCACCGACCGGCATCGGCGTGCTGTACGGCAGGCGCGAGCTGCTCGACTCGATGCCGCCGTACCAGGGCGGCGGCGAGATGATCCTGACGGTCGGCTTCGGCGGCTCGACGTGGAACGCCCTGCCCTACAAGTTCGAGGCGGGCACGCCGAACGTCTCGGGCGCGATCGGGCTCGGCGCCGCGATCGAGTACCTCGAGGAAATCGACTTCGACGCGCTCGCCGCGCACGAGCGCGGTCTGCTCGAGTACGCGACCGGCAGGTTGCTCGAGGAGATCGGCGGCTCGCGGGTGATCGGCTCGGCGGAGCACAAGGCGAGCGTGCTGTCGTTCGTGATCGACGGCATCCACGCGCACGACCTCGGCACGATCGTCGACCGCGAAGGCGTCGCGATCCGCACCGGCCACCACTGCGCGATGCCGGTGATGGAGCGGTTCGGCGTGCCGGCGACCGCCCGCGCGTCGTTCGCGTTCTACAACAATCGTGACGACGTGGACCGCCTCCTCGACGGCCTCAAGGTCGCGAAGGAGATTTTCGCGTGAACGAGCTGAAGGAGCTGTATCGAGAGGTCATTCTCGATCACAACCGGCAGCCGCGGAACTTCGGCGAGCTGCCGGATGCGGACCGCGTCGTCGAGGGCGTGAATCCGCTCTGCGGCGACAAGATGACGCTCTACTTGAAGCTCACCGGCGACCGCGTCGAGGACGTGAAGTTCAAGGGCACGGGCTGCGCGATCTCGGTCGCGTCCTCGTCGCTGATGACCGAGCGCGTGAAGGGCTCCACGATCGCGGAGTCGCGTGCGCTCTTCGCCAAGGTACACGAGATGCTGACGGGTGCGTCGGCCGAGCCCGCCGAGGAGCTCGAGAAGCTCGCCGCGCTCGCCGGCGTGCGCGAGTTTCCAACGCGGGTGAAGTGCGCGAGCCTCGCCTGGCACGCGCTCTCGGCCGCGCTGGACGGCGGCGAGCAAGAGCGCGTCTCGACGGAGTGAGCATGTACTACGGACACAACGAGCCGGTGACGCTGTCGCGCGACTGCCAGGCCGTGCTGATCCCGGCCGGCGAGGTGGTGACGCTGCCGGAGGGCAGCACGGGGTTCATCACCCAGGCGCTCGGCGGCAGCTTCACGATCTACATCGAAGGCAACCTGTTTCGGATCGCGGGCCACGACGCGGACGCGCTCGGCCTGGAGCCCGTGCGTCCGCCCGACGTGCCGGAAAACGCGACCGAGGAGCAGATCGAGGCGGTGGTCTGGCAGCAGCTGAAGACCTGCTACGACCCCGAGATTCCGATCAACATCGTCGATCTCGGGCTCGTGTACGATTGCAAGATCGAGGCTCTCGGACCCGGCCGCCGCGCGGTCCGGATCCAGATGACGTTGACCGCGCCCGGCTGCGGCATGGGCGACGTGCTGGCCCAGGACGTGAAGCAGAAAATCGAGATCATTCCGACGGTCGAGGAAGCAACGGTCGAGCTCGTGTTCGACCCGCCGTGGGATCGGTCGATGATGTCCGAGGAAGCGCAGCTCGAGGCGGGGCTGCTGTAGCGTCGCCGACGTCACCACGCTCGACCGCCGCTGCATGAAACGCCTGATCCTGCTCCGGCATGCGAAGTCGAGCTGGGCCGACGAGTCGCTCGCGGATATCGACCGGCCGTTGGGCACACGCGGCGAGCGCGACGCCCCGCGGATGGGCCTGCGATTGAAGGCGCGGCGCGAGCGGCCGTCGCTGATCCTGTCGAGCCCCGCGAAGCGGGCGCGGCGAACGGCCGAGCTGATCGCGGAGGTGCTCGAGTATCCGCGGGAGTTCCTGCAGCACGAGCGAGCGCTGTACCTCGCCGATGCAGCGGGCATCGCCGCGGTGATCGGCGCGCAGGCGCCGCAGTTCTCGTGCCTGCTGGTCGTCGCGCACAACCCCGGGCTCACCGATCTCGCGAACCGGCTGCTGCCGAAGCTCTCCCTCGACAACCTGCCGACGGCCGGCGTCGTCGCCGCGGACTTCCAGATCGAGCGCTGGGACGAGATCGCGAACGCCCAGGGCGCACTCGCCTACTTCGACTACCCGAAGAACCCGGAGCTCCTCGTCATCGAGGATTAGCCTGCCCGGTTGCGCGCGGTTCGTCTTCGGTAGGAGCGGCTGTCCAGCCGCGATCCTCGCTGTTCGTGCCGATGAACCGCGCGGCGTGCCGGCGTTTCACGCCGCCGAGGTCGCGGCTGGACAGCCGCTCCTACCTACGGGTCGCGGCGGAGGTGCGAGCGGAGCAGACGGCGCGTGCGCTTGTCCGGCTTGCCGCGCGTCGGCGGCTCGATCCGGAGCGCGGCACGCGCGGCCGCGGCCTGCTCGCGCCGCTCGATCGACGCGGCCGTCTCCTCATAGCAGCGCGCCGCCTCGGGCGCAGGACCGCGCCGCTGCGGAATGCCGGTCACGACGACCTCGACCTCGGCGTCGCCGCGCTGAACCGTCAGCGCGTCGCCGATCTTCACCTCGCGCGCCGCCTTCACGCGCTCGCCGTTGACGCGCACGTGTCCGCCGCGGACCGCCTCGGCCGCGATGCTGCGCGTCTTGTAGAAGCGCGCACACCAGAGCCACCGGTCGATCCGGAGCCGTTCGGCGGAGCCGCTAGCGGACGTCGCAGAAGCAGTAGGCATAGACGTGGCGGGGATCGTTCAGCCGTTCGGCGAACGCGAGCGGCTCGAGCGCGGCCTCGAGCACGCGGCCCGCGCGGGCGGTCCAACCCGTGTCCGGCGCGAAGGCCTCGATCACAGGGGCCGCGACGCCGGTCAGCGCGAGCGCGAGGCGCTCGGCGAAGCCGAGCTCGGGCTCGACGTGCTCGATGCGGTATGCGCCGTCCTCGAGGCCCGCGAGCGCCGCCGCGGCCTCGATCGCGTCGTCGAGCGAGCCGAGCTCGTCGACGAGCCCGTGCTCGAGCGCGTGCTCGCCGGCCCAGACGCGGCCGCGTGCGACGCGGTCGATCTCCTCGACCGGCCGCCCGCGCACCTCGGCCACCATGCCGACGAACTCGTCGTACGTATAGCGGACGGTCTGCTCGAGCACCGACTGTGCCGCAGGGCCGAGGCCGCGAGCGATGTCGAACTGACCGTCGAGCTCCGTCGTGCCGACGCCGTCGATCCGCACGCCGATCGCCTCGAGCGTGCGCTGGAACGTCGGCAGCGTCGCCCCGACGCCGATCGAGCCCGTCAGCGTCGTCGGGCTCGCCCAGATCTCGTCGGCGCCCATCGAGATCCAATACCCTCCGGACGCCGCGACGCTGCCCATCGACACGACGACCGGCCGCCCGGTGTCCCGGAAGCGCTCGACCTCGCGCCGGATCACCTCGGAAGCGAACGCGCTCCCGCCCGGCGAGTCGATCCGCTGCACGAGCGCCTTCACGTCGCGGTCTTCGCTCGCGTTGCGAATCAGCCGCGAGGTCGTCGCCCCGCCGATCGTGCCGGGCGGCTGCTCGCCGTCGAGGATCATCCCGGCGGCGACGACGACCGCGATCTTGTCGCCCGCCGGCTCGCGCGACTCGGCGCGCACCGCGCGGGCATAGCGGCCGGCATCGATGCCCGAATACGGCTCGTCGCCGAGCCCCTCGCCTACTACGTCGCGGATTCGCGCGTGCATCTCGTCGTGCGGCAGCACCTCGTCGACGAGCCCGTAACTCTCGGCGAGCCGCGCGGTGTCGCCGCCCGCCTGCGCGAGAAGCTGCGGGAACTCGTCCGCGTAGCGCTGCAACGCGTCCGCGGCCAGCCTGCGGGCGGCCGTCACGTCCTGCCGATATGCCCCCCACAGCGCCTGTAGGTACGCGAGGCTCGCTTCCCGGTCCTCCGGCGACATGTCGTCGCGCGTTCCCGGCTCCGCGAACGACTTGTACTCGCCGGCCGTCCAGACGTTGTAGTCGACGTACAGCTTGTCGAGCAGGCTCTTGTAGTACGGCAGGAAGCGGCTGTAGCCGTCGATCAGCACCATGCCCATCGGATGCATGAACACCCGATCGGCGTGCGCGGCGAGGTAATACTGGTTGCGCGTGAACGAGTCGCCGACCGCATAGACCGGCTTGCCGCTCTCCTTGAAGCGCTCGAGCTCCGCCGCGAGCTCCTGCAGCTTGCTCAAGCCCGCATCGGTGAGGCCGTCGAGCTCGAGCACGACGGCGCGTATGCGGGCGTCGCCCCGTGCGGCCCGCAACGCGTCGATCAGGTCCTTCAGCAGCGTCTCCTGCAGCGGCAGCCCCTGCGCACGGGCGAGCGCGACGTCAAGCGGATCGCCCGATAGCTGATCGACGAGCGCGCCTTCCGGCGCGATCACGAGCGCGGCGGAGCGCGGCACGACGATCTGCTCCTGCGTGAGCAGCGCCGAGAGCAGCGCGAAGACGAAGAGCAGCAGCACCAGGTGCAGCACCTTGCGCACCCGGTCGAGCACGCGCCAGACGCCGGCGAGAATTCGTATCGGAAGCGAGCGGCCGTTCTCAGCCATCGAAGCTAGGTCCTCAGCCTAGGAGCGCCAATGATAACCCCGGCCAAAACGTGATCACGACGACCGCAACGGCGAGAACCAGCAAGAAAGGCAGCGTCGCCCAGTAGACCTCGGCGATGTCGCGGCCGAAGCGATGGCTCGAGATGAACAGATTCAGCCCGACGGGGGGCGTCAGGTAGCCGATCTCCATCGCGGCCAGGAACACGATGCCGAGATGGACCGGGTGCACCCCGTACTGCGCAGCGACCGGCAGTATCAGCGGCACGACGAGCACGGTGGCCGAGAAGATGTCGAGGAACGCGCCGAGGATCAGCAAGAACACGAGGAGCGCGACGAGGAACGTATACGGCCCCTCGATGTACCCCGAGACGACGCCGAACAGGCGCTCGGGCACGCCGATGTCGATCATGTAGTTCGTCGACGCGAGCGACACGCCGAGTATCGTCAGGATCGCGCCGACGAGCACCATCGACTCGCGCATGATTCGCGGCAGGTCGCGCCAGCGCACCTCGCGCAGGATCACGAGCTCGACCGCGATCACGTACAGCGCCGTCACGGCCGCGGCTTCCGACACGGCGAAATAACCGCTGTAGATGCCGCCGAGCACGACGATCGGCAGCGGCAGCTCCCAGCGCGCGGCGCGGATCGCCGCAAACGCCTCGCGATACGGCTGCGGCGCCCGCACGGCCGCGCCGCCGCGATTGCGCCACCAGGCGTAGATGCACAGCATCACGAGAATCAGGAGGCCGGGCAGCACGCCCGCGAGAAACAGATCGTCGATCGAGACTTCCGCGACGATGCCGTAGAGAATCAGCGGCAACGACGGCGCGAACAGCAGCCCGAGGCTTCCGGAGGTCGTGATCAGCCCGAGATTGAACCGCTCCGCATAGCCCGCCTCCGCGAGCGCCGGATACAGCAGCGCGCCGAGCGCGATGATCGTGACACCCGATGCGCCCGTGAACGCGGTGAACAGCGCGCACGCAGCGAGCGAGATCATCGCGAGCCCGCCCGGCAGCCAGCCGAGGAGCGCCTGCGACAACCGCACGAGGCGGTGCGGCGCATTGCCCTCGCTCAGCAGGTAGCCGGCGAACGTGAAGAGCGGTATCGCGACGAGCACGGGCATTTCGGCGAGCCCGAAGAACTCGATCGGGACGACCGACAGATCGATCTCCTGTCCGGCGAAGCCTGCCATCGCGCTCGCGCCGATCACCGCGAAGAGCGGCGCGCCGAGCACGGCGAGCACGAGGAGGACCGCGGCGACCAGCACGAGGCTACCGCCCGTCCCGCGCGAGGCGCGCGACCGCGCGCAGCGCGTAGCGGTAGGCGATCAGCGCGAAACCGATCGGCAGGATCGCCTGGAACGGCCACGCCGGCAGATCGTTCAGCAGTCTGTCGCCGAACTCGCGGGAATCCTCGACGAACGACCACGAGTACCACGCGAGCGCGCCGCTCACGAGCGCGGCGAACGTGCACGTGGCGCACGCGATGATCCGCGCGAGGCCTCGCGGCAGAAAGCGGCCGGCGAGATCGATCGCGATGTGACGTCCTTCGCGGCTCGCGGCGACGGCGCCGAGCATCGCGAGCCAGAGCACCATCAGCCGCACGAGCCCGTCGGCCCAGGTGAAGCCCATCGAGAAGAAGTTGCGCAGCACGATCTGCGCGCCGGCGAGGAGGATCAGCGCGGAGAGCAGGAGGCAGATCAGCGCGTTCTCGAGGAGCAGCCCGAGCCGCTCCGCGCGTGCGAGCATGCCGGTCGGACCGGCGCCGTTCGGCACGGGTTTAACGCGCCGCGGACCGCGACGCCTGCTCGCGATAGCGAGCGAGCACGTCGAGCAGCCGGTCGAGCAACGGGCCGTCGATGTCGGGGCGGCGGCGGAGCTCCGGATACATGCTCTCGATCGTGCGCCGCCAGCCCTCGACGGCGGCCGCGTCGACCGCGACCGGCTGGAGACCCGACTGCAGCAGGACCTCGCGCGCGCGGGCGTTGTCCGAGCGCGAGGCGCTGTCGAGCTCCGTGATCGCGGTCGCGAGCACGTCGCGCACGACTTGCCGATCCCCTTCGCCCAGCCGGCGAAACGCGTTCGCCTCGAACGCGACCACCCCCATCGAGTACGAGATCGGCAACTCCGTGATGAACTTCGTGCGCGTATGCCACTGCAGCACGAGCGCCGCGACCGGCGAGGCGAACGCGACGTCGAGGAGCCCGGTCTGCAGACCGGTCAGCACGTCGGTGACCGGCAGGACGACCGGCGAGAGCCCGAGCTTCTCCATCGCGAGGAAGCTGATCTGGTCGCCCTCGGGCACCCAGACCTTCTTTCGGCGCAGGTCCTCGACCGACGCGATCGGCTCGCTCGACAGCAGGTTCGCGAAGCCGCCTTCGACGAAGCCGAACGCGATGAAACCCGCGCGCTCGAGACCCTCGAGCAGGACGGGATCGAGCTCGCGCCGGACGTGATCGACCTCGTCCAGGGAGCGGAACAGGAACGGGATGCCGTACAGGTTCAACGCGCCGTAGCGCTCCGCGAGGCCGCCCGCGGTGAACGCGCCGCCTTGCAGCTGGCCGATGCGGATCTTGCGCAGCACCTGCGCGTCGTTGCCCATCACGCCGCCGGGATAGAACTTGATCACGACGCGCCCGTCGGTACGGGTCGCGATCTCTTCGGCGGCGGCACGCATCCGCTGCATCCAGTGCGACCCGTCGGGGGCGATCGTCGCGACCTTCAGCTCCACGGCGAGCGCGGACGCGGCGAAGCACGCGAGCGCGGCGGCGAGCGGGCACGCTTTCAGCGCGCGAACGAGAGCAGCTGAGACTCGGCGCATCAGAAATACTCCCTCGAGGACTCGAGCAGCCCGCGCGCCTCCTGCTTCGCGAGCACATTGAACAACGTCAACTCGGGCGCTTCGGCCGGCGCGGAGAGCACGTCGTTCAGCAGACGGTCGTGCAGCTCCTGGTCGAAGACGAGCCTCGCGTAGCGCCGGGCGTATTCTACCTTGACCGCCAGATCCTGCCCGGCGGACAGCTCGATCGCCCGCTCGAAATGCGCTTTCGCGACCTCGGGGCGCCCGCCGAGCGCCGGCGGGCGCAGCGCGTTCAACGTGCCGAGATAGGCGTGCACGCTGCCGCCGTCGTACGTCTCGTCGAGCGCGAGCACGCGCTCGAGAGCGGCCTCGACCCACGGCAGATCCGCGACGGCGCTCCAGTCCTCGCTGGTCGCATCGAGATGACTCAGCCAACCGACTGCATAGGCGAACAACGCGTCCACCTGCTTGCGGCCGACGCTTTCGAGCTGCTCGACGAACGCCTGGTAGTCGGTGCGGCTGCTCCAGCGGCAGGCCGGCTCGTGGACGATGCAGATGGCCCGCTCGCCGTAGCGGCGCGCCTTCGCCGTGACGGTGATCGCCCGCTCGGGATCGTGGACGAAGCGGGAGCCGTACAGCGCGAACAGACGGGCGCCCGCCGACAGCAACGAGGCGTTGTCCGGGTCCTGCGCGATCAGCCCGTCGAGCAGAAGCAGGTAGGCCGGGACGCCGCTCGCGACGAGCTCGGGATCGTCCTGGTTCAGGATCGCCGCGGAGAGGGTGTCGGCGGCGACGGAGCCCGCGAGCCGAGCGCAGCCGCCGAGCAGCACGGCCGCGGCGAGCGCCGCGGTGCCGAGCAGGCGCCGGGCGCGCGCGCTCGGCAGAGGCGTGCTAGATCTTTTCCTTGATCCGAGCGGCCTTGCCGCTGCGATCGCGCAGGTAGTACAGCTTCGCTCGGCGGACGTCACCACGGCGCTTCACCTTGATCTCGGCGACGGTGGGGCTGTGCGTCTGAAACACGCGCTCGACCCCCTCCCCGTGCGAGACCTTCCTCACAGTGAACGAGGAGTTTAGTCCGCGGTTGCGTTTGGCGATAACGACGCCTTCATAAGCTTGAAGCCGTTCACGGTCTCCTTCCTTCACGCGTACCTGGACGACCACCGTGTCGCCCGGCGCGAAGTCCGGCACGTTGTCCTTCAGCTGCTCCCGCTCGATCTCGTCGATCACTCTTGACATCGCCAAGCCCTCTATCAATCACGTATCCGCCCGCTCGCCGGACCGTGCATACTACACTCACCGCGGGCCGGATGCTTCATCCGTCCCGCCTTCCTGCTCCCGAATGAACTCCTCGAGCAGCTCGCGCTCCCGCTCGTCGAGCCCCCGCGCCTCGAGCAGCGCCGGGCGCCTGAGCCACGTCCGGCCGAGCGCCTGCTTCAAACGCCAGCGCCGCACGGCGGCGTGGTCGCCGCCGAGGAGCACCTCGGGCACCCGCATCCCGTCGACGACCTCGGGCCGCGTGTACTGCGGGCAGTCGAGGAGCCCCAGCGCGTACGAGTCCTCCGCGGCCGAGTCCTCGTGCCCGAGCACGCCCGGCAGGAGCCGTGCGACCGCGTCGATCACGACGGCCGCGGCGAGCTCCCCGCCCGAGAGCACGTAGTCGCCGATCGCGACTTCCTCGCGCACCTCGCCCGCGAGAATGCGCTCGTCGATGCCTTCGTAGCGCCCGGCCACCAGCAACAAGCCCGGCGCACGCGCGAGCTCCGCCGCGAACGCCTGATCGAACCGTCTACCCTGCGCCGTCAGCACGAGCTCGCGGCTGCCGGCCGGGAGCCGCGCCCGGAGCGCGCGTATCGCGTCGCGCAACGGCTCGTACTTCAGCACCATCCCGGGACCGCCGCCGTACGGCCGATCGTCGACCGTGCGGTGACGGTCGCGCGTGAACTCGCGCGGCGACACCTGCTCGAGCGAGATCAGCCCCCGCTCGAACGCGCGGCCGACCACGCCGTGCCGCGCGACCGGCTCGACGAGCTCCGGAATCAGCGCGACGACGCCGACGCGGTACACCTCACTCGCCTCCGGGCTCCGGATCCCAATCGGCGACGATCACGCCGCTCGCGAGATCCACATCGCGAATCACCCGCTCGAGCACGAACGGGATCAGAAGCTCGCGCTCGCCGCGCACGACCAGCACGTCGTTCGCACCCGTCGCGAGCAGATGGTCCACCCTGCCGAGCGACTCGCCGCTCGGCGTACGCACCTCGAGCCCCTCGAGATCCGTCCAGTAGTACTCGTCGGGTCCGAGGCGCGGCAACGCGGCGCGCTCGACCGAGATCTCCGCGCCGATCAGCTCGAGCGCGCGATCCCGGTCGTCACAACCCGCGAGCTTCGCGACGAGACCCTTGCCGTGCGCGCGGCCGTCCTCGACCTCGACCTCACTGACGCGGCCGTTCTGCTCGAGCGTCCAGCGATCGAAGCCGAGGATGTTCTCCCGCGGCTCGGTGTAGGAATGAACCTTGATCCAGCCCTTGACGCCGAACACGCCGCTCACGCGGCCGAGCGTCACGCGCTTGTGCTGCCCGCTCATCGCGAGCGCACGGCGTCAGGCGGCTTCGGTGCGGCCGCGATATTCCTTCAACAGGCTCGCCACGCGCTCCGAGACCTGAGCGCCCTGCGACATCCAATAGCTCGCGCGGTCGAGGTCGACGCGCAACCGCTCCTCGCCGCCGGCGGCGATCGGATTGAAGAAACCGAGACGCTCGATGTAGCGGCCGTCACGGCGAGCACGGCGGTCCGTCACCACGATGTGATAGAACGGCCGTTTCGTCGCGCCGCCGCGGGACAGACGAATCCTAACCATGGGTTTGCGATCCCTTAGAAAACCAAAGCGGCCTCGAGGACCGCCTGCTGAGGGCGCGAATTGTACCGGAGCGCGGCGCCGTCAATCCAGCGCCACGGCCGCGCCGCCGCCGTAGGAGCGGCTGTCCAGCCGTGATTCCTTGGCGCGGCCCGGCGGTCGCGGGTGGACAGCCGCTCCTACCCGAAGAGGCGCGACGCTGAGGCGCGCGTTACCGCGGCCGCGGCCCGAACCGCCCCTGGGCCCGGGCCGCCATCCCGAGGAGCCGCTGCATGCCGCCCCCCTTCGAGACCCGCTTCAGGGTCTTCGAGAGCATCTTGTGCTGCTTCAAGAGCCGGTTCACGTCCTGGACCGGCACGCCGGCACCGCTTGCGATCCGCCGCTTCCGCGACCCGTCGATGATCGCCGGGTGGCGGCGCTCGCGCGGTGTCATCGAGTCGATGATCGCGATCTGCCGCTTCAGCTGCCGCTCGTCGAAACCGCCGGCGGCGAGCGCCTCCGGGCGCACGCCGGGCAGCTTGTCGAGCAGCGCCTCGATGCCGCCCATGCTGCGCAGCTGCTGGAGCTGCTCGCGGAAGTCCTCGAAGTTGAGCTCCCGGCCCTGCTTGACCTTCGCGGCCACGCGCTCGGCCGCCTCGCGGTCGACCTGCCGCTGCACGCTCTCGACGAGGCCGACGACGTCGCCCATGCCGAGGATTCGCGAAGCGAAGCGCTCCGGCACGAATGCCTCGAGGGCGTCGAGCTTCTCGCCGACGCCGACGAGCTTGATCGGCACACCCGTGACCTCTCGCACCGACAGCGCCGCGCCGCCGCGCGCATCGCCGTCCGCCTTCGTCAGGATCACGCCGGTCAGCGGCAGCGCCTCGTGGAACGCGCGCGCCGAGTTGACCGCGTCCTGGCCGGCCATCGCGTCGACGACGAACAGCGTCTCGGTCGGCTCCACGGCCGCGTGGATCGCCTGCACCTCCCGCATCATCTCCTCGTCGACGTGCAGCCGGCCCGCCGTGTCGAGAATCAGCCAGCGGCAGCCGCGGCGGCGCGCCTCGGCGTGCGCCTCGCGCGCGATCGCGAGCGGATCTGCGGACGGCGGCTCGACGTAGCCGACGCCGACGTCGCCGGCGAGCTTCGCGAGCTGCTCGCGGGCGGCCGGCCGGTAGACGTCCGTGCTCGCGAGCAGCACGTCGTTGCCGGAATCGTGCGGCAGAAACTTCGCGAGCTTGCCCGCCGTCGTGGTCTTGCCGGCACCCTGGAGGCCGACGAGAAGCACGACCGCCGGGCGCCCGCGCGGCGAGATCGGGCTCGGCTCGCCGAGCACGCGGACGATCTCGTCGTGGACGATCTTGACGAACTTCTGGCCCGGGTTGAGGCTGCGCGCGACCTCCTCGCCGAGCGAGCGCGAGCGGACGCGGTCGACCAGGGACTTCGCGACCGGCAGCGCTACGTCGGCCTCGAGCAGCGCCATCCGGATCCGCCGGACCGTATCGGCGACGTTCTCCTCGGTGATGCGCCCGCGTCCGGTGACCCGGCGCATCGCATCGGTCAAACGCTCTGTCAGAAGGTCGAACATGCACTCCCTCGGTAGGGTCGGGGACGTGCAGCCTAGCACGCCGGCCGGCGCTCCGTAAGGCTTTGTAGAGTCGAGAAAATCCGGAGTTCGCCGAGCGGTTTCGCGGTTTGGGGTTACGCTCCTTGACACCCCATTTCCCCTTCGGTCACTCTAGCCCGACCCCTGATCCTCGGAGGTGCACCGTTTTTGAATGACGACGTGCCCATAGGCCTCTTAACCGCCCTACTGATCCTCCTGCTCGCTCTCTCTGCCTTCTTCTCGAGCACCGAGACGGCGCTCATGAGCCTCAACCGCTACCGGCTGAGGCACAGCGCCCGTTCGGGCAATCGCGCGGCCCGGCTGACGGAAGCGCTGCTCCAGCGCCCGGACCGGCTGATCGGCCTGATCCTGCTCGGCAACAACGCCGCCAATCTGGGGGCCGCCGCGCTCGTGACCGTGATCTCGATGCAGATCGGCGGCGAGCGCGCAGTCTTCGCCGGCACGCTGATCCTCACGTTCGTCGTGCTGATATTCGCCGAGGTCGCGCCGAAGACGCTCGCCGCGATCAATCCGCCCCGCTTCGCGCTGCCCGCCGCGCTCGTGTACTACCCGCTCCTGAAAGTGGCGTACCCGTTCGTCTGGCTGATCAACTTCTTCGCGAACGGCCTCCTGCGGCTGCTCGGCGCCCGGCCGGATCAGATCGCGACGCATTCATTGAGCGCCGAGGAGTTGAGGACCGTGCTTGCGGAAGCCGGCGTGATGGTGCCGCGCCGCCATCAGCGGATGCTGATGTCCGTGCTCGACCTCGACGCGATGACCGTCGACGACGTGATGGTGCCGCGGCAGGAGATCGTCGGCATCGATCTCGAGCGCGACTGGCAGGAGAACCTCGAGGTCATCCGCAGCTGCGAGCACGATCGCCTGCCGGTCTTTCGCGGCGACATCGACAACATCCTCGGGGTCGTGCGGTTGCGGAAGATCCTGCCGGAGCTCGCCCGCGGGACGTTGACCGAGCGGCGGCTGCTCGAGCAGACGCGCGAGCCGCACTTCGTGCCGGAGGGCACGCCGCTCACGAAGCAGCTATTGAACTTCCAGCAGACGAAGCGGCGCTCGGCGTTCGTCGTCGACGAGTACGGCGACGTGCAAGGGCTCGTCACGACGCAGGACATCGTTCGCGAGATCGTCGGCGAGCTGGACGGCGAAGCGAAGCCGGTCGATTTCGGCATCGTCCGCGACGAGCGCGGCTACGTGATCGACGCGAGCGTGAACGTGCGGCAGCTGAACCGGCTGATGAACTGGAGCTTGCCGACGGACGGGCCGAAGACGGTGAACGGCCTGATCGTCGAGCAGCTCGAGCGAATCCCCGAAGCCGGCACCGACGTCGTCGTCGCGGACTATCCGATGGAGATCCTCGCGCTCGGCGAGCACGCGGTCGCGAAGGTCCGCATCATCCCGCCGGAGGAGTTCCCCGCGCCGGCCGAGCTCCACGCCCGCGCGAGCTGAGGTCGTAGGAGCGCACGGGTAGGAGCGGCTGTCCAGGCGCGATCTTCGGCGTCGTGCCGGTAGGCCGCGCGCCGCCGGCGTGCCGATCTTTCGCGTCGGGGCGGTCGCGGCTGGACAGCCGCTCCTACCCGCGCGTTAGAGGCCGGCGGCGGCGAGCGCGTCGCTCAAGCGGTCGACGGGCGTCGCTTCGAGACCGAGCGGCCCGCGCGGCAAGTTCGCCCGCGGCACGAGCGCGCGCTTGAACCCATGCTTCGCGGCTTCCGCGAGCCGCTCCTCCCCGAACGGCACCGGCCGCACCTCCCCGGTCAGCCCGACCTCGCCGAACACCGCGAGATCGGCCGGGATCGGCCGCTCCCGGAAGCTCGATGCGACCGCGAGCAGCACGGCGAGGTCGGACGCCGTCTCCGTCACGCGCAGCCCGCCGACGACGTTCGTGAACACGTCGTGCCCGGCGAGCACGAGCCCGCCGTGGCGATGCAGCACCGCGAGCAGCAAGCCGAGGCGCTGCCCGTCGGAGCCCTGGGCGAGCCGCCGCGGCGTCTGCCCGCTCGTGAGATCGACGAGCGCCTGCACCTCGACCAGCATCGGCCTCGTTCCCTCGCGCGTCACCAGCGTGACGCTGCCCGGCACGGCTTCGGAGCGGCGCGCGAGGAACATCGCCGAAGGGTTCTTCACCTCGCGGAACCCTTCCTCCGTCATCACGAAGAACCCCATCTCGTTCGCGGCACCGAAGCGGTTCTTCACGCTGCGCACGATCCGGAAGCGGCTGCCCGCGTCGCTCTCGAAATACAGCACCGCGTCGACCATGTGCTCGAGCACTCGCGGGCCGGCGAGCGTGCCCTCCTTCGTCACGTGCCCGACCAGCACCGTCGCGACGCGACTGCGCTTCGCGAAGCGCACGAGCTGCGCGGCCGACTCGCGAAGCTGGCTCACCGAGCCCGGGGCGGACTGGAGCTGCTCGCTGTAGAGCGTCTGCACGGAGTCGACGACGAGCACGCCGCCGCTCGCGCGATCGAGCCGCGCGACGATCGACTCGACGCAGGTCTCCGCGAGCAGCTCGACCGGCGCTTCGGCGACGCCGAGCCTCCGTGCGCGGAGCCCGATCTGCTCGAGCGACTCCTCGCCGGTCACGTAGTACGCCGGCGCTCGCGCCGCAATCCGGGCGACGGCCGTCAGAAGCAACGTCGACTTGCCGATGCCCGGATCGCCGCCGATCAGCACGACCGAGCCCGGCACGAGGCCGCCGCCGAGCACGCGGTCGAGCTCGCCGAGCCCGCTGCCGATGCGCTCCGTCCGCTCGACGTCGACGCGGTCGAGACGTGTGAGCTCGATCGCACCGGCGTACTGCGCCCGCGCCGCGCGCGGGGCAGCGGTCTCGATCGTCTCGGCGAGCGTGTTCCATGCGCCGCAGTCCGGGCACTGGCCCTGCCATTTCGGCTGGCGGCTGCCGCATTCGTCGCAGACGTAAACGCTCTTCGCCTTCGCCATCCGGCGGAGCATAGCGGAATCGAGCCATGCCGCGCGGCCCCGTTCGCGGGCGCGAGCGGCGGAATCGAACTGCATCACAGGGCGCGCAGAGCCCAAATGGCATACTCGCCCGCGCCGCCATGCACGCGATCCGACTACTGCGCCGAAGCTTTCTCAAGGCCGTTGCCGTCGGCCTTGCGGTGACCGCGGTCGCCCATCTGCCGCCGCTGTCGATCGCGAGCCGAATCGACGGTGCGCTGTACGCGCTATGGTCCCGCCTGCCGACCGCGGCGCCCCCCGGCGACGTGCTGCTCGTCGAAGTCGCGTCGGGGGCGAAGCTCGAGGAGCTCGCACGGCTTGCACGGAAGCACGGCGCGGCGCTCCTGGTCACGACCCTGCCGGAGCCGCCTAGCGAGACCGTCGCCCGCTACGCGCTCGGACCGACGGAGGTCGCGATCGGCGGGCGGCGCCTGCTCAGCACCGCGTGGCTCGACGGCGGACATCTGTGGGCGCGGGCCGACGACGACGGCGTCGTGCGGCACGACTGGACGGTGCTCGACGACGCGGTGCCGGTGCCGTCGCTCGCGTATGCGGCGGCCGCGAAGCTCGCCGCCGCCTCCGGCGGGGAGCTGCCGCCGAATGCCGACGCCGATCCCGCCGGGCGGCGGTTGCGCTTCTACCCGGGCCGGCCGTTCGCGGCCGCTTCGCTCGCGAGCCTCGCCGAGCAGCCGGAGCGCCTTGCCGGCGCGGTCGTCATCGCCGGCGGCGGCACGCACGAGCGGACGCCGCTCGGCACCATGCCGACGCACGAGCTGCTCGCGCACGCGCTTGCGAATTACCGGCAGGCGCTCGCGGTCGACGCGGGCTCGTTCGGCGTGACGCTCGCGTGGCTCGCCGGCGCAGCGCTCCTCGCCGCGCTCGCGCTCGCCCGCCCCGAGCCGCTGCCCGATGCGCTGCTGCTGCCGAGCGCGGTGACGGCCGGTCTGCTCGGCTGGAGCGGCGGGTCGTTCGCGCTCGCGTCCTTGTGGGTGCCGATCGCCGGGCCGACGCTGCTCGTGCTCGGCACGGCGGCCGCGGAGCACTTCTTCGTGTTCCGCCGCGGCGCGGAGCCCGCCGAGCTCGTCCGCGCCCGCGAGGCGGCGGCCGCCGGCAGGCTACGGGAAAGCTGGGCGGCCTACTCGGCACTGCCCCCCTCCGCGTCGCTGCTGACGGAGCTCTACGCGCTCGGCAACGCGTTCGAGCAACGGGGCGAGCGCAGTCATGCCGTCCACGTGTTTCATCGCATCGCGCAAGTGGATCCGGGCTTCCGCGACGTCGCGCACCGCCTGGTGAGTGCCGATCGGAGCGACGGCGCCGCCCGAGGGCCGAACGGCGGCCGCGAGCCCGGTCGCGATTTCCCGGCGACGCTCGACCGCTATCAGCTGCTCGAGCCGATCGGCCGCGGAGCCATGGGCTGCGTCTACCTGGGTCACGACCCGCGCATCAATCGAATCGTCGCGATCAAGGCCGTGGACCTAGCGGCGGAGTTCGAGCCGACCGAGCTCGCCGAGGCAAGCGAGACGTTCCAGCGCGAGGCGGAGACGGCCGGACGGCTGAGTCACCCGAGCATCGTCACGATCTTCGACGTCGGCGAAGCGCAGGGTTTCGCCTACATCGCGATGGAGTACGTCAAGGGGCGGCACATGAGCGACTTCGCGTCGCCGGGCTCCCTGCTGCCCCCGGCGAAGACGCTCGAGCTCCTCGGCCGAGCGGCCGACGCGCTCGGCTATGCGCACGAGCAGAACGTCGTCCACAGGGATATCAAGCCGGCCAATATTATGTATGATTCCGTTTCGGATACTCTCAAAATTACCGATTTCGGCATCGCCAGGCTGATCGGCTCGAGCCGTACGCGGACGGGCATCGTGCTCGGTACGCCGGCATTCATGTCCCCCGAGCAGATCGAAGGAAAAAACGTGAACGGGCACACGGACTTATTCGCGCTCGGTGTTAGCCTATATCAGTTACTCACCGGCCGCCTGCCCTTCCGTGGAGCCTCGATGACGAACCTGATGTTCGTGATTGCCAACGAACCTCACGAGCCCGTGACCGCCGTCCGCCCAGACCTGCCCGAGTGGCTGGACCGGATAGTCAACAAGGCGCTCGCGAAGGATCCCGCCGAGCGCTACCAGACGGGTGCGGAGATGGCTAGGGCGTTGCGCGAAGGCGCGGCGGCGCTCGGTTAGGACCCGGCCCGCCGCTGAGCCAACGTATGAGCTTGAAAGGCAAGTTCGCGCACGTCGAGATTACGGACGTCGGCAAGGTACGAGACCACAACGAGGATGCGATCGGGGCAAAACCGGAGATCGGACTTTGGGTGCTCGCGGACGGCATGGGCGGCTACAACGCGGGCGAGGTTGCGAGCGGCATTGCGGTAAAGACGGTAATCGACTTGGTCACGGAAGCGTGCAAGCGGGAGAAGCGCCACGAGATCGAGCCGCATACGGGCTTGATGCGCCAGACCATCGTCCTGCGCGACGCGATCTACCGGGCGAACAAGATCATCAATCAGACCGCGCAGACGCAACCGCAATGCGAAGGCATGGGCACGACGCTGGTCGCATGCCTGTTCTATGACGATCGCGTCTCGGTCGCTCACGTCGGCGACTCGAGGTGCTACCGGCTGCGGGCGAACAAGTTCGAGCAGATCACGATGGACCACTCCCTGCTCCAGGAGCTGGTCGACCGGGGCTTCTACTCGCAGGAGGAGGCCCAGCGCTCGACGAACCGCAACTACGTGACGCGCGCGCTCGGGGTGGAGGCGAACGTCGACGTCGAGGTGCAGGAAGTCGAGGTACAGAAGGGCGACTACTTCCTGCTCTGCTCCGACGGACTGCCGGACATGGTGGAGGACGAGGACATCCACCTCACGATCAGCACGTTCGACAACGACGTGCGAACCATCGGCGAGCAGCTGATCAAGCTCACGAACGACAACGGCGGGCGCGACAACGTGTCGATCGTGATCGTGCGCGTAGCGGATTCGTTTCCGGCCGAGACCGGGCTGCTCGGCAAGTTTCGCAGTCTGTTCGGGTAACCGTACTGTTCAGCAATACTGGGACGAGAACCATGGCACGCTTGATTTTGAGCTTGGACGGTCAGACGTTGGCCGAGTACAACATGACCAAAGAGCGGTACACGATCGGGCGGTTGCCGGACAACGACATCCGGATAGACAACGCGGCGGTGAGCGGCCACCACTCGCTCATCATCAACATCCTGAACGACTCGTTCCTCGAGGACCTGAACAGCACGAACGGCACGTACGTCAACGGCAAGCTGATCAAGAAGCACGCGC
>CAYWGQ010000053.1:0-20851 GCA_964457725.1 uncultured Gammaproteobacteria bacterium
CTGCGCGGCCTCCTTCGGCGTAGGAGCGGCTGTCCAGCCGCGATCTTCGCGGGGGCTTCCGGCGGCGCGGCTGTCGCGGCTGGACAGCCGCTCCTACCGGTCAGAAGCGGAGGCGGATGCCGATCCAGGCGGCGCGCGGCGCGCCGGGGCCGACGAAGCGCGGGTCATCGAAGTCGTCGCCGAGCACCTCGTCCGGCTCGCCGAACGTGCCGAACGTCTCGTACTCCGTATCGAGCACGTTGTCGGCGGAGAAGTACAGCGCCGCGCGGTCGTCGAAGCGATACTCAGCGCGGAAGCTCAAGATCGCGTAGCCGTCTAGCGGCTCGAGCAGATTGCCCTCGTCGCCGCGGTAGTGCTGCGACGAGGACGCGACGACGTCGCCGCCGATCGTAAGCTTCGGCGTGACGGCCGCCCGCACGCCCCCCTTCACGAGCCGCCGCGGCACGAGCGGCAGCCGGTCGCCGGGCTCGACCGCGATCTCGCCGTCCGTCGCCGCCGGATTGTTCGGGCTCGGCACCGCGAACGCGTCGCGGAACGTCGCGTCGAGCAGCGTGAAGCTCGCAAACCAGCCGAGCCGCTCGGAACCTCCGTCGAGCGCGAGCTCGAGGCCCTGCCGCCGCGTTTTGCCGACGTTGTCGAAGTACCCCTCGTTCGTCAACGCGCCCGCGCTGACGAACAGGATGTCGTTGTCGTTCGTCGTGCGGAACAGGCTCGCATGCCAGCCGCCGCCGCGCTCGTCGTTGCCCCAGGCGCCGCGGACACCGGTCTCGTACGTGCTCGCGATGACCTGCTCGAGCGGCGGATCCGCAAGAAACGCGTTCGGCAGCCGGCACGGGTCGTCCTCGTCTGCGCAGGTCAGCTCGACCGGGGAGGGCGCGCGGTTCGATTCGCTGTAGCCCGCGAAGAACGACGCGCGCCCGGGCAGGCGCACCGTGAGACCGATCGCCGGATTGAACGAGCGGAACGAGTGATCTCCGTCGAGCGCCGTGCCGAGCCGGTCGCGGAGCGTGACGTCGGTGCGGTTGTAACGGCCGGAGAGCGTGAGCGCGGCCGCGTTCGACAGCGCCAGCGTGTTCGAGAAGTACCAGCTCGCGTTCGCGGTTTCGGCGCCGAGCAGCGTGAACGCTTCGCCGACGAAGTAGCCGCCGGGCAGCGCGAGCCGGGTCGCGTCGAGCGTGCCGAGCTCGGTGCTCGCGGCAAAGCCGATGTCGCTCTCGTCGTACGCGACGCCGAGCACGAGCCGGTTGTCGCGGCCGGCGAGCGTGCCGGACCACGCGGCCTGCAGGCCAATTCCAGAGCCCTCCTGCTCGGTCGACGTGCGGTTCACGGTCGCGCCCTCGAGCTCGGGCAGCGCCGGCACCGGGACGCCGAGCGGATCGAGCACGATCTCCTCCTCGTCGTCCTCCTCCTCGCAGAGGAGCCCCGGAAAGTCCTCGCAGGCCTCGAAATCCGAGTCGTCGCCGTTGTACGTCGAGACGTCGCTCTCGCGATAGTAGACGTTGCCGGTCAGCTCCCAGCGCTCGCCGAGGGCGCGCGTGCCGGAGAGCGTGAGCAGCGTGAGGTCGTTCCGCGTCTGATCGGGGCGGGTGAAGATCGCGCCGCGGTCGATCTCGAGCAGCTGGACCGGTGCCGCGCCGTTGCCGATCAGATCCGTGTCGGCGAGCAGGAGGCTCGCGTTCAGCGTCGTTCCGCCGAGCCGCCAGCCGAGGTTGGCGAAAAGCTGCGTCGCCTCGCTCGGCGAGTAGTCGCGCCAGCCGTCCTCCTCGAAGCGGGAGCCGGTGACGAAATAGCCGAAGCCGCCGTCGCTCGATCCGCCCGTTTCCGCTTGCAGGCTACGCCGGCCGAAAGAGCCGCCCGACAGCTCGGCGGCCGTGCCCGCGTGCGAGAAGCCGTTCTTCGTCTCGATCGCGATCGCGCCGCCGAGCGCGTTCAGCCCGAACAGCGGATTGGAGCCCGGCTGCAGCGCGATCGTCGCGATCGCCGACTGCGGGATCAGCGCCCAGCTGACCGTGTCGCCGAACGGCTCGTTCACTCGAACGCCGTCTTGATATACCGCGAGCCCCTGCGGCAGGCCGAGCAGCGGCGAGCCGACGAAGCCGCGGTACTGGAGGTCGGGCTGGAGCGGATTGTTCTGCGCCTCGTTCACGAATACGCCGGCGAAGCCGCGCCGCAGGTAGTCGGCGAGGTCGAGGGCGCCCCGCTCGCGCAGCTGCTCGGCCGTCGCCTGCTGCACGTGCGCGGCCATCCGCTCGACGTCCATGGCCGCGCCGAGCGGCGTCGTGCCGACGACCTCGACGGTCTCGAGCGACTGACCCGAGGCAGCGCCGCTTGCGAGCAGCAGACCGACCGGAACGAGCTTGTAGCGCATGGGGATCCCCGCGAACCGCCCGGTCCGCCGGGCCGTGAGCGATAGGCATTGTAGGCAGCGGACCGGCGCCGCGGCACGCGGCGCGGCCGGATCGCGTCCCTGGGGGCGCCCCGCCGTCCGCGGGCGTGGGACGCGATTGACAATCATTCTCGTTTCGATCATCCTTCACCCGCATGTACGTCTGCATCTGCAACGGGCATCGGGATTCGGAAATTCGCCGGGCGGCGGCGTCGGGCATCAAATCGGCCCGCGACATCTACGCCCACCTCGGCAAGCCGCCGCGCTGCGGCCGGTGCCTCGAGTTCGCGAACAAGCTGGTCGCGGAGGTGCACGACGTCGTGGCGGGCGGGGCGGAGCAGGCCGCGGAACGGGCCTGAAGCCCGTCCTTTCAGCTCGCCGCGCCGCTCTGTAGCTGCACGTAGTTCTCGAAGCCCATCCGCTTGATCAGCTCGAACTGCGCTTCGAGCCAGTCGATGTGCTCTTCCTCGTTCTCGAGGATGTCCTCGAGCAGCTCGCGCGAAATGTAGTCGCCTTCCCGCTCGCACGTCGCGATGCCGTCCTTCAGCGCCGGCATCGCCTGTTGCTCGAGCTTCAGGTCGCACTCGAGGATCTCGCGCACGTCCTCGCCGATCAGCAGCTTGCCGAGGTTCTGCAGGTTCGGCAGGCCGTCGAGGAACAGTATCCGCTCGACGAGCCGATCGGCGTGCTTCATCTCGTCGATCGACTCCTTGTACTCGTACTCGGCGAGCTTCGAGATCCCCCAGTTGGCGAGCATCCGCGAGTGCAGGAGGTACTGATTGATCGCGATCAGCTCGTTGTAGAGCACCTTGTTCAGCGCGTCGATGACCGCTCGGGATCCTTGCATGGGCGACCTCCGCCGGGGGCCTTAGAAGCGGTAGTTCACGGTCACGCCGGCATACCCGTTGCGGCTCGGGCCGGGCTCGAAGTAGCGGCCGCCGAACGGATTCAGCCGGACGTTCGCCGTGTATTCCTCGTCCGTCAGATTGTGCACGCCGAGGAACGGCGAGACGCTCAACCGGCCGAGCTCGAGGTCGTAACCGACACGCAGGCTCGCGAGCGTATAGGCGTCCACGGCGACCGTGTTCGCGTTGTCGCCGAACTGCTCGTCGACGTACAGCACGTCGAGGCCGGCGAACCAGCCTCTCGGGTGGCTGTAGAGCACCTCACCGAAGAGCACGTTCTCCGCCGTGCCCGGGATCACGTTGCCGCTGTAATCCGCGCCGTCGTCGAAGAACTCCTTGAACTTGAAGTCCGAGTACGTGTAGCTCACGGTCGTCTGCAGCCGCTCCGTCGGCCGGCCGACGAACGAGAACTCGAAGCCGTCCCGCTGCGATTCGCCCGCGTTCTCGAAGTAAGTGCGGCCCGGCACGCCCTCGAACGGAATGAGCTCGTCCTCGACGTCGATCGTGAAGAACGCGAGCTCGTAGCGATGGCGGTTCGCGATCGCGCCGCGCAGACCCACCTCGAAGTTGCGAGCGACCTGCGGCTCGAGGTTCTGGTTGAAGCCGCCGCTGAAGTCCGGCTTGTTGAGCTCGGTCGTCGTCGGTGTCTCGAACGCGGTCGAGTACGCCGTGTAGAAGGAAAGGCTCGGCGTCAGCTCGACCGCGAGGCCGACCATCGGGCTCGTGTCCTCGAACTTCAAGGTGCCCGAGTCGTCGAAGCCGTCCGCGAGGAACCGGTCGGTCACGTCGAACTCGACCTCGTCGAAGCGCAGGCCGAGCGTCAGGTCGATGCGCTCGTTGATCGAGAGCTCGTTCTGCACGAAGATGCCCTGGCTCTTCACCCGCTCGTTCTGGTCGAACGTGAGCGCGCCGGGAACGCCGCGCAGGCTGTCGTATCGGCGGCGATCGTCGTCCTGATCGTCGTAATCGATACCGACGACGAGCCGGTTCGGCCGATCGAGCCAGAAGCCGTCGTAGCTGTAGTTGAAGCCGCCGCCGACGAAGCGCCGGTCGAGGTTCACGATCGCGCCGGACGCAACCGCCGCGCCCGCCGTGCCGGGTAGGGCGTTCGAGAAGTCTCGCCACGCGTAGTAGTTGCGCGCGCTGATCTCGTGGCCGTCGCCGAGCGGCATGGAGTAGATGAAGCCGACGCGGGTCTGCTCCAGCGCCTCGCCGGCGAGGAACTGCTCGTTGCCCGGCCACGCCGCCCGCGGGTTGCTCGCCGCGAGCGCCGCGGTCAGCCCGCCCGGGTCGTCCGAGACCGGCTGGTCGGTGTAGTTCACGACCGCGAGCAGGTTGCGCTCCTCGCCGAGGTCGATATCGAACCTGCCGGTGAGCTGTTGGTTCTCCGCGCGGCTGTGGTCGCGCCAACCGTCGTACTCGGAGTCGGACCAGCTGACCAGGTAGCCGACGCGATCGGTCTGACCGCCTGCCTTCAGCTGCACTTTCCGGAAGTCGTGGCCGCCGCCGGTGACGCGCACCTCGGCGAACGGTTCCTCGCCGCCGCGCTCGGTGACGACGCTGATCACGCCGCCCGAGGCATTGCCGTAGAGCGTCGAGCTCGGCCCGCGAATGACCTCGATCTGACTCGTCGTGCCGAGGTCGATGCTGTCGACCGAGCCTTGCCCGTCGGGCAGCGTCTCGGGAATCCCGTCGACCAGCACCTTCACGCCCCGGATGCCGAATTGCGCCCTGGCGCCGAAGCCGCGGATCGACACGCGCAGATCCTGCGCGAAGTTGAATCTGTTCTGCATGAACAGCCCCGGGACGCGGCTGAGCGCCTCGTCGAGCGCCAGCTGCTGCTGCGCGAGCTGGATGTCGTCCTGGCCGACGACGCTGACCGCCGCAGGCACGCTCGCGAGCGAGCGCTCGATGCGCGTCGCGGTGACGATGATCTCTTCGAGCGGGTTCTGCGTGCCCGAGGGGGCATTCTGTGCACCGGCGGTACCGGCGGCGCCGAGCGAAGCGAGCGCAAGCGCCGAGAAGGTCGTCGACGGGCGGGGGGCGGTTCGGCTCATGAAAGCTCCAGGCGGGCCAAAGCTCAGCCGCGTATGATGACTGATCGGCGGCAGCCCGGGCAAACGGTCGGGCCGCGCTCGGGCGCCTCCGCTCGTGAAATCCGGCCCGGGTTCAGGGCAAACTATGCGGCACACGCCACCGCCGCAACAGGACCTGCCCGACAGTGCTGTTCGTCTCTTGGCCAGAGCTGGTCGCTCTGGCTCAGGTCATCGTGGTCGACCTCGTGCTCGCAGGGGACAACGCGATCGTGATCGGTATCGCGGTCGCGGGCTTGCCCGTCGAGCAACGCACCCGCGTGATGGTGCTCGGCATCGCGGCCGCGACCGCGCTCCGAATCATGTTCGCCGCGGTGACCGTGCAGCTCCTGCAGATCATCGGCCTGCTGCTCGCGGGCGGCCTGCTGCTGTTGTGGGTGTCTTGGAAGCTTTGGCGCGAGCTGCGCCAGCAGCGCCTCGAGGCGAAGCGCGCCGACGCCGCCGAGACCGTGCGTCCGGGAGAGATCGGCGAGCGGCGCCCGGTGAAGACGATGCGCGATGCCGTCGTGCAGATCGTCGTCGCCGACGTGTCGATGTCGCTCGACAACGTGCTCGCGGTCGCCGGCGTCGCGCGCGAGCACACCTGGGTGCTGGTGATCGGGCTCGGGCTGTCGGTCGCGTTCATGGGGCTCGCGGCCGCGTTCATCGCGCGGCTCCTGAACCGCCACCAGTGGATCGCCTATGTCGGCCTCGCGATCATCTTGTACGTCGCGCTGCGAATGATCTGGCAGGGCGCGGCCGAGGTGATCGCCGCCGCCTCGTGACGGCGGCGACCGTCGCCGGTCCTATTCGACGCCCTCGTAGTCGATTTGAAAGAGCGGCGCGAGGCTGATCCCGCCGTGGTTCGCCGGCGCTTGCGGATCGGCGCTGCCCGGCACGCCTGGGTTCAGGCTCGACGCCGTGTCGTCCGGCGGGAAGAGCACGAGCGTTTGCAGGAACTCGGTGATCTTCGTCTGATCGTCGGCATCGAGCGCCTCGTACGCGGCCGTGACCTCCGCCGCCTCGCCGCCGTGCCGCCGGATGACCGCGTCTAGGTTCACGCTCCGCCCGTCGTGGCCGTACGGCGCCGTCGTGCCGACGCCCCACAGCGGCTCCGTCACGTGGCTCGTGATCCGCGTGCCGTCGTAGTCCCGCTCGTGAAACGCGGGGCCGAGGTCGTGGCGTTTCAGATCCGTGAACACGTTCTCGACGACGAACGAGCCGCCGAGCGGCAGCAGCAACGGATACGCCTCGCCGTCGTCGACCGGGCCGAACAGCGGATAGACGTCGGCGAACAGACCGTTGAAGATGCCGCGCTCCGAATCGTAGGCGGTGTCGACGTCGGCGACGCGCCGATCGCGCTCGATCTCGAGGTTGCGGACGTGACACGAGGTGCAGCCGATCGATTCGAGCAGCGCGAGCCCCTCCTCGGCGCGCGGCGTCACGCGGTACTGTGCGGGCTTGAAGTAGTTCAGCAGGTAGAACTCGAGGTGATCGATCAACGCCGGATCGATCTCGCCCGCGACGCCGTCGCCGTCCGGATCCTCCGCGGCCGAGCACGCGGGCGGGCGCTCGAACGCATCGAGCGCCGGATCGAAGCGGAACCCCGACGGGCTTTCGGCCGCGCTCGGCGCGCGTGGGTCGGTCGCCGCGCAAAGAACGGGATCCCAAGCCTCGAGACCCATCTCCGCGCGCAGCGCGCCGATGACGAACTCGCGAATCGAGACGGTCGCGCCGTGGTGCAGGAACGGGCGGATGCGCAGGTCCGGATCGACGCCGCGGACGCCGGACGTGTCCACACGGCCGTCGGGATACGCGGTGATCGTGCCGAAGTCGACGCCTTTCGCCACGAGCGGCTTCGTGACGCCCGCGCCCGGCCGTCCTCGTCCTGCGCCGCGTGAATTTCCGGCTCCCGGGTGCCGCGCCTCGGCGACGGCCGCCGCGCGGATCGCGCGAAGCTCGGCCGTCATCTCGTCGGCGAGCATCTCGATCAGGCCGAGGCCGAAGAGGTGCGGCGCATCGCGGCTGTCCGGGAACGTGCTGACGTCGCCGCCGTGGCCGGCCGACCCGCGCGGCCTGCCGTGGCACGCGGCGCAGCTGTCCGCGAGTCCCGCGCCGAGCGCGCGCTCGGCGGTGATGTCGCCGCCCGAGCGTGAGTTCACGCGCGGACCGACACCCTCGCTCGCGCTCCACTTGCGCTGGAAGAGCTGGCGGCCGCGGCGAATCGAGCGGGCCGGATCGCGCTTGATCAGATACGTGGCCGAGCGCGGAGTCGCCGCGTCGCCGTGCCCCGCGCCGATCTGACCTTGCAGCGGCTTCTCGATGCAGCCGCCCGGGGCCGCGATCTCGAGTGCCGCGCCGATCAGCGTGCAGTCGGGCAGCTGCGCCGAAGCGCGGGGCGCCGGCGCGAGCGCGGCGCACAGGACGAGCGAGGCGGCGAAGCCGCCGATACGAGCTTGCATGTCGAGTCCCCCCATGAATCCCACTAACCTGCAGCCCCGGTGTCTTCGATTCCCTTTGGACCGGTGGCCTTTCGCTCCCGCCTCGCGGCAGGTTCGCCCTCTGTCGGCGGGATCGACGCTACGCCCGGCGTGGGGGCCCCGCAAACTGTCTGCGAAGCCCGACCTGCGCGTCGGCGAAGTGCGACTTCCCGAACGGCCGTAATGCTATGATTCGCGGGAGCGCGGAGCCTTCTCGCGCACACTTTCGGGGGTAAGAACGATGATCAGCACGCTCCGTTTGCCCGCCGCCTTGCTCGCCGCATTCGCAGCGCAGGGCGCGCTCGCTCAAGGACAGGATTTCTCCGCGGTCGAGATCAAGGTCCATCACGTCGCCGGCAACGTCCACTACCTCGAAGGGGCCGGCGGCAACGTCGGCGTCCTGATCGGCGACGACGGCGTGCTGATGGTCGACGATCAGTTCGCGCCGCTTTCGGAGAAGCTCGTCGCGGCGGTCCGCACGCTGTCCGACGGACCGATCAAGTTTTTGATCAACACGCACGTACACGGCGATCACGTCGGCGGCAACGAGAACTTCGCGAATCTCGGCGTGACGATCGTCGCGCACGACAACGTCCGCAATCGGCTCGTCAGGGGCGTGAACAATGCGCCGCCCGCCGCGCCCGCGGCGCGTCCTGTCGTCACGTTCGGCAACGAGATCGCGTTCCACATGAACGGCGAGACGGTGCGCGTCGTGAAAGTGCCGCCGGCGCACACCGACGGCGACAGCATCGTCTACTTCACCGGCTCGGACGTGCTGCACATGGGCGACGTGTTCCGGACGACCGGGTATCCGGGCGTCGACGCCGGCAACGGCGGCAGCGTGCGCGGCACGCTCGAGGCGCTCGACGTCGCGATCGAGATCGCGGGGCCGAACACGAAGATCCTGCCGGGTCACGGTGTCGTGTCGACGCGCGACGACATGATCGAGTTTCGCGCGATGGTCGAGGAGGTCGCCGAGCGCATCTCCGGGCTGATCGAGCAGGGCATGTCGCTCGAGCAGGTGGTCGCAGCGAACGCGACCGCCGACCTCGACGAGCGCTGGGGATCGTTCGAGCGGTTCCTGCCCGGCTTCTATCAAGCCCTCGTGAACGAACGGCAGTAGCCTGAGGAGCGCGATCGCGCGAGGTGCCCGGTCCGACACATGCGACGGCCGAAGGTGCTGATCTACCGGCCGGTCGACGAGGGCGGGGCCTCGCACCGTGCGCTCGAGCAGGCCGGCTGCGACGTCCGGGTGGCGGAGCCCGGCGCGTCGCGGGCGGCGCTCGTCGAGCTCGCGCGCGATGCGGACGCGCTGCTCGGCGCGACCTTCCCGGCGCGCGGCCGGATCGACGCCGAGTTCTTCGACCGGGCGCCGGAGCTCAGGATCGTCTCGAAGTACACGATCGGCGTCGACGACGTCGATTTGGAGGCCGCGGCCGAGCGCGGCATCCTCGTCGGCTACTGTCCGACCGAGGCGAACTGGGGCGGAGTCGCCGAAGGCACGATCGGCTTGATGCTCGCGCTCTTGAAGCGCTTGCGCGAGCGCGACCGGCACGTGAAGGCGGGCGGCTGGCGGAGCCCCGAGCTGCAAGGCATCTACCTCGGCGCGCGAGCGGACGGTTACCCCGGCATCACCGTCGGTATCGTCGGGCTCGGACGGATCGGCACGAGGGTCGCGGAGCTGCTTCGGCCGTGGCGAGTCCGCGTCGTCGCCGCCGATCCGTACGTCGAGGACGGCCGTTTCGAGCGGGTCGGCGCAACCCGCGTCGCGCTCGAGCAGCTGCTCGAGACGGCCGACGTCGTCACGCTGCACTGCAACCTGACGGCCGAGACGCGCGGGCTCGTCGGCGCGGCCGAGCTCGAGCGAATGAAGCCGACGGCGTTCCTGCTGAACACCGCGCGCGGCGCGCTCGTCGACGTCGACGCGCTCGCCGACGCGCTCGAGCGGGGCCGGATCGCGGGCGCCGCGCTCGACGTCTTTCCCGAGGAGCCGCTGCCGGCGGGCGCGCGCATCGCGCGGCTCGGCGACCGAGTGCTGCTGTCGCCGCACATGATCGCCGCGAACCAGGGCGGCACGCTCGGGCCGGCGGTGCCGTGGGCGACCGCGGCGACGCTCGCGGCGCTCCGAGGCGAGCTGCCGGAGCACGTCTACAATGCCGAAGCCGTCGCGCGCTGGCAGGCGCGATTCGGCGGGCGGCCGCTCGTCGGCGGTGCCGCTCGGGAGCAGCGACCCGCGAGCGCGGCCGAGAAGGAGGGCGGCGAGCGTGAATCGAGCCGCGGCGAGTAGCGCCGCCCCAGCGCGCCGCGCGATCTGGTCGTGGGCGCTCTACGACTTCGCGAACTCCTCGTTCACGACGCTCGTCGTGACGTTCGTCTACGCGACCTATTTCACGCAGGCGATCGCCGCCGATGCGATCGAGGGCACCGCGCTCTGGTCGCGCGGCGTGACCGTGACGGCGCTGATCGTCGCGCTCTTGTCGCCGGTGCTCGGCGCGATCGCGGATCGCGGCGGTTACCGCAAGCTCTTCGTCGTCGTGAGCACGCTCGTCTGCGTCGCGGCGACCGCGGCGCTCTACCGCGTGCTGCCGGGGGAGGTGCTCGCCGCGCTCGTGCTGTTCGTGATCGCGAACGTGGCCTACGAGTTCGGCACCGTGTTCTACAACGCGTTCCTGCCGGACCTCGCACCCGAAGGCAAGATCGGCACGGTCTCCGGCGTCTCGTGGGGGCTCGGCTACCTCGGCGGGCTGCTCGCGCTCGCGATCGCGCTCGTCGCGCTCGTGCAGCCGGAGACGCCGTGGTTCGGCTTCTCGACGGAGAACGGCGAGAACATTCGCGCGACGAATCTGCTGGTCGCGATCTGGTTCCTCGTGTTCAGCGTGCCGCTGTTCCTGTGGGTGCCCGAGGGACGGCCGCGCCGGCCGGTGTCGCCTCGCATCGTGCAGGAAGCGTTCGGCCAGCTGCGCGCGACGTTCCGCGAGGTCCGCAAGCACCGGCAGACGTTCCGGTTCCTGCTCGCGCGGCTGTTCTACAACGACGGTCTCGTGACGGTGTTCGCCTTCGGCGGGATCTACGCGGCCGAGACGTTCGGCTTCACGTTCGAGGAGGTGCTGCTGTTCGGCATCGCGATCAACGTGACGGCGGGCTTGGGCGCCGGCGCGCTCGGCTGGCTCGACGATCGGATCGGCGGCAAGCGCACGATCGTGATCTCGCTGCTCGGGCTGATCACCGCGACCGTTCTCGCGGCGCTCGCGCCGGACAAGGCTTGGTTCTGGGCCGCGGGGCTCCTGATCGGCATCTTCACCGGGCCGAATCAGTCCGCGAGCCGCTCGCTGCTCGGCCGGTTCGTTCCGGCCCGCACCCAGAACGAGTTCTACGGCTTCTTCGCGTTCTCCGGCAAGCTGACGGCGTTCATCGGGCCGCTCTTCCTCGGCCTTCTGACCGAGTGGTCCGGATCGCAGCGGGTCGGGGTGTCGATCGTGATCGTGCTGTTCCTGGTCGGTCTCGCGCTCCTGCTGCCGGTCGACGAGGCCGAGGGCAGCCGCGTCCGCGAGCAGGAAGCCGTTCCGGAGCCGGAGCCGGCCTGAGGCCGTAATCCACGGTCCGGCGCGCGGGCGCCGTCCAGCTCGCGCTCGGGTGCGCTTGAGCACGCCGAGGGCACCGCGTATCCTGCGGCTCCCCTTCGAACGGTCCGTCGAGTCAAGTGTCCGAGCGCAAGTTGCTGTTGGTGTTTCCGGGTCAGGGCTCGCAGTACGTCGGCATGGGCTCGGACCTCGTCGCCGAGTTCGACGCGGCGCGGCAGGTCTATGCGACCGCGAGCGAAGTGCTCGGCTACGACGTAGAGGAGCTTTCGTTTCGCGATCCGCGCGGCGAGCTCGGCCAGACCCGCTTCACGCAGCCTGCGCTGTTGACGCACGAGCTCGCCTGCTACGAATCCCTGCGCAGCCTCGTCGGCGCCGGGCTCCGGCCCGCGCTCGCGGCCGGCCACAGCCTCGGCGAGTACACCGCGCTCGTCGCCGCCGGCGCGCTGACGCTCGAGGCCGCGCTCGCGCTCGTGCGTGCTCGCGGCGAGCTGATGAGCGAGCACGGGAGCGGCGGCATGGTCGCGACCACGCTCGATCTCGCGGCGGCCGCCGCGCTCGCCGATCGGCACTTCTGCGGCATCGGCGGCTGCAATCTGCCCGATCAGACCGTCGTCGCGGGCGAGCACGCCGATCTCGACGCGCTCGTCGCCGACCTCGAGCGCACGCACCCTGGGAAGCGCGCCGTGCGGCTGAACACGGAAGGCGCGTTCCACACGTATCTGATGGTCACGGCGGCGCGGAAGTTTCGGGAGGTGCTCGAGCGCACGGAGCTCGCGCCGCTCGAGTACGGTGTGTTGTCGAACTACACCGGTAAGCTGCACGAGCCGGACGCCCAGGCGATCCGCTCGCGGCTGTTCTTCCAGCTCTTCAATCCCGTCCGTTGGGTCGGCTGCATGAACACGGCGATCGACGCCGGCGTCGACACGATCGTCGAGCTCGGCGGCGGCATCGGGAAAGGCGAGGGGCCCGCGGCGAAACGCCCGAATCTCGAGGGCATCGTCAAAAAGTCCTTGAAATGGCGGGAGCGCGAAGCACAATATCTGCCCGCCATCAATGCCGCCGGGATCCGTTCCGCGGCCGAGCAGCTAGCGGCAGCCTAAGCATTTGGTGTTTTCTGGGCGGCGATTCGGCCGCACCGGCGGTCGTCGAAGCCCCGCCGTGCCGGCATTTTCCTCAGGAGAGCAGCGGTCATGGGAGCGTTCAAGGAACCCCACGGAGGGGAGCTGAAGAATCTTTACCTGCGCGGTGACGCGATCCAGGAGGAGAAGCGTCGGGCGCGCGATCTGCCGTCGTGGGATCTCACGATGCGGCAGCTCTGCGACATCGAGCTCATCCTGAACGGCGCGTTCTCGCCGCTCGAAGGCTTCCTCGGGCAAGAGGACTACGAGCACGTGCTCGAGAACATGCGCCTCGCGAGCCGCGTGCTGTGGCCGATGCCGATCACGCTCGACGTGACGCCCGCGTTCGCGGAGCAGGTCAAGCCCGGCGACACGATCGCGCTGCGCGATCCCGAGGGCGTGCTGATCGCGACGATGGAGATCACCGACAGCTTCCGTCCGAACAAGGAGCACGAGGCGCGCTCGGTGTTCGGCACGGTCGACGAGGCCCATCCGGGCGTCCGCTATCTGTTCCGGCAGGCGAACGAGGTGTATCTCGGCGGCCGCCTGAAAGGCGTCGAGGCGCCGACGCACTACGACTTCAAGCATCTGCGCGACTCGCCGCAGGAGCTGCGCGATCGCTTCCAGAAGCTCGGCTGGCGGCGCGTCGTCGCGTTTCAGACCCGTAATCCGATGCACCGCGCGCATCAGGAGCTCACGTTCCGTGCGGCGAAGGACGTCGAGGCGAACCTGCTGATCCACCCGGTCGTCGGAATGACGAAGCCCGGCGACGTCGACCACTTCACCCGGGTGCGCTGCTACGAGCACCTGATCAAGCACTATCCCGAGCAGACGACGACGCTGTCGCTGCTGCCGCTCGCGATGCGGATGGGCGGGCCGCGCGAGGCGCTGTGGCACGCGATCATCCGCAAGAACTACGGCTGCACGCACTTCATCGTCGGTCGCGACCACGCCGGCCCCGGCAAGGACAGCAACGGCAAGCCGTTCTACGGGCCGTACGACGCGCAGGAGCTCATGAAGGAGCACGAGCACGAGCTCGACATCACGATGGTGCCGTTCAAGAACATGGTTTACGTCGAGGACAAGGCGCAGTACTACCCGGAGGACGAGGTCCAGTCCGGCTGGCGCACGCTCGACATCTCCGGCACGGAGCTCCGGCGCCGGCTTCGCGACGGCCTCGATATTCCGGAGTGGTTCTCGTTCCCGGAGGTCGTCGAGGAGCTGCGGCGCACGCATCCGCCCCGCTACAAGCAGGGCTTCACGGTGTTCTTCACCGGGCTGTCCGGCTCCGGCAAGTCGACGATCGCGAACGCGCTGATGGTGAAGCTGATGGAGATGGGCGGCCGCCCCGTCACGCTGCTCGACGGCGACGTCGTCCGCAAGCACCTGTCGAGCGAGCTCGGGTTCTCGAAGGAGCACCGCGACCTGAACATCCAGCGGATCGGCTACGTCGCGAGCGAGATCACGAAGAACGGCGGAATCGCGATCTGCGCGCCGATCGCGCCGTACGCGGCGACCCGGCAGCAGGTGCGCGAGATGATCGAGCCCTACGGCGGCTTCATCGAGGTGCACGTCGCGACTCCGCTCGAGGTTTGCGAGGCGCGCGACCGCAAGGGTCTGTATGCGAAGGCGCGCGCGGGCATCATCAAGGGCTTCACCGGGATCAGCGATCCGTACGAGGTGCCGCAGAACCCGGAGATGCGGGTCGACACGACCGAGCTCACGCCCGATCTCGTCGCCCATCGGATCATCGTGAAGCTCGAGAGCCTCGGATTCATCCGCTGAGGCCGGCGGCCGCGCCTCCGGGCGCGGCCGGTCAGCTCGGCAGGTAGGTCGAGAAAAACTGGTTCAGCAGCCGGTCCGCCGGATCGAGCTCCTTGCGCACCTTGTTGAAGAACGCGAGGCGGTTGCCGTAGCGCTGCGTTGCTGCGTCGGCCGGCGCGTTCCGCGTCTGATTGAAGAACGGCGTGCCGTTGTGCGCGACCGCGAACTCGGCGAAGTCGAACACGAAGTCGTCCCACCCTTGCTGCTGCGTCGACAGGGCGCTGATCGTGAACATCGGCCCGTCGAACGACGGCGACAGCAGGGCGCTCCGGTCGCGGTTCAGACGGAACCCGACCGCCGGCATGTCGCAGCGGAACCCTGTGCGCGCGTAGTGCTCCTTGCAGAAGAGCTTGTACGCGAGCACCGTGTTGCCGAACTCCTCGGCAGGGAACGCCCAGGTGCAGTACGTGAAGCGGCTCTTCGCGCCGAGCATCCGGTAGCGGCCGCTCTGCTCGACCGCGTTGCTGCCGCTCTTCACCAGAGCGTTGTTCACGAGCGTCTGCGCGACCTCGCTCAGGCTGTCGATCAGCGGATAGCGGAGCTGACGGATCGGCATCGCGAGGCCGAGCGAGCGCGCGGCTTCGGGCAGCGCGGAGTAGACGGCCCAGTCCTTGAACCGCCACGCGAACTTCTTGCCGGGATCCGCTTCTTGCGCGGGCCGGCGCAGCTCGACGTAGATCCGGTCGCGGAACGGCAGCAGATACAGCTTCACGCCGGCCGATGACGCGGCGAGCCGCTCCGCGAGCCGCGTGAAGTCCTTGAACTTGACCTTCGCCGTCTCGACCGCGAAGCCCTGCACCGGGCGGACGCGCAGCGTGATCTCGTAGACGATGCCGAGCAGGCCGTACGAGAGCCGCAGCAACCCGAGCAGGCTCTTGGTCTTCTCGCTGACGACGAACTTCCTGCCGTTCGGCGCGAGCACCTTCAGCTGCACCGCGTGCGCGGCGAACTGGCCGACGTCCCCGGCGATCGACGCCTCGAGCCCCGCGCCGCAGACGGCTCCGCCCACGCTCCGGTTCGCGAGATCGAACCCGCCGATCAGCTCGAGGCCCTGCTCGCTCAGCACCTCGGCGAGCTCCGGCAGCTGAATGCCGGGCTGCACCGTGACCGTGTCGTCGTCGATCTTCAGCACGCGGTTCATCTCGGAGAGATCGAGCACGGTGCCGCCGTTCGCGGCCGTGCAGCGCGTCGTCGCGCTGCCCGAGCCGACGGGCCGGATCGGCGACGGATAACGCTTGGTGTCCTTCAGGACCTGGAGGATTTCGCTTGGAGTAGTCGGACGGACGACTGCCGCGGGCCCCGAGGTCGGAGCGGCCGGGCTCGACGCGCGTTTGCGCGCAACGACGGCGTTCATCGGTGGGTGGCTCTCCCTTGTCCTTCGCAACCCCAACGGGCGCTTACCGGAGCTAAGGGGAGAGAAGCGGTCGAGGCGGCCGCCTCTGGCGGCCGCTGCCGGCAACCCCGCTGTCGTAGGACGAGTCCCTTAGACCGGAAGCTTTGTGTCCCCGGCTTTCGCCGGGTTTACCCTGGTCAGCCGCCCGACTATGGCGCAGATGCCGCGCGACGGCAAGCGACTGCGGCGCGTTTCCGTAGCCCTTTATGTCAACGGCCGCTGACCCCTCAGAGGGTGTCGTCGAGGAAGTGATAAATCCGCCGGCGTGCGAAGTTCAGGCCGAGCGGGGTCAGCGAGTAGAAGGCCGTTCGATGCCGGTACAGGAACGTCAGGCGTGCCGGCCGTCCGGTCGCCTCCCAGAGGGCGTTGCGCGACCGGCGCGGCATGCAGTCGTCGAACCGCGTGTCGATCATCAGGATTCGCTCCGGATCGTAACGGCCCCGGTAGTTGACGGGGTCGGCCGGGTCGAACAGATCGGCGAAGAACTCGCGGTACTGCTCGAGCGTCCAGCCGTGCGTCGTCAGCACGTGCTTGCGGACCTCGCCGGCGCGCTTCGCGCAGGTCGAGAAGACGTTCGCGAGCTCCGCCGAGCCCATCATCAGCACGGCCGTGCGGATCCGGCTGTCGTTGCCGAGGAGCGTGGCCGACACGAGCGCGCTCATGCTGAAGCCGACGATGCCGATGCGGCTGGAATCGATCTCCGCGCGCGTCTCGGCCCAGTCGAGCAGGCGCCGGACGTCGACGACCGCGCTCCGGTAGCGCTCCGCACTGTCGCGCGCGCGCCGGATGAATTCTTCCTCGCTCGCCGTCGACGAGAGCTCGCTCCACGGAAAGATCGGCGTGTCGCCGAGCAGCCAGATCACGTGCGCGTCGCCGCGCGAGCGGCGTGCGTAGCCGCGGGAAATTTTCCCCGGCGGATAGTTGCTCGCGCCCCAGACGGGCAGCACGATCACGAGCTTCTTCGGGCCCGGCGAGCGGCTGCGGAAGTAGAGGGCGGCGACGCGGTTGTCCGGGTGCCCGTTCCGGCCGCTCGACTCGTACTCGAGCCGGACCACGTCGTGGTGCCGAGTCTGCTCGATCGGCTCGGACACGGTGACCGGCCCTCGCGCGGTGTATTCGAACAGCGGATGGGCGGACTCGGGCGGGCTGTAGACGTAATCGGACGGCGGCGAGCCCTCGCGGCTGAAATGCGCCGCGCACCCGCCGAGCGTCAAGGCCGCGAGCACGGCCCCCAAGATGAACGTTCCGTGTCGTCTCAAGACCGCAATTCCGCTGCGATGCGGCGCCTTCGTGACGGGCGCACATTCTACATAACGGAGCCCGCGCCGCTACTCGTAGCGCAACGATTCGATCGGGTCGAGTCGTGCCGCGCGGCGTGCCGGCCAGATGCCGAAAAACAGGCCGACGCCGACGCTGAACGCGAACGCGAGGCCGACGGACTGCGGCGACACGAACGTCTGCCACGCGGCGAAGCGGGCGAGCACCTCCGCCGTGCCGACCCCGAGCAGAATGCCGAGCAAGCCGCCGAGCAGGCACAGCGTCACCGACTCGACGAGGAACTGCAGCAGGATGTTGAAGCGCGTCGCGCCGAGTGCCTTGCGGATGCCGATCTCGCGCGTGCGCTCGGTGACGCTGACGAGCATGATGTTCATGATCCCGATGCCGCCGACGATCAGGCTCACGCCCGCGATGCTCGCGAGCAGCATCGTGAACGTCTGCTGCGCCTCCTGCTGCGTCGTCAGGAAATCCCGCCGGTCGACGATCGCGAAGTCGTTCGGTTGGCCGGGCAGCAGCTTGTGCTCGCGCCGCAGCACCCGCTCGATGTCGACCATTGCTCGCTCGAGCGAGGCGCCTTCGGCGACGCGCACGCTGATGTTGTCCACCTGCTCGCGGCCGAGCACGCGCCGCTCCGCGGTGCGCAGCGGAACGAACGCGGCGAAGTCCGGGTTCTGGTTGCCGAAGCCGCCGCCGATGCCGTCGAGCACGCCGATGACCTCGAACGGCTGGCCGTTGATCGCGATCGTCCGGCCGACGAGCTGAGCGGCGCTCGTCTCGAGCCGCTCCGGAATGTCGGCGCCGACGACGACGACCCGGCGCCGCGCCTCGTCCTCCGCGTCCGTGAAGAAGCGCCCCTCGGCGAGCCGGTAGTTGAAAATCTCTCGGTACTCGGCCGTCGTGCCGACGAGGCGCGCGTTCGCATTGACGTTGCCGAGCTTCAGCTGGCCGCGTCCCTGCTGCTCGGGTGCGACCGCGTCCAGATACCGGGCGTCCCGGCGGAGCGCGTCCGCGTCCTCGATCCTGAGCGTCATCTGCTCCCGCGAGACGCCGCGCGAGAAGAAGGTCGACGCGGTCACGTTCAGCACGTTCGCGCCGAGCGCCGCGATCTGCTCGTCGATCCGCCGCTCGGCGCCCGCGCCGGCCGCGAGCATCGCAATCACGGCGCCTACGCCGATGATGATCCCGAGCATCGTCAGGGCCGCACGGAAGAGGTTGGCGGTGATCGACTGGAAGGCGACGCGCACGATTTCGCCGATCAGCATTGACCGAGCTCCGGCCGTTCGAGGTGGCGCTACCGTAGCAGCTCGCCTCGGGTCGTCAAGGAGCGGCGGTGCGGTCCCCCGGAATTGCGGACTGCGTTCGTTGCGGCCGCCTCCCGCGGCCGGTAGAGTCGGCCCGTGATGACGCTGCGCGAACAGGTGGAGCATCTGCTGCCGGGCTGGCGGCAGTGGTACCCGAGCCTGTTCGATGCGGCTTCGGATCTGGGGCTGATCCGCGCGCGCGTGTGCCCGCCGGGCAGCCTGCTGCTCTCCCGTCGCCACGCCGACATCCAGCGCGCCGCCGAGGAAGCCCACCGGGAGAGGTGGGGCGGCGGTCCGAAGGAAGAAGACTAGCTTTCCACACCCGCGCGCCGCTCGTCGCCGAACCGCGACGCTCCGGCGTTGGGTTGCCGCGCACTATTCGAGCGCCACTCCCGAAAGTGACCACAAGTCTTTGTGCGTTCGAACATTTCCAAATTTTGACGTTTTTTTGATCAGTTTAACGGACAGCCAGCACGAGCAATGGGCAGAGGGGCAGTTTCAAGGCATTGTCCACAACGTTATCCACAGAAACTGTGGATTTCGTTCAGCGTGCGGTGCCGAGGGGGCGACGGCCTCGGCGACGCGTATTTGTCGTGCTGCCCGCTCGAGCGGTCGCGGCGATGGCTATGAGCACGCCAGGGCGCCATCACGCCGCGGGCTCGCCCGGGGTGTGCCGTCCGCGAGAATCGCGCCGCCCGCCAACTGAGCTTTGCTCATATCGAAGGTCGGGTTTCGCATAAAGCCTGCCCGGCGGGCGGCCTAGAATAGCCGCTTTGCACAGACGGGCCCCGCGGGGCCGGGCGCTTAGGATCGAGTCGATGCCGCAGATGGTCGTTGCGAGCCGCTTGCGCGACGGGTTCGTCGTGTTTCTCGCGCCCGGCGGCGAGTGGGTCGAGTCGATCGAGCAGGGGGCGGTCGCGGAAACGAAAGACGCCGCCGAGCGGCTGCTCGCGACGGCGAAGGCCGACGAGGAGCGGAACGTCGTCGTCGAGCCGTACCTGATCGAGGTCGCCGTCGTCGACGGGCGGCGCGAGCCGGCCGAGATTCGCGAGTCGATTCGCGCCTACGGGCCGACCGTGCGGACGGATTTGAGCAAGTACGACTGAAGCATGTACCGCTACGACGAGTTCGACCACAAGTTTCTCGCCGAGCGCGTCGCGCAGTTCCGCCGCCAGGTGCGGCGGCGCCTCGCGGGCGAGCTTTCCGAGGACCAGTTCAAGCCGTTGCGGTTGAAGAACGGCCTGTACCTGCAGCTGCATGCGTACATGCTGCGGGTGAACGTCCCGTACGGCACGCTGACGTCGCGGCAGATGCGCAAGTTCGCGCACATCGCGCGCACCTACGACCGCGGCTTCGGGCATTTCACGACGCGGCAGAACATCCAATACCACTGGATCAAGCTCGAGCAGGCGCCGGACATCATCGCCGAGCTCGCCGAGGTCGAGGTCACGACGATCCAGTCGTCGGGCAACTGCGTCCGCAACATCACGGCGGATCAGTACGCGGGCCGTGCCCGCGACGAGATCGCCGATCCGCGCCCGTACGCGGAGCTGCTGCGGCAGTTCTCGTTTTTGCACCCGGAGTTCTCGTACCTGCCGCGCAAGTTCAAGATCGCGGTGACCGGCGCGCCGAACGATCGCGCGGCGGTGGCCGTGCACGACATCGGGCTGCGGATGCACCTGAACGAGGCCGGCGAGCCGGGATTCGAGGTGCTCGTCGGCGGCGGCCTCGGCCGCACGCCGTTCATCGCGCACACGATCCGCGATTGGGTCGCGCCGGAGGACCTGCTCGCGTACGTCGAGGCGATTCTGCGCATCTACAACATCCACGGCCGCCGGGACAACATCCACAAGGCCCGGATCAAGATCATCGTCAACCAGATGGGCATCGACCGCTACCGCGAGCTCGTCGAGCGGGAGTTCGAGGCCATCAAGGACGGGCCGCTCAAGGTCCCGCAAGAGGAGATCGACCGGATCGCGCGCTACTTCGCGCCGCCGGCTTACGAGGCGCTCGAGGATCAGGACGAATCGCTCGCGAAGCTGCGCGCGGCGGACGCGGCGTTCGACCGCTGGTATCGGACGAACGTCGTCGCGCACAAGGCCCCGGGCTACGCGATCGTGAACGTCTCGCTGAAGGCGCCGGGCAAGCCGCCCGGCGACATCACGGCCGACAAGATGGACTCGCTCGCCGATCTCGCCGACCGCTACAGCTTCGGGGAGATCCGCGTCTCGCACCGGCAGAACCTCGTGCTGCCGGACGTGAAGCAGTCGGATCTCTACGAGCTCTGGACGGCGCTCGACGCGCTCGAGCTCGCGACGCCGAACCTCGGCCTCCTAACCGACATCATCAGCTGCCCGGGGCTCGACTACTGCGCGCTCGCGAACGCACGCTCGATGCCGGTCGCGCGGGACATCAGCCGGCACTTCGCCGACGCGGACGAGCTCGCCGACGTCGGCGCGCTGACGATCAACGTCTCGGGCTGCATGAACGCCTGCGGCCATCACCACGTCGGC
>CAYWGQ010000054.1:0-12752 GCA_964457725.1 uncultured Gammaproteobacteria bacterium
CTTTCTCGAGGCGACGTTCCTCGGGATCATGCTGTTCGGCGCTCGCAGGGTCGGTCGCGGGTTGCACTTCTTCGCGACGTGCATGGTCGCACTCGGAACGCTGCTCTCGGCGTTCTGGATCCTCGCGGCGAACAGCTGGATGCACACGCCGGCCGGGACGCGGGTCGAGGACGGCATCTACTATCCCGAAAGCTGGCTCGCCGTCATCTTCAACCCGTCGTTCCCGTACCGCTTCGTGCACATGACGGTCGCGTGCTATCTCACGACCTGCTTCGTGATCGCGAGCGTCGCGGCGTGGTACCTGCGCCGCGGGCGTTTCCCGCAGCGCTCGTCGCTGATGCTCAGGCTCGCGGTCGTCTTCGCGAGCATCGTCGTGCCGCTGCAGATCGTCGCCGGCGACCTGCACGGGCTGAACACGCAGGAGCATCAACCCGCCAAGGTCGCCGCGATCGAAGGGCTCTGGGAGACGCGCGCGGAGGCGCCGCTCGTGCTGTTCGCGGTGCCCGACGCGGGCGAGGAGCGCAACCGCCTCGAGCTCTCGGTGCCGAAGCTCGGGAGCGTGATCCTGCAGCACGATCCGCAGGGCACGGTCGTCGGCCTCGACGCGTTCGCGTCGGACGAGCGCCCGCCGGTCGCCTGGGTCTTCTACTGCTTTCGGCTGATGGTCGGGATAGGGCTCGTGATGCTGTTCGCCGCTTGGGCCGGCGCCGTGCAGCTCGCCCGCGGACGGCTCGAGTCCTCGCCGTGGCTGCTGCGCCTGTTCGCCTGGCTCGGTCCGAGCGGCTTCGTCGCCCTGCTCGCGGGCTGGTTCACGACGGAGATCGGGCGACAACCGTACGTCGTCTACGGCTCGCTGCGGACCGCGGATGCGGTCTCCGCGCTGCCGGGCGGCAGCGTATGGGCGACGGTAGGGCTCTTCGTCTTGGTCTACGGCGTCGTGTTCGGCGCCGGCGTCTACTTCCTCGCACGCCTCGTCAAGGCCGGTCCGCAGCACGTTGCGATCGGCGGCCGGGCGGCCCGGCCGCTCGGCGTGCCGATCGAGGCGCTCGAGGAATCGGCTCGATGAGCGGCGACCCGCTCTCGCTCGTCTGGCTCGCGCTGATCGCGTTCGGCATTTTCATGTACGTGCTGCTCGACGGCTTCGTGCTAGGCGTCGGGATCCTCTTTCCGTTCGCGCCGAGCGACCGCGATCGCGATCTGATGATGACGTCGGTCGCGCCGATCTGGGACGGCAACGAGACGTGGCTCGTGCTCGGCGGGGTCGGGCTGTTCGCCGCGTTTCCGCTCGCCTACGCCGTCGTGCTGCCGGCGCTGTATCTGCCGTTCGTCGTGATGCTGCTCGGTCTGATCTTTCGCGGCGTGACGTTCGAGTTCCGCTTCAAGGCGAAGCGCAGCCGCAAGCTCTGGGATCGGGCGTTCCAGTGGGGCTCGTTGACCGCGACCTTCACGCAAGGGCTCGTGCTCGGTGCGTTCGTGCAAGGGTTCGCGATCGAGGACGGCCGCTACGTCGGCGGCCTGTTCGACTGGCTCACGCCGTTCGGTGTGCTGGTCGGGCTCGCGCTGACCGCGGGCTACGCGCTGCTCGGCAGCACGTGGATCGTGCTGAAGGCGCCTGCGCCGCTCGAAGGCTGGGCGCGCCGCGCGTCGCAACGGCTGCTGCTCGCCGTGCTCGTCGGGATCGCGGCAATCAGCATCTGGGTGCCGCAGCTCGACAACCGGATCAGCGAGCGCTGGTTCTCGCTGCCGAACTTCTACGTGCTGTCGCAGGTGCCGCTGTTGACGTTGGTCTGCGGGTATCTGCACTGGCGCACGACGCGCGGGGGGGCTCGGCTCGCACCGTTCCTGCTGACGATGGCCCTCTTCACGCTCGGCTATGCCGGCCTCGCGATCAGCCTCTGGCCGAACATCGTGCCGCACGCGATCCCGTACTGGGAAGCGGCCGGCGCGCGGCCGAGCCAGGCATTCCTGCTGATCGGCGCCGCGGTCGCGCTGCCGGCGGTGTTGTTCTACTCCGGCTATTCCTATTACGTCTTCCGCGGCAAGGTGACGCAGCCGCTGCGGTATTGACGAACGCCCTACGCGCCGCCGACCTCGAGCGCCTTGCGAAGCGAGCGAAAGCGCCTGCGGTATTGCGCAGGCGTCAGGCCGACCTTGCGACGGAACAGCCGGCCGAAGAAGCTGCCGTCCTCGTAGCCCGCGGCCTGCGCGATCGCCTCTACCGGCAGGTCGGTCGTCTCGAGGCTGTGCTTCGCCTCCTCGAGCCGCACGGTGTGCACGTACTCGAGCGGGGCCATGCCGGTCGCCCGCGCGAAGCGGCGCTTGAACGAGCGCTCGGACAGGCCCGAAAGGCACGCCATCGCAGCTACCGGTGCATCGTGATCGTAGTGCTGTGCGATCCACGCCTGGCATTCGGCGATGACCGCATCGTCGACTTGGCGGCTCCGCGTGAGCGCCGCGAACGGTTGCTGCCCGACGTGGTGCCAGTCGATCAGGTGCAGGCGCGCCACCCGCATCGCCTCCTCGACCGAGACGAACCGCGCGATCAAGAACAGCGCGAGATCGTGCCAGGCCATCCCGCCGCCGGCCATCACGAGCCGCTGCTCGGCGCCGCCGAGCACGAGCGAGCGATTCGGATGCACGCGCACGCGCGGGTAGCGCGCGGCGAGCGCGTCGCAGTACGCCCAATGCGTCGTCGCGTCCTGACCGTCGAGCATGCCGGTGGCCGCGAGGAGCAGCGCGCCGGTGCACGCAGTTGCGAGCGTCGTCCCGGCCGCGTAGCGCTCGACGAGCCAGCGCCGCTCGGCCTCGTGGCGCCCGTCGAGGGCGTCGTCCGGCGCGATCATCAAATCCGGAATGGCGATCACGTCGACCGGCGGGCAGTCTGCGAGCGAGCCGTGCGGCTCGATCGAGAGCCCGTTCGGACCGCGAAACGCCCGGCCGTCGACCGAGACGATGCGGCTCTCGACGAGCGAGTGGCCGAGCGTCCCCTTCGTCAACAGGTCCCAGTCGCGGCCGGCGGAGGTCAGCACGTCGTGCATGCCGTACAGCGTGGAGGCGGTCGACTCGGGCACGGCGAGCAGCGCCGCCCTGAGCCGTCGACGGGCGTCGGTCATGGCAGGTTTGACATGTTCTCGGCGGAAATCACTTTAGCGAAACGCGCCGGGCGGAACTAGGCTGCCTCCTCCCCGGCGCCGCACCGGCGTCATCATCGAGAGGACCAGGAGGTGTCGTCATGGCTGAGATCGCAAGAGCGAACGAGCTCGATACGTCGCGCGCCGAGGCATTCGGCGAGCGGCTCGCGGGCGTGCTGAACGACGGCGCGCTGTGCCTGATGCTGTCGATCGGCCACCGGACCGGCCTGTTCGACGCGCTGTCGGAGCTGCCGCCCGCGAGCAGCGCGGAGATCGCCGTCCGCGCGGGGCTGAACGAGCGCTACGTGCGCGAGTGGCTCGCCGCGATGGTGACGGCGAACGTCGTCGACTACGACGGGGCCGCGGCGCGTTACTCGCTGCCGCCGGAGCATGCGGCTTCGCTGACGCGAGCCGCGGGAGCGAGCAACGTCGCGGTGTACGCGCAGTACATCGGCGGTCTCGGGGCTGTCGAGAGCGACATCGTCGACTGCTTCCGGCACGGCGGCGGCGTGCCGTACGAGCGCTTTCCGCGCTTTCACGAGGTGATGGCCGAGGACAGCGGGCTCGCCGTCGTCTCCGCGCTCGAGTCGGACATCCTGCCGCTCGTGCCGGGGCTGATCGAGCGGCTCGAGCGCGGCATACGCGTGGCCGACCTAGGCTGCGGCCGCGGTCTCGCGCTGAAGCGTCTCGCGGAATCCTTCCCGCGGAGCCGCTTCGTCGGGATGGACCTGTCGTCCGAGGCAATAGACTATGCGCGCCGGAACACGGCGCACCTCGACAACGTCGAGTACGTCCAGCGCGACTTGAGCGACTTCGACCACACGGCCGAGCCGGGAGCGTTCGACTTCGTCGTCACGTTCGACGCGATCCACGATCAGGCGCGACCGCTCGCAGTGCTGCAGGGCATTCGCCGCTCGCTCGCGCAGGGCGGCGTCTACCTGATGCAGGACATCGGCGGCACGAGTCACCTGCACGAGGACGCCGGGCATCCGCTCGGCACGTTGCTGTACACGATCTCCTGCATGCACTGTATGACGGTCTCGCTGGCGCAGGGCGGCGAGGGCCTGGGCGCGATGTGGGGCGAGGCGAAGACGCGCGAGTACCTGGAGCGCGCCGGCTTCCGCAAGGTCACGACGAAGAAGCTGCCGCACGACATCATGAACAACTGGTACGTCGTCGAGCCGTAGCCACGCTCGCAGGCGCGCCCCCGCCTGTTTCGTACGCCTGCGCGCCTCCAGGCGAGCGCAGGGATGCGCGAGGTAGAGCAACGCAGGAGCAGTTGCCGAGACGGACTTGCGGCGGTCCCGGAACGGCCTCTGTGCAGCCGCACCGCTCCCGATCACCGGCGGGAGTCGACGTTCCGAGCGCAGCAGCAGCGGTTTGACAGAAGAGCGGCGTGAGCGACGCAACTGTGACCAGCGCACTCGGGTGGTGCAGAGGCCCGTGCTAGGGTCCCGCGGCACGCCACCGGCTAATGGGGAGCGCGGGTGCCGCGGCGATGAAAATCCTGCTGGTCGAGGACGACTCGGACGATGCGGCGTTCCTGCGCCAGTGCCTGGCGCGAAGCGGCGGCCGCGCGATCGATATCGTGCGCGCCGAGCGCGTCGACGAGGCCGTCGCTGCGCTCCACAACGATACCTTCGACGTCGTGCTGCTCGACCTGCACCTGCCGGACGCGACCGGCGGGGACTGCGTCGAGAAGATCCAGCAGGCGGACGCAACCGTCCCGATCGTCGTCCTGAGCGGCCAAGGAGACGAAGACTACGCGGTCGAGATCCTGAACCGCGGCGTGCAGGACTACCTCGTCAAGTGGGAAGGCGACGCGCGCATCATCCTGCGTGCAATCCGTTACGCGATCGAGCGCAAGCGCTCCGAGTCGAAGCTCCACTACCTCGCGCGTTACGACTCCCTGACCGGTATCCCGAACCGTCAGTACCTGCGCGACCAGCTCGAGCGGGCGACGCGCCGAGCGCTGCGCGCGCGGAAGAACATGGGCCTCCTGCTCCTCGACCTCGACCGCTTCAAGATGGTCAACGATACGCTCGGCCACCAGCTCGGCGACGAATTGCTTCGCGCGGCCGTGCAGCGGCTGCGGCGGAGCATCCGCGCCGGCGATCTGCTCGCGCGGCTCGGCGGCGACGAGTTCGCCGTGCTGCTCGAGGACGTCGAAGGGCCGCTCGAGCTCGAGGCGGTCGCGCGCAGCATCGTCGAATGCTTCGCCGAGCCGTTCCAGCTCGGCACGCGACAGGTGTCGGTGACGGCCAGCGTCGGCATCACGCTGTACCCGACCGACAACGTCGATCCGATGGTGCTGCTGAACAACGCGGACATCGCGATGTACAAGGCGAAGGAGCAGGGCCGGAACAACTTCAAGTTCTTCACGCAACGGATGCACGAGGACATCCTGCGTTATCACCGGCTCGAGACGGACCTGAAGCACGCCCTCGCCGAAGAGCAGTTCCTCCTCGTCTACCAACCGCAGGTGAGCCTCGAGACGCACCGCGTGCACGCCGTCGAGGCGCTGCTGCGCTGGCGTCACCCGACGCGCGGTATCGTCGGCCCGGACGAATTCATCGGCGTCGCCGAGGAAGTCGGGTACATCGTCCCGATCGGCACGTGGGTGCTCGAGCAGGTCTGCCGGCAGCTGACGGATTGGCAAGCGGCGGGCGTGCCGCTGCCGCGAGTCGCGGTGAACGTCGCCGCGGTGCACTTCCATCAGCCGGACTTCCACGCCCAAGTCAGCGGCGTGCTCGACCGCTACGGCATCGACCCCGGCTTGATCGAGCTCGAGCTGACCGAGCGCTCCCTCATGGAAGACACCGACGGCGTCAGGAGCTGCCTGCGGGCGCTGAAGCGCACCGGCGTCCGGCTCGCGATCGACGATTTCGGCACCGGCTACTCGTGCCTCAGCTACCTCCGGCAGTTCCCGATCGACGTCTTGAAGATCGACCGGTCGTTCGTCTCCGATCTCGACACGAGCGACGACGATCAGGCGATCTGCGGAGTGATCCTTTCGATTGCCCAACGGCTCGGGCTCGACTCGGTCGCCGAAGGTATCGAGACCGAGCAGCAGCTCCGCTTCCTGACGCGCCACGGGTGCCGTTTCGGCCAGGGCTACTACTTCGCGCGGCCGCTCGAGCCGCACGCGGTCGCCGAGATGCTCGCGGTGCGCGGCGTGCCCGGGGCGGAGCATCGCCCGGCCGGACGGCTCGCGGGCGGCGCACGTTGACGGAGAAAAGACGATGACGAACGATCGTGCGACGCCCGCAACCCTCGCCGAAGCGCTCGACGCGCTCGAGCGTGCGGCCGACCGCATCGCGGCCCTCGAGCGGGCGGAGTCGCGTTTTCGGATGCTCGCCGAAGGCGTGCCGAATCACCTGCTCTTCCTCGACCGCGATTTGCGGATCGAGTTTGCGAACCGGGTCTTCCTCGAGGCGGCCGGCTGGACGGCCGAGGATGCGCGCGGACGACACATCTCCGAGCTCCTCGGCCCGGAGCGCTATCTCGCGAGATTGCCCTATTACGAGCGCGCGCTCGCCGGAGAGACCGTGACCTACGAGTCGGCCGGCGCCGCCGGCAGCGAAACGGGCTTCTTCCGCTTCTCCTACCGCCCGGCGATCGACGCGGACGGCAACGTGCAGGGGATCTTCTCGACCGCGACCGACATCTCCGAGCGGCGGAAAGCCGAGCTCGACCTCGAGGCGAAGCAAGCCGAGCTCGCGCGCTCGAACAAGGATCTCGAGCAGTTCGCGTACGTCGCATCGCACGATTTGAAGGCGCCGCTTCGGGCGATCGAGCTGCTCGTGCAATGGATCCGCGAGGGCCTCGCGGGCTACGACGCGAACAACGTGCAGGAGAACCTGACGCTGCTCGCCCGGCGCACCGAGCGGCTGAACCGCCTGCTCGACGACCTCCTCGCATACTCCCGCGCCGGCCGCAAAGTCGGCCAGCACCGCGAGACCGACTGCAACGCGCTCGTGCAGGACGTCTTTCAGCTCGTCAACGCTCCTCCCGGCATCGCGCTCGAGGTGGAAGGCCGGCTGCCGACGTTTCGCACCTATTCCACGCCGCTCGAGCAAGTGCTGCGCAATCTCGTCGGCAACGCGGTGAAGCACCATCCCGGGCCCGAGGGCCGCGTCAGCGTCGGCTGCGAGGACCGCGGCGATCACTTCCTGTTCACTGTCACGGACGACGGCGAGGGCATCCCGCCCGAGTACGCGGACCGCATCTTCGAGATGTTCCAGACGTTGAAGCCGCGAGACCAGGTCGAAGGCAGCGGCATGGGGCTTGCGATCGTCAGCCGGATCGTCGCGTGGCAAGGCGGCCGCGTCTGGTTCGAGCCGCGGCCGGGCGGCCGCGGCGCGGTATTCAAGTTTCAGTGGCGGAAGGACAAACCGAGCGCGGAGAGCACGGAGGGAGCATGCCGAGCAGCAAAACGGTGACGATTCTGCTCGTCGAGGACGACGAGGTCGACGTGCGCGCGCTGCGCTGGGCGTTCGACAAGCTGAAGATCGCGAACCCCCTGATCGTCGCGCGGGACGGCGTCGAAGGCTGGGAGATGCTGCAGAGCGTGCCGCGGCCGTATCTGATCATCACCGACATCAACATGCCGCGAATGAACGGCATCGAGCTTCTGCGCAAGGTTCGCGCGAGCGATGAGTATCGCGACTCGATCGTGTTCGTGCTGACCACGTCGAACGACGAGCAGGACAAGATCGACGCGTACAACCTCAACGTCGCGGGTTACATGTTAAAGTCCGACATGGGCACCAGCTTCACTCGCGCGATCGGGCTCATTGAAAACTACTGGAAGGTCGTCGAGTTCCCCGGACCGGATTGAGCGCCGCGCAACGAGCGCCGCGGCGGCGGGCTCGATCCTGCTCGTGCTGGCGGCGGCGGCTTCGGCCGGTGTCGCGGACACGGGCGCCCCGCCCGAACCCGACGCGATCACGTGGGCGCTTCGCGTGCTGTTCACGGCGATGGTCGTCGTGATCGTGCCCGTGTACTACGTGAAGCACGGCCCCGCCAACTTCCTCTGGTTCTCGGACATCGCGCTGTTCGGCGTCACGGCCGCGCTGTGGCTCGAGAACGCGCTCCTCGGCAGCATGATGGCGCTCGCGGTGCTGCTGCCGGAGATCGTGTGGGTCGCATCGTTCCTCGTAGGGCTGCTGCGCGGCGGGCGGACGCCGCTGACGCTCGCGGCGTACATGTTCGACCCGAGCTTGCCGCGCTACCTGCGCGCGCTGTCGCTCTTCCACCTGGCGCTGCCGCCGGCGCTCGTCTGGCTACTCTATCGCTACGGCTACGATCCCCGCGCGCTGCCCGCGCAGACGCTCGTCGCGTGGATCGTGCTGCCGCTCACGCTCGCGCTCGCACCGCGCGAGAAGAACGTGAACTGGGTGCACGGTTTCGGCCACCCGCCCCGCTCGCCGGTCGGACGCTGGCACTTCCCCCTGACGATGCTCGCCTATCCGTTGCTCGTGTATCTGCCGACGCACCTGCTGCTCGAGGCGGCGATCGGGTGAGCGGCCGCTCCTAGTCGATGATGGCCTGGCGGACGGCGTTCTCGAACGCGCGGCGCAGCGGGGCCCCGTTGCCGCCCTGGATCATGTAGATCGAGACGAGCTCCTCCGCCGGCTCGATCCAGAACGACACGCCGGTGCCGCCGGGCCAGCTGTACGCGCCCTTCGAGACCGCGAGATCGGCCGCGACCGGGTCGAGCACGACCTGCATGCCGAGCCCGAAGCCCATCCCGGCCGGCGGACGGCCGAACTGGCCGTTCACCTTGTCGCCCGTGTGGTTCGCGACCATCCACTCGATCGTTCGCGGTCCGAGGATCCGCCGGCCGTCGAGCGCGCCGCCCTCGAGCAGCATCTGTGCGAACCGAAAATAATCCTCGGCAGTGCTCGCGAGGCCGCCGGCACCGGAGAAATACGTGCGGCTGAACGGCCGGTCGACCGGCACGAGCGCGTTGCCGTCGCGCCGATACAGCGTCGCGACACGCCCGAGCCGCGCTTCGTCGAAGTAGAAGCCCGTGTCGCTCATGCCGAGCGGCTCGAAGAGCCGCGTCCGCAGGAACTCGTCGTACGGCTGCCCGCTCGCAACCTCGACGATCCGAGAGAGCACGTCGAAGCCCGCGAGCCCGCTGTACCGCCAGAGCGTTCCCGGCTGGAAATCGAGCGCGAGCTGCCCGAGCCTCGGGATATAGCTCGCGAGCGTGTCGTCGGGCGCAGTCCGGGCGAGCGCCTCGTTCACGCGCACGCCGAGCCCGCCGCTCAGCAGGCCCGACGCATGCGTCAGCAGGTCGCGCACCGTGATCTCGCGCTCGGCGGGCACGAGGTCGTACGCGCCCTCATCCCCGCCCGGCCGCGGCACGGCGACCCGGTCGAGTGACGCGAGCTCGGGGATGAAACGCGAGACCGGATCCGTCAGCCGGACCTCGCCCTCCTCGACGAGCATCATGATCGCGACCGCGGTGATCGGTTTCGACATCGACGCGAGCCGGAAGATCGAGTCGGTCCGCATCGGCGTACGGGACCGGATGTCCTGGTAGCCTCTCGCCTCGAGGTGCACGACCCGGCCGCGGCGGGCGACGAGCGTGACGACGCCGGCGACGTCGCCGGCCTCGATGTGCCGCTCGACGACGGTCGCGATCCGCGCGAGCCGCTCGGACGACATCCCGACGTCCTCCGGCCGCGCACGCGGCACCTCGGCGAGCGACGTGCCGCTGGCGAGGAGCGCCGCGGCGACACACGCCGTCGCTGCCCGCCCGATCCACTGCCGAGATCCGCCCGCGCCCGTCTCGAGCCTCATGCGTCGCCCCCTTCGTTCTCGCTCCCGGAAACCGTGTCGATTCCAGCAGCAAACGGCCAGGCGAGCAAGGCGGCCCGAGCGGGCGCCGGCGGGGTTGGGGAGCGAAACCTCAGCGGTGATCGAACCCGGCCTTCCCGGACACGCGCCGCACGCGATAGGTCCAAAGGTTCAGCGGATCCTGCGACATGCCCCACATCTCGTAGGGGCTCAGCACCGCGATGCTGTCCGTGCGCGCGCTGCCGGCGCCCGTCACGAACGACAGCGTGCCCGTGCAGTCCTCGTTGATGATGATCGTGCCGCTGTAGGGCACGTCCGGGACGAACGCCGCGTTCTCGAAGGTCACGTCGAACGTTCCCTCGACCTCGCCGCGCCGGCTGATGTTCATCGTGCCGAGCGCCGTGATGTCGCCGGGCGCCGGGGTATTCGCCAGCGCTTGATAACCGATGTCGGTCGCGAAGAGCCAACGGCCGGCGAGCATCGCCACCGAGCAGCCCGACTCGGGCCCCTTGCCTTTGCCGTGGGCGAGCGCGGCCGGCTGCGGCACGAGCAGCATGCCGGCGGCGAGCACGAGCAGACCTGATACGACAACTCTGATCATCGTCTTCCTCCGTTTGGTTGGTCGCACGGCTTGCGCGGAAGCCTGCGCAGGCCATGCGGCGATGCTCCGACGGAGGATGCGGACGCGCGTGAAGGGCGGCCAAAAAAGCGCCCAAAATTTCGTGAAGCGCGCGCCGGGCGCGGGGGGCGCGCCTACGGGGGCAGGCCCATCTCGGCAAGGAGCGCGGTGAAGCCCGGGCCGGACTCGAGCGACGGGCGCATCCACGGATCCACGCGTACCCAAGGCACCCATGCGTGCGGCGGCTCGTAGCGCAACCACTCGAGCGCCTTCTCCGTCTCTCCGAGCCGGGCGTGAAGCATCGCGCGGCCGAATGCAGTCCACGGCGTCGGCGCGTCGCGCTCGATGCGCTCGAGGATCGCGCGGGTCTCGTCGAGGCGCCCGGCCATCGCGTAGGTCAGCCCGAGCTCCCACGTCATCGCCGGATTGAGGTCGATCATCCTGCGGTGCGTCGCGAGCGCCTCTTCGTGCCGGCCGGCCGCGCTCAACGCGCGGCCGAGCACGAGCAGGGCCGTCGGGTTGTCCGGCTGGATCTCGAGCGCGAGCCGCGCCTGCTCGAGCGCTTCGGCGTAGCGGCCGAGGTCGTTGTAGAGGTATAGCCCGCCGAGCCAGAAGGTGTGCAGCGGGTTCAACGGATCGAGCCGCTTCGCGTGCTTGTGCTCCGCGACGGCCTCCTCCCAGCGCCCGAACAGCCCGAGGTACCAGGCGTGGTGGAAACGGTTCATCGCGAGGCTCGGCGCAAGCTCGTTCGCGCGCAAAAAGGCGCGCTCCGCGCCTTCCCAGTCCCACTCGACGTACAGCTTGATGTCCGCGAGCGCCGCGTGCGCCTCCGGAAGATCGGGGTCGAGCGCGATCGCACGGTTCGCGGCCGCCGCCGCCCGCGCCCATGCGTCCGGCGGCGGCTCAGGACCGTGACCGAGCGTCGTGTAGCCGAACGCGAGGCCGACGTAGGCGAGAGGGTCGCCTGGATCGGCGTCGACGGCGTCGTGCAGGAAGCGAATGCCGCGCGCGAGATCCTCGGGCGTCCCCTTCGCGAGGTGATACATCCCGCGCAAGTACGCACGGTACGTCTCCCGATCGACCGGCCGCGCGGCGGCCGCGAGCCGCGCCGCCTCGCCCGGCGTCACCGTGACCTCGATCTCGGCGGCGATCCGCGTCGCGAGCTCGCTCTGCACGCGCAAGACGTCGGCGAAGTCGACGTCGTAGGTCTCCGCCCACAAGTGCCGGTCGCTCGCCGCGTCGATCAGCTGCGCGGTGATCCGGACGCGGTCGCCTTCGAGCTGCGTCGACCCTTCGAGCACGGCGGCGACGCCGAGCTCGCGGCCGATCTCGGGGATCGTCTTCCTCGTGCCCTTGTATGCCGCGGTCGAAGTCCGCGAGATCACCGCGAGCCCGCCGATCCTTGCGAGGTTCGCGATCAGCGCCTCCGTCATCCCGTCGGCGAAATACTCTTGCTCCGGATCGGACGAGAAGTTCGCGAGCGGCAGCACGGCGATCGCGACTGGTTCCGGTGGCGACGGCGAGTGCAGCCGCGGACCGAGCGCGGCGCCGGCCGCGACGAGCGCGACGACCGCAGCGGCCGCGGCCGCGAGCGCCCAGATCCGGCGGCGCGGACGACGCACCGCGCCGACCGCAACGTCGCCCCCGCGCTCTGCCGGCAGGTAGGAGCGGCCTTCCGGCCGCGCTCCACCGGCCGGAAGATCGCCGGCAACGCCGTCGACCCGCTCGAGCGGCGCGATCCAACGATAGCCGTGGTTGCGGACGAGGCCGACGTAGCGGGGCTCGGCCGCGGAATCGCCGAGCGCATCGCGCAGCAGCTTCACACGCTGCGTGACCGTCTCCGGGCTCGTGCTGCGGCCGCGCCAGACCTGCGCGACGAGCTCGTCGTGCGTCAGTACGTTCGGCGCCGCGCGCACGAGCGCGAGCAGCAGCTCGAAGGTGAGCCTGCCGAGCGGCACGGGCACGCCGCCGCGCGCGAGCTCGCGCCGCCCCCGATCGAGCGTGAACTCCCCGAACCGGTAGACGAGACCGTTCGCCCCCTCCACGAATCTCCCCTGCGAAACATCGCGGCGGATCTATTATTCCAGAACCGCAATCGGCCGGCGGCCCGTAGCATTTCGTCAAAAGCCGCCGCCGGTCTTGAAGCCGCCGCCGCCGAAGCCCCCGCCCCGGCCGAAGCCGCCGCCGCCGAA
>CAYWGQ010000054.1:12852-20699 GCA_964457725.1 uncultured Gammaproteobacteria bacterium
TCTTGAAGCCGCCGCCGCCGAAGCCCCCGCCCCGGCCGAAGCCGCCGCCGCCGAAACCGCCGCCGCGCGGCAAGCGCGGCATGTTCCAGCCGCCGGCCCGCGGGATGCCCCAAGAGCCGTGCCGGCCGGGAAAGCCGCCGGTGCCGAACGTCGGCCGCGAGCGGATCTGCCGGAAGCGCTGATGGCGGCGGAACGCGCGCCAGAGCTCTTCCCGGGCGATCGTGCCGCGCAGGAACTCGGTGATCGTGAGCGCGACCACGTTGCCGTTCACGAACACCGAGTGCAGGTCATCGTAGCGGTGACGCTTGAACTCGCGGCGCACGTCCTCGAGCTCGCGCAGCCGCTCGACGTAGCGGGCGTGCACCTGCTTGTGCTGCGCGAGCTCGGCCTCGAGCCGCTCCCGCTCCTCCTCGTGCTCGACGATATCGGCCACCACACGGTCGTCCTCGGCGCTCGGTGTCGCGGCGGCTTGCCGCCGCAGCGCCTCCACGCCGGCGCTGCGCAACTCCGCCGCGAGCATCTCGAGGGCGCTTCGCATGCTCGCGTCTTCCCCGGCCGCGTACGCCGCACGGCGCTCGCGCAGCTCCGCGATGCTCCGCTCGGCCGCCTCGATCCCGTCGTCGAGCTCGTCGAGGCGCCGCTCCTCCGCTTCGACGGCAGCACGCGCCGGGGGCACGCCCGCCGCATCGGCCGCAGCGAGCTCGAGCGCCTTCAGGCGGTCGAACTCGGCCGTCGCGACCGCCCGGACCCGCTCGGCATGCGCCCGGAGGCGCGTCGGGATCTCGAGCAGCATCCAGTAGTTCGGGCGCGCGCGGTCGAAGCCGATCAGCCGCGCGACCGCGCGGTCGAGGAGCCGGGCGAGCGGGTTCGCCGAGTAGGCGGCGGTGCCGAACCCGCGCCGCCAGAGATACATGAACAGCGGGTCCGCCTCGTACGGCGCACCCTTCCCGACGCGGTCGTGCTCCGCTTCCGACGTCTTGCGCTCGGCCTCGTCGGCGATCGCGTCGGCGCGCTCGGCTTGCTCGAGCTGCGCCGCATACGCCTCGTCCTCGGCGAGCTGCGTCTGCACCTCGCCCTCGAGCGCGTCGAGCGCGCTCACCGCGCTCGCGACGCGCTCGCGCTGCCGCTCGCGCTCGGCCTCGAGCTCGGCGAGCCGTCGCTCGAGCGCCTCGAGCTCGCGGCCGAGCGATGCGAGCTCGTCCTCCCGCCGCTCGAGCACGGCGCGCACGCGCTCGGACACCGCGGACAGGCTTTGCACGACGCCGCCGCGCGCGAGCTCGGCGAGCCTGAGCTCCGCGAGACGCCGATAGCCGCCGACCTCCGCGTCGCCCGCCCGGAGCAGCGCTGCGCTCGAGGTCTGAACGGCGCCGTCGATCTCCGCGACCGCCTCGCGCAACCGGCCGAGGCCGCGGTCGAGCGTTCGGAGGACGTCGCTGCCGAGCTCTACGTCCGCCACGGCGCTACCAGCGGGTGATCGCGCCGCCGGTCGTGGCGATCGTGAACTCGGGCTCGAGGTAGCCGGAGCGCTTCCGGCCCGCGAGGTCGTTCTGGATGATGCCGTCGTCGAGCTTGTCGCTCTGGAGCATGCGGAACGTCTCCTCGTCGACGCGAAGTCCCCACTTCGCGACCTGATACGTCTGCCCATCCTCCTCGTTGCGGACCGGGAGCGTCAGCGCCCGGCCGCTCTCGTCGAGCGCCTCGACGATCACGTAGAAGTTCTGGCCGCGCGGGTTTTCGTCCGGAACGCGCCAGACGCCCGAGAGCTCGCCGGGGCGCGACACGATCCTGAGCTCGTACGCCTGCTCGAGACGGGCGCGGAGCGCCGCGAGCTCGTCGGCAGCGCGTGCCGCGTCGTCGTGCTCGCCGTTCGCGAGCGCGCGCTCGCCGGCCGCGCGCAGCGCCGCGGCCTGCTCCTCCGCCTCGGGCACGCGGGCGGCCGCGACCGTCGTCTCGTACTGCTGCTCGAGCTGGGCCGGCAGCGCCGCGATCCTCGCTTCGCGCGGCATCGCGATCAGCAGCTGGTAGCCGACGATCGCGGCCGCGACGACCGCCGCGACCGCGAGGACCGGCTTGCCCCAGCGCGAGCGCGAGACGTAGAGCCGCGCGAGCGCGGTCTTCAGTCCCTCGGGCGGCGGCGTATAGGCGAAGCGGTCCTGCTCGAGCGCGGCCACGCCTTCGGCGAGGACGTGATCGGGGACGTCGAGCCCTTGCGCCGCGTACAGCGCCTTCAGCCGAGCCTTCAGCTCCTCCCGCCGCTCCTCGGAGCGCAGCTCCCGCTCGACGATCAGCTCGCGGTGGCGGATCGTGTCGACCACGTCCATCGCGAGCATGACCTCGTCGAGCTGCGCCGACGGGGTCTGCTGCAGGCCGGCTGCCATTCGCGCGGGTCTCGGCGCGTCTTCGCTCAGGCGCTCGCGGCCGCGGCCGGCGGCAGCGTGTGCGCGCGCTCGGCGAGCTCGGCGACGCGCCGCTTGCCGTCCTCGACGGCCGTGCGGATGTCCTCGGCGTTGCGCGTCGCGAGCGTGCGCATCTCCTCGACGATCTCGTGCGAGCGCTGCTGGTAGTGCACGACCGAGTCGACGAGCTTCTTCACGGACTCCATCCGGATCGTCGGACCGTACCCGGCGCGCAGCGCCTCCTCCTGCACCTTGCCGCCGATCGCGGCGAGGTCCTCGAGACTGTCGCTGACGCCGCGCTTCATGGCCTCGAGCGACTGCGTGCTCTCGTGCAGCCCGAAGAGCCCGGTAAACGATGCCGACAACGCCGTCAGCACGGTCTCGTTCGTGCCGAAGAACGCGATCGCCTGCTTCCAGACGCGCTCCTTCGCGGAGGTCGTCTGGTTCAAGCGCGCCATGATCACCTCGGAGGTGTTGTAGCCGACGGTCAAGTTGTCCGAGATGTCTTTCGCGATCTGGTAGCGCTCGTCGGCGAACTGCACGTCGCGCAGCCGCTCGTCGCGTGCGAGCTCGAGGCGTGCCCGCTCGGCCGGGTTCTCCGCGCTGCTCGCCTCGACCGCCGCGGCTGCGTCCGCGAGCGCGCTCTTCGCCTGCTCGAGCGCGCGCTCGGCGGACTGGAGCACCTCGAGCGCGTCGACTTCCGCCTGCTTCAGCGCGCCGCGAAAGTCCATGTACGCGTTCATGATCACGTGCTCGCGGTCGATCTGATCCTTCGAATCGCGCGCGACGTCCATATAGGTTCGCTTGATCTTCTGGAAGCGGTCGGAGATGTCGCCCCTCGTCGCCTTCATCCAGATGTTGCGGACGCGCTCCCAGGTGTTGATCTTGCCGTCCTCGAGCTGGTCCACCATGCTCTTCGCATCGTCGCGAATGCTGTTGAACGACTCCGCGATCGACTCGTAGCGATCGCCGAGGGTCATCGACGTCAGCTGCTCGCGAACGACCTCGTTGAAGAGCGAGGCTTGCGAGAGCGTGCGCGCGATCGCGACGACCCGCGGCTCGTCGAGATCGGTAATGCGCTTCAGGAGCTCGACGATCGGCGCCTCCTCGGTCTTCTCGGGAACGAGGCCGAGGTCGCGCAGGCGGCTCATCGCGCGGTCGAGATACTGCCGGGGGGAGACGGGGCTCGTGACGGGCGCGTTCATCGAGGGCCTCCTGTGATGGTTACGAGGCTGCGACAATCCCTGTCTTCGAGATGGTAGCGCGATTCGGGAGCATCGGCATGGCGCCCCCCGGCTCGAACCGTGCGGTTCGAGCAGCGGCCGGCGCCTCTTGCGACTCGTTCCGCAAATCCGGAGCATTCGAGAGACGTGACGAAGGGGAATCTCGAGGCGATGATGCGTAGAGGCTTGCTGCACGCCGCACTGCTCGCGGCAGCCGCCGGAGCCGCGGCGCAGACCGAGAACGCGGGACCGCCGCCCGGCGTCGAGCCGCTGCCGGTCGACATGTTCACGACGAAGAACTTCTACTTCGATCGGGAGCACTGGACCGACCCGCGCTACACCCGCTGCAACACGCCGCGTCAGCTGACCGACATGTGGAACGACGGCCGGGTCGGCGAATGGGGCGACTGCTCGGTCGACCGCCCGATCGAGGACATCGCGAGCCCGTACGAGTATCGGACGGCGGCCGAGCACTTCGCGGCGCTGAAGGCCGCCGCCGAGCGGCGCGGCGGACCGACCGAGCACACGCGTGCGACGCTGCCGGACTGGGACGGCTGGTATCGGCGCGGCGCGCGCGACGAGCAATGGCTCTACGGCCGCAACCTGCAGACGTCGACCCTCGTGTCGCTGCTGACGCCCGAGTACCAGAAACGCACGATCCAGATGGCCTATCACGAGGCGGTCAGCAACGCGCCGCAGTGGCTCGCGGCGTTCTGCTACCCGGAGGGCCTGATGCGCTGGTGGGCAGAGTACTCGCTGCGGGACATCGAGGTGCTCGTCACGCCGAAGCAAGTGGTGCTGACCGCCGGCGTCGCGGACAACTTCGTGCGCAAGATCCTGATCGGTCAGGAGCACGTCGAGCAAGTGCCGCAGTGGTACGGCGAGAGCGTCGGTTTCTGGGACGGCGACACGCTCGTCTCCTGGACGTCGAACGTGCAGGGCTGGACTCTCTCCCACTCGATGTTCGAGTACAGCAACGAGCTCGAGGTGATCGAGGTGTTCCGGCCGATGGAGGACGGCCGGGGGATCGTCGTCGAGGCGACGTTCTACGATCCGGAAGCGTTCGTGCGGCCGCTGCACACGGTGACGCCGTGGCAGTTCGCGGCCGGCATCGACGATCCGGACCGCCGCTACACGTTCGTCGAATGCCGCGTGCAGAGCACGATCGTGAACGGCCCGGACGGCCGGCCGACGCAGCTCACGTTCCTCGACGAAGGCTACGTCGACTTCTTCGGGCGGCCGTGGGCGCAGAACTGGGAAAAGCACTTCGAGCAGGGCTGGGAGCGGCCCGAGGAGTGATCTCGTCTGCTCGCGCGCAGCGCCCTAGAGCTGCCGAGCGAGCGTCTCGCGCGTGCGCTCGTAGCCGAAGCGGATCAGCTCCTCCGCCCTGTCGAACTCGAAGAACGTCGCGAGATTGCGCGGGATCGGCACGACGAGCTCCGGCGCGTAGGCCGCGAGCTTCATCCGGCTGATCGTCGCCTGCATCGCCTCCATCGAGCGGAGCGCGATCTCGAGCGCACCCGGCGTCGGCGTCCCGCGCGGCTCGCGCACCGCGATCAGGTCGTCGACGTAGCGCGTGATGCGGGCCGTCAGGCCCGCGGCCGGCGCGTTCGCGGCCGACCGAGCCGCCGACCGGCGCCTCGCCAATTCGACCTCGTACGCGGCGTTCAAGTCGATCGCGATCGTCAGCTCCGTCAGGCTGTTCAGCGTCGGCGCGATCGGCACCGGCGAGAGGAGCCCGCCGTCGACGAGCAGCATGCCGCCGTGCTCGACCGGCGCGAAGAGAAGCGGCACCGCGATCGACGCGCGGATCGCGTCCCACAGAGGGCCGCGGTTCAGCCAGACCTCGCGCCGTTCGTTCACGGCCGATGCGACCGCCGTATAGCCGACCGGCAACGCCTCGATCTCGACCTCGCCGACGAGGTCGCGCAGGACGGCGATGATCCGCTCGCCCTTGAACATCGCGCCGCCGAAAGACCAGTCGAGCAGCCGCACGACGTCGCGGCGCCTGAGCGCCCTAACCCATTCCTCGTAGACGTCGAGCTTCCCGGCCGCGTAGATCCCGCCGATCAGCGCACCGATCGAGGAGCCCGCGATGTAGCGGACGTCGAACCCGAGCTCCTCGATGCAACGGATCGCTCCGATGTGCGCGAGACCTCGAGCGCCGCCGCTGCCGAGGGCCAGGGAGACGGTCCTGCCGCTCATTTGCGCCTTCGTATCGGCCAACGTCGCTCGAGTGTAGCGCGGCCGGATCGCCGCCGTGCGCTCGTGGTATAAAACGCCGGGTCTGCCAGCGCAAACGAACCGAACCGATGAAGCTGATCCGCCTGATGCTCGCGGCGTCGCCGCTGCTCGCCGTAACGCTCTCGGGCTGCGGCCCGGAGAGCGGCGACCCGGCCGAGTCGTCCACGGCGCCGCCGCCCGCCTCGTCCCCGATCGAGCACACCCTCGTGCCGCTCCCCGGCATGGAGGATGCGGTGCCGACGATCACGCGGGCCGAGCGAGTCCTGCTGCAAACGACCGCCGGCGAGGTCACGATCGAGGTCTACCCGGAAGCCGCGCCGAACGCGGCCCGGCGCTTCCTCGAGCTCGTCGAGTCGGGCTTCTACGACGCGACGCCGGTCTCGCGGGTCGTGCCCGGCTTCGTCGCGCAGTTCGGCATCAACTGGCGCGAGCCGCATCGCCAGTGGCAGAACCGGAACTTCGACGACGACCCGACGCTCTTCGCGCTCGAGCGCGGCACGCTCGCGTTCGCGAAGGCCGGGCCGAACACGAACTCGACGCAGGTCTTCATCAACTATCGAGAGAACAACCAGCTGGCTGCGCCGCGCTACAACTTCACCGTGTTCGGCAAGGTCGTGAGCGGCATGGACGTCGTCGACAGCTTCGTGCAGGTCGGCGACCCGAGCGGCGGGCTCGATCAGGGGCGGCTGTGGCAGGACGGCGGCAACTACCTCGACTCCTTGCCGGTGAAGCCGACGATGATCGAGCGCGCCGTCGTGCTCTAGACGGCCGCGGGCGCGACGGCAAGGGGGGACGGGGATGCGCAAAAGAGCGGCGGCGGTGTCCGGGCTCTTGTCCGCGATCGCGGGGGGAACGGTGCTCGCGCAGCCTGACGACTTCCCGCCGATCACCGCCGAGCGGCTCGCGGCGCCCGAGGCGGGCGACTGGCTCGGGTATCGCCGCACCTACGACGTCACCGCCTTCAGCCCGCTCACCGAGATCGACCGCGACAACGTCCGCGACCTGAAGCCCGTCTGGGCCTACTCGGTGCGCGACAACGCGCGCTGGGTCGCGACGCCGATCGTCGCGAACGGCCTCATGTACATCGCCGAAGGCAGCGGCCGGGTGCTCGCATTCGACGTGCCGACCGGCGAGCTCGTCTGGACGCACGCGCGCACGTTCCCGGACGACATCCGCAGCTCCGAAGCCTTCCCCCGTCACCGCGGCGTCTCGATCTACGGCGACACGATCTACTGGGGGACAGCCGACATGGCCTTGATCGCGCTCGACGCCCGCACCGGCGAGAAGCGCTGGGAGGTCGAGACCGGCGACTACAAGACCGGCGAAGGCCATGCGCACCCGCCGCTGATCGCCAACGGCAAGGTGTTCATCGGCACGACCGGCGGCGACTTCGCCGCGCGCGGCAAGTTCGAGGCCTACGACGCGGCGACCGGAGCGCACATCTGGACGCTCTACACCGTGCCGCGCAAGGGCGAGCCCGGTTACGAGACCTGGACCGAGAACGGCATCTGGCCGCCGCTCGGCGGCGCCGCCTGGAACACCGCGAGCTACGACGCCGAGCTCGGGCTCGTCTACTTCTCGACCGGGCAGCCGACGCCGTGGACGACCGCGTCGCGCGGTCCGGGAGACTCGCTCTACACGAACACGATCCTCGCGGCCGACGCGGACACGGGCGAGCTGCGCTGGCACTTCCAGCTCGTGCCGGCGGACGAGTGGGACCGCTCGGCCTACGAAAGCATGCTGGTCGATCTCGAGATCGGCGGCCGCACGCGCCGCGCGCTGATCACGACCGGCAAGATCGGCTGGGGCGTCGTGCTCGACCGCGCGACCGGCGAGTTCCTGCACGCGTTCCGCACGGCGTACGACAACACGATCACCGGCTGGACGGCGCAGGGCCGGCCGATCTACGACCCGCGCGCGATACCTGCACCGGAGGACGTCGACTCGGGCAAGGTGTTCGAGATCTGCCCGCACATCCACGGCG
>CAYWGQ010000055.1:0-20162 GCA_964457725.1 uncultured Gammaproteobacteria bacterium
GGGCGCGGGGGGGGCCCCCCCCGCCCCCCCCCCGCCGCCCCGCCCCGCCCCCCGGCCCCCCCCCCCCCCCCCCCGCGACTCTTCCGCTCTACAACGTGACCAGCTTGCATCCCTCGTCGTCCCACCGCGCGACGACGGCGTGCTCGTACCAGGCGCCGAGCACGATGCGCCGCGCGGGCTTGCCGTCGAGCGCGAAGCGATGGATGGCGGGACGATGGGTGTGGCCGTGAAGCAGCGTGCGGACGCCGTGCTCGCGCATGACCGCGGCGACCGTGTCCTCGTTCACGTCCATGATCTCCTCGGGCTTCATCGCGTTCATCGACGCGCTCTTCGCGCGCAGCTCGGTCGCAATTGCACGCCGCTCCGCGAGGGGCTTGTCGAGGAAGCTCCGCTGCCACTGCACGCCGCGGACGAGCGCTCGGAACTGCATGTAGTCGCGGTCGTCGGTGCAGAGCAGGTCGCCGTGGGTCAAGAGCACCGGCTCGCCGCCGAGCTCGATCCGCTCGTAATCGCCGAGCAAGCGGCAGCCGGCGGCGGCCGCGAAACGCTCGCCGAGCAGGAAGTCGCGGTTGCCGTGCATCACCGCGCAGGGGATACCGGCGTCCGCGAGCCGCTTGAAGCCCGCGACGACGCGTGCGAGCTCCGGCTCGTCGTCGTCGTCGCCGATCCACACCTCGAAGAGATCGCCCAGCACGTAGACCCGTTCGGCCGCGAGCGCGTGAGCGTCGATGAACTCCTCGAAGCGCGCGATCGAGTCGGGCCGGCCGGTGTCGAGGTGCAGATCGGAGATGAAGAGCGCGGTCACCGCGGCTAGTCGAGCAGCCGCTCGATTCGCTCGATCACGATCGGCTCCACGGGCACGTTGCGATCGAACGGGCCGCCGCCGCCCGTCGGTGCGTGGCCGATCTCGTCGACGACCTCCATGCCCTCGATCACGCTGCCGAACACGGCATAGCCCCAGCGGGTCGGCCGCGGGTTCAGGTCGAGGTTGTCCGCGAGGTTGATGTAGAACTGCGAGGTGCCGGAGTGCGGCTCGTTCGCACGGGCGAAGCCGACCGTCCCGCGCAGATTGCTGAGGCCGTTGCCCGACTCGTTCACGACGTTGCCGGTGGTCGGCTTCAGCTGGAAATCTTCGGTGTAGCCGCCCGCCTGGGCGATGAAGCCCGCGACGACGCGGTGAAAGATCGTGCCGGCGTAGTGGCCGCTGTCCACGTACTCGAGAAACTTCTCGACGGTGATCGGCGCACGCACGGGGTCGAGCTGGATCACGAAGTCGCCCACCGAGGTGACGACGCGCACCTTCGGAGCGCTGTCGATCGGCTGCCCCTCCTGGGCCGCCGCGAGCAGCGGTGCGGTGAGCAGCACGCAGAGCGCGATCAGTCGCTGCATGGTTCGGCGTTCCTCTTCCTTTGCGCGAATGATACCGCGAACGCCCCGATGCGGCAGGCGCGCCGCCCTCCCGTCACCGTAGGAGCGGCTGTCCAGCCGCGACCGCCGCAAGGCGAAAGCGCGGCACGCCGCGCGATCTATCGGCGCTACGCCGAAGATCGCGGCTGGACAGCCGCTCCTACAAAGACAAAGCCGGAGGCGGCAAAGACGGGGCTAGAGGCCGGCCCGCAGCTCCGCGGCCTTGACGGTGTTCGCCATCAGCATCGCGATCGTCAGCGGGCCGACGCCGCCGGGGACCGGCGTGATCGCGCCCGCGACGCCGGCGACGTCCATGTGCACGTCGCCCGTCAGCACGGCGCCCTTGCGCTCGAACACCTGCAGCTTCTCGGGGTGGTTCGCGAACAGCCGCTTCGCTTCCGCCGCGTCCGTGACGCGGTTGATGCCGACGTCGATCACGACCGCGCCGGGCTTCACGTAATCCGGCGTGACCATGCCCGCGCGGCCGGTCGCGGCGACGAGGATGTCGGCCTCGCGCGCCACGGCCGGAAGGTCGCGCGTGCGCGAATGGCAGATCGTCACGGTCGCGTTCCGGTGCAGGAGCAGCATCGCCATCGGCTTGCCGACGATGTCCGAGCGGCCGATCACGACGGCTCGCGCGCCCTGCATCGGGATGTCGCTGCGCGCGAGGAGCTCGATCACGCCGGCCGGCGTGCACGGCGCGAACCCGCCGCGGTTCTGCGCGAGGCGCCCCGCATTGACCGGGTGGAAGCCGTCGACGTCCTTCGCCGGGTCTACCGCGTCGAAGATGCGCTGCTCGGCGTCCTCGCCCATCGCGCGCGGCAGCGGCGATTGCACGAGGATGCCGTCGAAATCCGGGCTCTCGTTGAGCCGCTCGACGATCGCGAGGGTCTCCGCGAGCGTCGCGGTCGCCGGGAGCCGCTCGAGCTTGACGCCCATGCCCGATTTTTCCGCCGTCGAGAGCTTGCTCTGGACGTAGACCTGGGACGCCGGATCGTCGCCGACCAGCACGATCGCGAGGGCCGGCGGGCGGCCGAGCCGCTCTTTCACGCGGGCGACGCGGGAGCCGAGCTCGCCGCGGATCTGCTCGGCAATGAGCTTGCCGTCGAGTATTCGGGCCGTCACTTCTCTCGCTTTCCCGGGGATGCGAAGGGACGCGAATTCTCGCACGCGCCCGCAAACGCGCTCAAGGCGAGCGCCGGGCGCGTTTGACCCTCGTCCGGCGGCTCCCTAAGATGAGCCCGCCGGGAGCGACATCCGCCGCGAACGGGGCATGGCGCAGTCTGGTAGCGCATCTGCTTTGGGAGCAGAGGGTCGGGGGTTCGAATCCCTCTGCCCCGACCACTACGGTCAGTGGCTTCCGGCGTGCGCGCCCGTAGCTCAATGGATAGAGCATCGGCCTTCGACCAGGAGCCTGCAGCGGGAAACGAACCGCTGCAGTGGACCGCACTGTAACGGGGAACCCTTAACGGATCGCGCCGATGGCAACCCCGTGGAAACCGGCCGCGCCTCGCGCCGGACGGGATCCGTAGAGACTATACGTGCGGCACCTGAGACGGTGAAGAGATAGTCCAGACCACGAACTCCGCGAAGCGGAGGCTGCGAAAGCAGTGGTGGTAAGCTAAGCCGAGGGTTGCAGGTTCGAGTCCTGCCGGGCGCGCCAGCTTCGAGAAGCCGGCTCGCGAGACGACAAAACTTCTGGTGGACGTAGCTCAGTTGGTAGAGCCCCGGATTGTGGTTCCGGCCGTCGTGGGTTCGAGTCCCATCGTCCACCCCATCCCTCTGCTCCATAAGCGATGAGTTCCAGATCTCGCCCCTGAGGCGACGATCTCCGCAAAATCCGCGATAGTCATCGGAGAGGCAGCTCAAGTGCGTAATCGGTTCTCGGCCTTGGTCGTAGGATGCTGCGTCGCGGCTCTTGCTCTGATCGCCGGCGCCACGGCGTCCGCGCAACTTCGGCCGGACCAAGAGCTGCTCGTGGAGCATCTGCTTTCGGGGATGGAGCCCGCGATGCGTCCGAGCTTTCGCGCGGATTTCGAGAAGCTCGCGGCTGCGATGAGCTCGGAGGAGGTCAGAGCCGTGCTGGCGTCGGCCGGCATCGATCCGAATTCGCCGCCGCCTCCGAAGGACGAATCGGACGCCGTCGTCGCGACGGCGGACGTTGCGGAGTATCACCGCAAGCAATACGAGCCCGTGTATCGCGCGAGTTGGAACGCGCAAAAGGCGTTCGACGATCTCGTCGAAGCGCAGCTCGAGGCGAAGTGCCCGGACCGCCACCGTTACGCGATCGTCATGGGTGCCGCGCGCTACGAAGTGCCGCAGTTCTCGCTCGTGCCGCTGGCGTCCGCGAACGCCGATAACGATCTGAAGATCCTCGCCGGCATCGCGCCGCAGGACGGCCGCTACGACTTCGATTTCTCGGGCGTCAAGACGTCTTTCGATCCCGCGGCGGTGACGGCCGTGATCGCCCAAGCTTGCGAAGCCTGGACCGCGCTCGCAGCGGAGTTCCATGCGCGAGCGAAGCCGCTCCAGGACGCCGGCAACGGCCAGGCGGTCGGCGACCTGGAGCGCACTGCTCACGCGAAGTTCTATCCCCTCGCCGAAAAGCTCGAGACCGAGCTCAAAGCGGCGGGACCGTCGAGCAACGAGCCGTTCTTCCTGGCGCTCGCGAACGGCACGCCCGTGCGCTAGGGGCCGGTTCGCGCGTGCTTGGGGGGCTTGCTCGCGGGGCGCCCCGATCTGCACCTGCTCCTGTCGCACGCCCGACGCGACGGTACGGAACGCTCTGCCGCCGATCCCGTCCAACAAACCCTGCCCGGCCACCCGGGCGTTCGACCCGACAGTTGCGGAGGTGGTCGAGAATGGCTGACGCAACGCAACCTTCCTGGATCGTCCGCATTCCGACGCCGATCTGGCTGATCGGCTTGATCGTCGTCGCGGTGCTCGCGGATCGGGCCTTCGAGCTGCCTGCGGTTCTTCGGTATCGGCCCGGCGGCATCGTGTTGGTGATCGCAGGCGTCGCGTTCTCCGCATGGGCGTGGTTCACGTTCAGGAGGCACCGCGCGGAGATTCATCCGTGGTCGGAAGCCCACTCGTCGCTGGTGACGACCGGGCCGTTCCGCTTCACGCGCAATCCGATGTATCTCGGCGGGATCATCGCCGGCATCGGCGCCGCGCTCATCGCGGGCACGTGGGCGATGTGGCTCGTGCCGGTCGTCGTGTTCCTCCTCGACAATTTCGTGATCATCCCGTTCGAGGAGCGCAGCATGGAGCGGGCGTTCGGCGAGGCCTACCGCGCTTACCGAGCACGGGTACGGCGCTGGCTGTGACTGTCGCTGCGAGCGATCGTCAAGTATTGGCCCCGATCTTGCACCGCACGATGCCATTCGGCGCAGTGCCGGAGCAACGACATGAGCGCGCGCGCCGAAATCCGAATCGAACGTTCCATCGTGCCGCCTTCGGCATCGCCGCCGGCCGACGACAAGCTCGCCGACGTGCTGGCGGTCGCCGAGGAGGCGGGCCTTCGCTACGTGAACGGCGACGAGCCCGGCTTTGCGCGCCGCCGCTGCGGGCGCGGCTTCGTCTATCTGCACCCGGGCGGCGAGCCGCTACGCGACCGCACCGTCCGCACGCGGCTGCAAGCGCTCGCGGTGCCGCCGGCCTGGTCCGGCGTCTGGTATTGCAAGGACCCGCGCGGGCACATTCAGGCGACCGGCCGAGACGAGAGGGGGCGCAAGCAGTATCTCTATCATCCCGACTGGCGCGAGGTTCGCGATCGCTCGAAGTTCGGGCAGCTCGGCGATTTCGCCCGTGCGTTGGCGGCATTGCGCAGGCAGGTGAAGGAGGACCTCCGCGCGAACGCACCCGAGGAGGCCGCGGTGCTCGCCGCGGCGGCGCAGCTTCTGGATCTCACCGGCATCCGCGTCGGCAACACGAGCTACTTCGAGCAGAACGGCACGGTCGGCCTCACCACGCTGCAGAGCCGGCACACCGAGATCAAAGGCGAGCGGCTCGCGCTCCGCTTCAAGGCCAAGTCCGGCCGGCAGACGAAGATCACCGTCAGCGATCGGCGGCTCACCCGGATTCTGCTGCGCTGCGAGGAACTGCCGGGCCAGCGGCTGTTCCGCTACCGCTCGGCCGAGGGCGTCAAGGAGATCGACTCGACGCGGTTCAACGACTATCTGCGTGCTGCGAGCAAGGCCGACATCAGCGCGAAGGCGTTCCGCACCTGGATCGGCACCGTCGCCGTCGTCGAGGCCTGGCTCGCGAGCGCCGACGGCCCGCTCAAGATCAAGGATGCGTGCGCGGTCGCCGCCCGCAGGCTCGCCAATACGCCGGCGATCACCCGCAAGAGCTACATCCACCCGGATGTGCTGGCGATCGCGACGACGCGCGTGCCGAGCGACGCGGAGCGCCGCGTCGGACGGCGCGACGGCGCGCAGCTCTCGGGCCCCGAGCGCGTCTGCGCGAATCTGCTGCGGGGTCCCGCGCCGGGCGATAGCCGGGCCTGACGGCCCTCGCCCGCCGGCCGGCCGCGGTCCCCCGACGGGGCACTAGCGGCAAGCCCGTCGGGATCGGCTAAACTATGCGCCACCCCACGGTATAGCAGGGAAGGTTTCGACCGGCCGGCCGCGCGGCGCGCTCCGTCCGCTCCATTCCCGCCGAAGCGGGCCGTTAGCTCAATTGGTAGAGCAGTGGACTCTTAATCCATTGGTTGTAGGTTCGAGTCCTACACGGCCCACCAATCTCCGACTCTCGATGACTGCCTCGCCGGCTGGCGGCATGCTGGCCGTCGCGTAGGCGACCGGGCCGTGGCTCGGCGCGCCGATTCGACGCAAGCCTTCTCGTAGGCCGGCTGCTTCGTAGAGGCTCGGGGATTCCCGCAAGGAGCGACGCGAACAGTTGTGACAGCCGTCCGCGCCGACGGTTAGCTGCTGCAAGTAACCTTCGCGCTCGAAGGCCCGGCGACCCGCCGAGCGGCCGGATCGGTGCGACGGCGCGGCGAGCGCGCCTTCCCGGAGCCGCGAGAACGATGACCATGAGCGAGCCGCTGCTGTTTGCGGTCGACGACGAGCCGGCAATCGGCGAGATCGTCCGCGAGGTTGCAGCCAAGGCGGGTTTCCGTGTGCGAACGGCGACCCGTGCAGCCGATTTGCTCGAAGCGTGCCGCGAGCGCGTGCCGGACGTGATCCTGCTCGACTTGCAGATGCCCGACATGGACGGCATCGAGACGCTGCGTGCGCTGGCGGACGCGAAGGTGTGCTCGGCGATCGTGCTGCTGACCGGAATGGATTCGCGCACGACCTCGTCGGCGGAGCAGTACGGGGCGAGCCGGGGCCTCGCGGTCGTCGGCACTCTGCAGAAGCCGTTTCTGCCCGAGGAGCTCGGCGAGCGGCTGCGCGAGGCGAGCAGCGCGTCCGGGCCGCTGACCCCTAAGGATCTGGAAGGCGCGATCGCCCGCGGCGAGCTCGCCGTGCACTACCAGCCGACCGCGCGCCGTTCGGCCGACGGCGGCTGGGAAGTCACTGCGGTCGAAGCGTTGCTTCGCTGGAACCATCCGCGGCGCGGCACGCTGACGCCGGCTGCGTTCATCGCGATGGGCGAGGCGCACGGCCTCGGCCGGGCAATGACCGATTTCGTGCTGCAGAAGGGGATCGAGCAGCTGAAGGGCTGGCAGGCGCGGCGGCTCGATCTCGGGCTGCGCGTCAACGTCTCCGCGAACCTGATCGACGACATCCGTTTCCCGGACCGTCTCGCGGCGCTGCTCGCGGAGCAGGAGCTCGATCCGTCGCTCTTGACGATCGAGATCACCGAGACTGCGATGCTCGACCGCCGCGCCGACAGTCTCGACATCTTGACGAGGCTGCGCGTGAAGGGCGTGAACCTCGCGATCGACGATTTCGGCACCGGCTACTCGTCGCTGACGCAGCTCTTCCAGATGCCGTTCAACGAGATGAAGATCGACAAGTCGCTCGTGCTGAACGTGCCGCAGTCGCGCGAGGCGAGCATCATGGTGAGCGTGCTGATCGAGCTCGCGCACAAGCTCGATCTGAAAGCGTGCGCAGAGGGCGTCGAGACGCCGGCGGCGCTCGCGTTCCTCGGCTCGGTCGGGTGCGATTCGGCGCAAGGGTTCTTCATCAGCCATCCGATCGCCGCATGCGACGTGCCGGAAACCGTCGCTCGCTGGCGCGCCGAGCAGCGCGTCGCCGCAGCGGACGCCTTCACGGCCGTCGGCTAACGAGCAAGTGGGAGCGGCCCCCGCTCCCACGGCCGAGCGCGGGTTTGGTACGCTCACGCGCACTTTACGGTGGCGGTCGAGCGGCGAATGTCCGGTTTGATGCACGTGGTCAGCTTGCAGCAGCCGGCAGGCGTCGAAGCGCACTTTACCGAGTTCGTCACGCGCGCCGCCGCCCGCCATCCCGCGTGGACCCACGGCTGGCTGAACCCGGCCGAGCGCCTGCATCCGTTCTTCCGCGAGCCGCTCGCGCGCGTGCTCGCGGCCGAGGCGCGGACGAAATACCGCTTCGGCGTGAAGCTGCCGTCGCGGCCGCGCGCGCTCCGCCGCGCGCACTGCCGTTCCTTCCTGAAGCGCACGAGTCCCGATGTCGTCCTGATCTGGAACCGCACCTCGAAGCTCGGCTACGTGCTCGACGCGGCCGGCGACGGCCGCTGCGTGCACTGGGAGCACGGCGCGATCTGGCACGAAGGCCGCGAGCGCGAGCGCGCCGAGTATCTCCGCCGCGTGCCGCTCGCGATCGCGAACTCGCACGCGGCCGAGCGCGTGCTCAGGCTCGGATGGGACTATCGCGGCGACGTGCATGTGTGCCTGAACGCGTTGCGGCCGAGCCTCGTGCCGGAGGCGCCGCGAGCGAAGCGTCATCCGGGCGACGGCCCGATCAGGCTCGGCGTCGCCGCGCGGCTGTTCCCGGTGAAGGGCGTGCCGCTCGCGCTGCACGCGCTCGCGCGGCTGCGCGCACGGGGTGTCGAGGCCGTCCTCGACGTTGCGGGGGAGGGGCCGGAGCGAGGGAGGCTCGAGGCGCTCGCACGGGATCTCGGGATCGCCGAGCGCGTGCGCTTCCGGGGTGCGGTCAGCGACATGCGCGCCTTCTACGAGGGGATCCACTGCCTCGTGCATCCGGCGCTGACGGAGGCGTTCGGTCTCGTTGCGATCGAGGCGGCCGTGCACGGCTGCCCCGTGATCGCGGCGGCGGTCGACGGTTTGCCGGAAGCGGTCGCTCACGGCATCACCGGGCGCACGCTGCCGCCGACGCTTCAGGCGAGCGACTATGCGGCGCTCGGCAGCTCTCTCGACGGCGTGCCGGCGCTCGTCTACGACCCGGCGGCGGACGCGATCGCGCCGCCGCGGCTCGTCGATCCCGCGATGCTCGCCGCGGCAATCGAGGCGCTCTTCGCCGATCCCGGCACGTACGAGCGGCTGAGCGCGGCCGCGAGCGCGCACGTGCTCGAGCGGTTTCGCTTCGACGAGCACGTCGATCGCGTGATGGCCGTGATCGCCGAGTTCGCGGCATCGCGATGAACGTGCTGCTCTACCGGCGGAGCGTCCGCCTGAAGAGCGGGGCGGGCGAGCTGATCCGCGCGCAAGGGGCCGCCCTCCGCACCCACGGGCATCGCGTGCTCGTCGGCGGCGAGCGCGGGCTGCTCGATTTCCGGTTGCGGACGCGGTTGCCCGTGCGGCGGATGACGCCCGAGCGCGCGGCCGCGTTCGCGAGCGACGCCGACTGGGTCGTCGCCGATCACGATTTGCGCGTCCCGAACGCCGACGTCGCGTTCGTGCACAACCTGATGAGCGAGGCGAACCAGCATCTGCGGCGCGAGGAAGCCGAAGCGGAGGCCGCGCACGAAGCGGAGTACTTCCGCGCGCTCGCGCCTCGGACGCGGGTCGTCGCGAACTCGGGTCTCGTCGCGCGCGCGCTCACGGCGCGTCTCGGGGTCGATCCCGCCAGGGTCGACGTGCTTCATCCCGGCTACGACGCCGCGCGGTTCTCGAGCGCCCGCGCCGCGGCGCTTCGGCCGCGGGCGCGCGCGGCGCTCGGCTTCGCGGAAGCCGCGCCCGCCGTCGGTCTCGTGACGTCGGGGGATTTCGAGAAGCGCGGGCTCGACGTGTTCCTCGAAGCGGCGGCGGCGATCGCGGAAGCCGTGCCCGCGAGCCGGTTCCTGATCGCGGGCGGCTCGCGGTTGCCGTCGTCTGCCGCCGCGCACCCGCTCCTCGCGAGCGGACGCGCGGTCTACCGGCCGAAGACGCGCGATCCGGAGCGCTGGTTCGCCGCGCTCGATCTCTTTCTCTATCCGGCGCGATTCGAGGAGTACGGGCTCGTCGTCGCCGAGGCGCTCGCGTGCGGGCTGCCGGTGCTGACGTCGCGGCGCGTCGGTGCCGCGGAGTGCTTCCCGCCGGTCTACGAGCGCTGGTTGCTCGACGCGCCGGTCGGCAGCGAGCTCGCGGCCGGAGCGATCGCGCTGTTGCGCGACGCGCAAGCCCGCGCGGCGCTAGGCAGAGCCGGGGAGAGCCACATCCGGCAGCACGACCGAACGGCTTACTGCGAGGCGTCCGTCGAGTTGCTCGCGCGCCCGAAGCGGTAGCTCAGATAGACCGCGATTCCGCGGATGTCATGGAAGTTGTCGGGGCGGCCGCCCTGCGGGTCGGTCGGCAGCAGGTTGTCGCGCGCGACCTTGTCGCCGAACCGCGCCTCGATGCCGAGGTCCCAGCGGGGCAGGAAGCCCGTGAGCTGCACGCCGCCGCCGAAGTAGTACCCGTACGCCGGTGTCGCGAGATCGAGCCGCGCGGCGCCGAGGAACGCCGTCCATGCGAAGCGCTCGGTCCGGTGCCGGCGATAGTCGAGCGCGCGGACTGCGAGCAGCGTGTCCTCGCCCAAGTCGTCGATCTCGAGCCGCACGCCGAAGTCTGCGCGGCCGTTCTCCGTGGACCGCCGCGCGCCGACTCCGAGGTGCACGCCGCTCTCGGACGTCGACACCGTGTCGGGCCGGTTCGCGATGTCGGACTCGATTCGGCTCGCGTTCACGCCCAGGTCCACGAATACCTCGGCCGCCGAGGGCGAAGCGGCGGCGGCGACGGCGAGCAGCACGAGCGGTCGAAGCACGGATCGCGTCCTCAGTAGCGGAAGAATAGGCCGAAGCGCGAGAAGGATTCGCCGAACACGCTTCGTCCGGCGTCGAGCTCGGCGCCGACGTAAAACTGCTGCCAGCGGTGACTGTAGCGGACGGCGATTGCGTGCCCGCGGTCGTAGTCGACGCCCGAGTACTCCTCGTGATCGACCGAGCGGTAGGTCACCTCGACGGAGCTTCCGGTCGAACGATGCCAGCCGACCCGCGCCATCAGGCTTCGCCCGCCGACGCCATCGTGAGGTTCCCGCCAGTCCGCGGCCCAATGGCCGAGCGCGTTGCCCTCGTGGCGCAGCCCGTCGCGATAGATGTCGTGCACATACCAGCCGTTCTGCCACTCGCTCGCTTCGACCGTCACGTCGAAGCGCTGCGCGAGGTGCGGAAACCGGATGCCGGCCGACAGCGCGGTGTTGCCGAGCCGCACGTTCGAGAGGGTCGAGGTGTCCTCGCCCGCATACTCGAAGTAGACGGCGAGCGGGATCGGGCCCGCGAGCTGGAACGTCGAGGTGAACGACGCCGCCTGATTTCCGAATTCCTCGTCCGAGCCCGGCGCCGCATTGTCGTAGTCCGCCGGGTTCACGAACGCGTCGAGCAAATCCCGCAACGAATCCGGACGGTCGCCGCCGCCGTACTGGAGGATGCGGTTCACGCCGATCGACCAGCCGCGAATCGGCTGAATCGACAAGTGCACGCCCGCGAGCCGCGGGTTGCCGGAGATGAGGCCGCCCTGATAGGCGATGTTCGCCGAGTCGCTCATCTCGGCCAGGAAGACCTCGTAGCGGAAGCCGGCCTTCGTCAGCGGCTCGTAATTCGACAGCGTCACGGACGGCATCGTCGGCGCTTGCGTGCCGAGCAACATGGCGGAATCCGTGAACGGCGACAGCCAGTGGTCGCGGTAGCCGAAGTCGAGCTGCGCGCGCGCGATGCCGATGCTGGCGACGCTGCCGGTCGGTGTCGTCTCGTCGTCGTGCGCGAGCACGCCGACCGTCAGCAGCAAGTGGTCGCTCGGTTGCCAGTAGAGCGAGCCGGAGACCTCGAAAGCGCTGTCGCTGGTCATCCCGTGGCGGTTCGGCAGCGTCGTCCGCTCGCCCGAAGCGGCGGCGAGCCCGACGCTCAGGCTGCCGACACCGGCTCTGCGCATGTAGCCGTTCAGGTACTCGCGGGCCTGCATGCAAAGCACCGCATCGCGCTCGCAGGCGCGCGGCAGCGCATCGAACACCGTCGCGGCCGCTATCGGTCGGGTCAGCACGGGCTGCTCGGCTAGAATCAGCACGCGCTCGATCAGCCGGTCGATCTCGGGCGACGTGCCGAGCGGGAGGTAGGGGCTGACGCCGCGGGCGTCGGCCGCGCCGGCGGCGGTGAGGAGCGCGATCAGGGCGAGCGGTCGTGCTGACACCGGAGATGAATCCGAGGTTTCGAGTGGGCGCTAGTGTACGCAACTTTGGCCGTGAAACGATCGCCGATTCCAAGCGGGCGTCGCCGCGCGGCTCGAGGCCGACGCCGCTGCTCTTCGTATACGGAACGCTGCGGCCGTTCGCGGACGTGCCGATGGCGCGCTGGCTCGCGAGCGTCGCGGAGCATCTCGGCCCCGCGCGGACGCGCGGCCGGCTCTACGATCTCGGGCCCTATCCCGCGCTCGTCGACGCCGTCCGACGCGACGAGTGGGTCGTCGGCAACCTCTATCGGCTGAAGCGTCCGGTGACGGCGCTTCGGACGCTCGACGACTATGAGGGCGGGCCGAACGGCCGCGGGGAGCCGGAATACGAGCGCGTCGAGCGGATCGTCGAGCTCGGGCAGTTCGAACGGACGACCGCGTGGCTCTATCTCTATCGCAGATCGGTTCTGCGTGCGCGCCGAATCCCTTCCGGAGACTATGCCGATGCCCGAATTATGTCGGCTGTCGTAAATCGGCGACTCCGCCGCTGAGCGAATGTGCACGGCGTCGCGCTAGAGCCGGCGCGGTTCGTGCAGGCCGTCACAGTGTGAATCGCGCGCTGCAAGCGGAGATTTTGTCGGTCCGCGGAGACACGAGCGCTGCAACATTTGCGCGCTCGGGGATCTCTATGTCGTCGAATGGCGACGGTTCGTGCTCGCTCCGCGGCGACGAAAACCCGTAGAACCCGCGTCGCTGCTCATATTTCCGTCCTTGGCATGAATCTTGTAACGGCAGTTCCGTCGCGAGCACGGCGCCGAGAAGACGCCTTGCTGCGCTGACAAAGGCAAATCCGCCGCGAGGCGGAGACGCAAAGCCACCGGTCTTAAGGGACTTCTGTCCGAAGGCAGCGGGGTTACCAGCCAGTGAGGCGTGTGGGACTGCGAGCTCGCGAAACGCGGCGACGGATACGTCGCGCCGCGCAGGCCGTTCGACTTCCCGAACGCTCGCGCTGCACCGGACACGCAGTGATGCATTCGGGAGCGATTCGTATATGACGTCAGCCCGCGCGGCGTTTCCTTTCCTCGTTTTGACGACCCTCGCTTTGACCGCTTGCGGCGGCGACGACAGCGATGAGACGGCCGCCGCCGCCGCGCGCTCGCCGAGCAACAACGCGCCGCCGACGATCAGTGGCACCCCCGGCACCACCGTCACCGAAGGCTCCGCTTTCTCGTTCCAGCCGACCGCGAGCGATCCGGACGGCGACGCGCTGATCTTCGGAATCGACGGCCGCCCGGACTGGCTCACCTTCGACACCGGCACGGGCCTCTTGTCCGGCACGCCGACCGCGGCGGATGCGGGCGTCTATCAGGGCCTCGTGATCTGGGTCTCGGACGGCGACGCGCAAGCGTTGCTGCCGGCGTTCGACCTGACCGTCGTGCCCCTCGCACCGACCGCGAACACCGCGCCCGAGATCGGCGGCACGCCCGAGAAGAGCGTCCTCGTCGGTAACGAGTATCGGTTCATTCCGGAGGCGACCGACGCCGACGGCGACGCGCTCTCGTTCACGATCAGAAACCGCCCGCGGTGGGCGCAGTTCGATCGGGCGACCGGCGAGCTGCGCGGCACGCCGACGGCGGCGGATGCCGGCCGCCACGGGAACATCGTCATCGCCGTCTCCGACGGCGGGGCGACCGTCACGCTCGCGCCTTTCGCGATCGACGTCGCGCTGCCGGGCGGCAACACGGCGCCGACGATCGGCGGCACGCCGCCGGGCTCGGTCGAGGTCGGCGGCGAGTACTCGTTCGTGCCGACAGCGTCCGATGCGGACGACGATCCGCTGTCGTTCAGCGTCGCGAACGCGCCGCCGTGGGCGACGATCGATACGCAGACGGGCCGGCTGTTCGGCACGCCCGGTCCGAACGACGCGGGCAACTATCCGGGCATCGTGATCACGGTCAGCGACGGCGCGACGAGCGCGTCGCTGCCGCCGTTCGCGATCACCGTCATACAGCCGACGACGAATACTCCGCCGGTGATCGGCGGTACGCCGGCGACGAGCGCGACGCAGGGCCAGCAGTACTCGTTCCAGCCGACCGCGTCCGACGCCGACGGCGACAACCTGCGGTTCTCGATCGCGAACCGCCCGGGTTGGGCATCGTTCAGCACGAGCACCGGCCGGCTGCAGGGCACGCCGGGTGCGTCGAACGTGCGCACGTACAACAACATCGTGATCAGTGTCAGCGACGGCACGGCGACGCGCTCCCTGCCGCCGTTCTCGATCACCGTCGCCGCGGCGAACCGCGCGCCGACGATCTCCGGCTCGCCGCCGACGAGCGCGACGGTCGGCTCGCAGTACACGTTCCTGCCGAGCGTCGCCGACCCGGACGGCGACACGCTCACGTTCTCGATCGAGAACCGGCCGAGCTGGGCGACGTTCAGCACGACGACCGGCCGGTTGCAGGGCACGCCGGGCACGTCGCACGTCCGCAGCTACGAGAACATCCGCATCAGCGTGAGCGACGGCCGTGGCGGCAACGCTTCGTTGCCCGCGTTCACGATCGCCGTCGCGGCGGCGAACGGTGCGCCGACGATCTCGGGCTCGCCGGCGACGAGCGCAACGGTGGGGTCGGAGTACTCGTTCCAGCCGACGGCATCGGATCCGAACGGCGATACGCTCACGTTCTCGATCCAGAATCGGCCGAGCTGGGCGAACTTCAACACGTCGACCGGTCGGCTCTCCGGCACCCCGACCGCGGTCGGCAACCACGGCAACATCGTGATCAGCGTCAGCGACGGCCGCGGCGGCAACGCCTCTCTGCCGGCGTTCTCGATCACGGTCGGGTCTGCCGGCGGCGGTAACCGCGCGCCGACGATCTCGGGCTCGCCGCCGGCGGCGGTCACGGCCGGCCAGGCGTACAACTTCCAGCCGAGCGCATCGGATCCGGACGACGACGACCTGACGTTCACGATTCAGAACCGGCCGAGCTGGGCGGAGTTCGACACGTCGACCGGGCGGCTCTGGGGAACGCCCGACGCGGGCGACGTCGGCAACTACGGCAACATCCGGATCACCGTGAGCGACGGGCAGGCGACCGCACAGCTTCCGCTGTTCTCGATCGCGGTGCAGTCCGTCGCGACCGGCTCTGCGACGCTGACCTGGACGCCGCCGACACAGAACGCCGACGGCTCGCCGCTGACCAATCTCGCGGGCTTCAAGGTGTACTGGGGCACGACGCAGGGCAGCTACCCGAACTCCGTGACGATCAACAACCCCGGAGTGACGAGCTACGTCGTCGAGAACCTCGTGCCCGGCACGTGGTACTTCGTGACGACGGCGTTCAACTCGAGCGGAGTCGAGAGCAACCCGTCGAACGTCGCGAGCAAGACCATCCGGTAGGTAGGAGCGGCCTCCGCGCCCGGAGGCCGCTCCCGCGCTGGGGTACAATCGGCGGGTGCGCCGTACGCTCGCCATTGCGCTGCTCGCCGTGACCGTATCCGCCAGCTCAGCCCCGCCCGAGACCGAGCGGCGGCCGTTCAGCTACACGCTCGCCGGCCGGACGATCGAGGATCCTTACCACTGGCTCGAGGGCAGCGACGCGCCCGAGCGCACGGGGCCCGATGCCGCGCTCGACGCCGCGGTCGCCGCGTGGACGGACGCGCAGAACGCTCACACCCGCTCCGTGCTCGACGCGCTGCCCGGACGGGCGACGCTCGAAGCCGAGCTTCGCGAGATCCTGTCGCTCGAGTCGCACGGCATTCCGCGGGCGGGCGGCGATTGGCTGTTCTACACGCGCCGGCGCGGTGAGGAGCCGCAGCCGGTGCTCTACGCGCAGCGCGGCGAGAACGGCGAGCCGCGCGTGCTGCTCGACGTGAACGCGCTCGACGCGGACGGCTTGCTCGCGCTCGCGTGGTATCGGCCGAGCCCGGACGGGCGCTACGTCGCGTTCGGCACGTACCGCGCCGGCGACGAGAACACCACTTGCCGCGTGCTCGAGACGGAAACCGGCCGCTGGCTCGACGACGAGATCACCGGCCGCGTCGACGCGGTGGACTGGCTCGCCGATTCGCGAACGTTCCTCGTCCGGCGGCTCGCGGACGCCGCGAATCCGTACTCGGGCCAGGTCCGGCTACACGTGCTCGGCCGCCCGGCGGCCGAGGATCCGCTGCTCTTCGAGCAGTACACCGACGGGCCCCTTGCGACGACCTGGGGGCCTTACGGCATCGTCGACGAGCACGGGCGTTGGCTCGTCGTCGCCTACTACACCGGGACCGACGCGAACGACGTCTGGTTCTACGACCTCGAGCAGTGGCGTGCGACCGGCGAGCTCGAGCGCCGCGATCTCCTCGTCGGCGAGCGCGCGCTCACGTCCGGGTTCGTCGACGGCGACGTTTTCTACGCGTTGACGACGTACGGCGCGTCGAACAAGCGGGTGGTCGCGTTCGACCTCGCGGCCGACGTGCCGGAGCGTTTCCGCGAGGTGATCCCGGCGCGCGACGACGCGGTGATCGTCTCGATCGGCGAAGCGCCGGGGCGCATCGTCGTCGAGTATCTCGCCGACGCGCAAAGCCGCATCGAGGTGTTCGACCGGAGCGGCCGCTTCGAGGGCACTCTCGAGCTGCCGACGATCGGCAGCGCTTCGATCGTCACGAATCCGCGGAGCGACGTCGCGTGGCTCGCGTTCGAGACGTTCGGCGAGCCGCCGGCGATTTATCGCGTCTCGCTCGAGGAGCGCACGCTCGCGCTGTGGCGGCGACCGCCGCTCGCCGACGACGGCGTCCGGCTGGCCGTTCGGCAGGTGCGCTACACGTCGCGGGACGGTACCTCCGTGCCGATGTTCGTCGTGCACCGCGAAGGGTTGCCGCTCGACGGCGACAACCCGACGATACTGTACGGCTACGGCGGCTTCGATATCTCGATGACGCCGGCATTCGCGAGCATCTGGCGGCCCTGGCTCGCGCGCGGCGGCGTGTACGCGGTCGCGAACTTGCGCGGCGGCGGCGAGTACGGGGCCGCATGGCATCGCGCCGGCATGCTCGAGAACAAGCAGAACGTGTTCGACGATTTCTATGCCGCCGCGGAGTGGTTGGTCGAGCGCGGCTACACCGATCGCTCGCGGCTCGGCATCGTCGGACGGTCGAACGGCGGCTTGTTGACGGGCGTCGCGATCACGCAGCGGCCGGAGCTCTTCCGGGCGGCGATCGTCGGCGTGCCGTTGCTCGACATGCTGCGTTACGAGCATTTCCTGATGGCGCGGTATTGGGTGCCGGAGTACGGTAGCGCGGAGAACCCGGAGCAGTTCGAGTTCCTGCGGGCGTACTCGCCGTACCACAACGTTCGGCCCGGCGTGCGCTACCCGGCCGTTTTCCTGACCGCCGGGGAGAACGATACGCGGGTGCACCCGCTCCACGCCCGCAAGATGACGGCCGCGCTCCAGGCGGCCACCGCGAGCGATCCCGAGGAGCGGCCGGTGTTGCTCTGGGTGGACCGCGATGCCGGCCACGGACAGGGGAAGCCGCTCGAGCTCAGGATCCGGGAGGCCGCGGACCAGGTGCTGTTCATGGCCTCGCAGCTCGGCTTGCCGATCGCCCCCCATCAGCGGTAGGAGCGGCAGCGGTAGGAGCGGCTGTCCAGCCGCGACAACGGCGTCGTTTCCCATTGCGGGCTGGTCGCGGCTGGACAGCCGCGCCTACCCGGAGGGCGCCGCGGTCGCAGCGGGGGGTTGACGCGGCGGCTATAATGACCGCGGCTCGGGCGCCCGCGGCGCGAAAGTGGCGGAACTGGTAGACGCGCTGGACTTAGAATCCAGTGGGGCAACCCGTGGGAGTTCGAGTCTCCCCTTTCGCACCAAAACAGGGCGCCGGGGCCCGGGAAGCGCGCCCGGGCATCGGGTTCGCGGCCCGGATGCCGCTCCCGCCACGGCAGCCCACGACGGCGCCGCCCATTTAGTAGAGAGACGATTTGGCACAGGTGAACGATGAACGCCGGCAGTGATCTACAGGTTTCGGTCGAAGCAAGCGCAGGCCTCGAGCGGCGCATGACCGTCAGCGTGCCGGCCGCGGAGATAGAGCGCGAGATCGAGAGCCGGCTCGCGAAGGTCGGCCGCACGGCGAAGCTGCGCGGTTTTCGTCCGGGCAAGATCCCGCAGAAGGTCGTCCGGCAGCGCTTCGGCAGCCAGGTTCGCGAGGAGGTGCTCTCGGACGTGATCCGGACCACCTATTCGCGCGCGATCGCCGAGCACAATCTGAATCCGGCCGGCGGGCCGCGGATCGAGCCGCTGCCGGCCGAAGGCGCGAACGACGGGCGCTTCGCCTACCGTGCGGTCTTCGAGGTGTATCCAGAGGTCGCGCTCGGCGAGCTCGAGAAGCTCGAGATCGAGATCCCGAAGGTCGAGATCGAGCCTGCGGACGTCGATGCGATGATCGAGAAGCTGCGGCTGCAGCGCGCGGAGTGGCGCACCGTCGAGCGCAAGTCGGACGCGAACGACCGGGTCGTGATCGACTACGACGGCACGATCGACGGCGAGCCGTTCCAGGGCGGCAGCGCGAAAGACGTCACGCTCGTCGTCGGCGCGGGCCAGGTCATCGAGGACTTCGACAAGGGCCTGCACGGGCTCGAAGCGGGCGACGAGAAGACGATCAAGGTCAAGTTCCCGAAGGACTACCGCGCGGAGAATCTCGCGGGCAAGAAGGCAGTTTTCACGGTCAAGGTGCACCGCGTCGAGGAACGGGTGCTGCCGCCGGTGGACGAGGAGTTCTGCAAGGCTTTCGGCGTCACCGAGGGCGGCGTCGAAGCGCTGAAGAGCGAGGTGCGAAGCAACATGGAGCGCGAGCTCGCCGAGCGGCATCGCGCCACCGTGAAGACCCGGACGTTCGATGCGTTGCTCCAGGCGAACGAGGTGCCGCTGCCGGCGGCGCTCGTCGAGCAGGAGATCACGGCGCTGCAGGCCGAGGCGATGCGCCAGATGGGCGTCCAGGATCCGGCGAGCGCGCCGGCGCGCGACTCGTTCCGGGAGCTGGCCCGGCGCCGGGTGGCGATCGGGCTCCTGATCCAAGAACTGATGCGCCAGCACAAGATCAAACTGGATCGGACCCGGGTCGACAAGCGCATCGAGGAGCTCTCGGCGCCTTACGAGAATCCGGCGGAGGCCGCCCAGTACTACCGCGGCAACCGCAACCTGATGGCCCAGGTCGAGGCTGCGGTGCTCGAGGAGCAAGTCGTCGACTTCGTGCTCGAGCGCAGCCAGAAGAAGGAGCGCGTCGTTCCGTTCGACGAATTTATGAACGGCCGGGCGTAAAGCGAATGGACATGAAGCAGGAGCGCGACGTGAGCGTGAAAGCGTTGAACTTGGTCCCGATGGTCGTCGAGCAGACCGCTCGCGGCGAGCGGGCGTACGACATCTATTCGCGGTTGCTGAAGGACCGCGTGATCTTCATCGTCGGCGGCATCGACGACCACGTCGCGAACCTGGTCGTCGCGCAGCTTCTGTTCCTCGAGTCGGAGAACCCGGACAAGGACATTCATTTATATATCAACTCGCCGGGCGGCATCGTCACGGCCGGGCTGTCGATCTACGATACGATGCAGTTCATCAAGCCGGACGTGAGCACGATCTGCATCGGGCAGGCGGCGAGCATGGGCGCGTTGCTGCTGGCGGGCGGCGCGAAGGGCAAGCGGTTCTGCTTGCCGCATTCGCGGATCATGATCCACCAGCCGAGCGGCGGCTTTCAGGGCCAGGCCGCGGACATCGACATCCACGCCCGGGAGGTCCTGAAGCTGCGCCAGCGATTGAACGAAATTCTCGCAAAGCATACCGGCCAGACGGTCGAGCGCATCGAGAAAGACAGCGACCGCGACAACTTCATGGACGGAGCAACGGCGGTCGAATACGGTCTAATCGACACGGTGCTCGAGAGGCGGTCGGACAAGGTTGAAAGGTAGCGGTCCCCATGTCGCCCGGCGGACGTGGGCGTAAGGCCCCGCCGCCGCCGGGAAAGTCGGCGTCCAGCCGGCGACTTCCGCGCGGATCGAGCAGCGATCGCGGCCGTTACCGGCCGCTCCCGAGAAACGAGGGCATGTCAAGCCGACGATCGGCATTTTCAGGGTTTTGCTGCGTGCCGCTAGAGTGGGAACGGCGTGCTTTGCAGCCGTTTCTGAGTAGTGCTATAAGGCCGAGCATGCCGTCTCGCCAGAAAGAGGTAAGACAGTAATGAGTGATGATTCACGCGGAAAAGGGGACGACGG
>CAYWGQ010000055.1:20172-20574 GCA_964457725.1 uncultured Gammaproteobacteria bacterium
GCAAGAGCCAGCACGAGGTGCGTAAGCTCATCGCAGGCCCCTCCGTGTTCATCTGCGACGAGTGCGTCGAGCTCTGCAACGACATCATTCGCGAGGAGCTCGACGAGCGCGCGGAGCACGGCCGCGACAAGCTGCCGAAGCCGCACGAGATCAAGGCGGTGCTGGATGAGTACGTCATCGGGCAGCAGAAGGCGAAGAAGGTGCTCTCGGTCGCGGTGTACAACCACTACAAGCGGCTCGAGACGCGTTCGCGCGACAAGGGCAAGCAGGACGTCGAGCTCGCGAAGAGCAACATCCTGCTGATCGGCCCCACCGGTTGCGGCAAGACGTTGCTCGCCGAGACGCTCGCGCGCCTGCTGAACGTGCCGTTCACGATCGCGGACGCGACCACGCTCACCGAGG
>CAYWGQ010000056.1:0-1127 GCA_964457725.1 uncultured Gammaproteobacteria bacterium
CGCATGGACGGCTATCAGTTCGCATCGCACGTCCGTAACGACGAGAAGCTGAAGGACGTGCCGATCATCATGATCACGTCGCGCTCGGGCGAGAAGCACCGCGCGAAGGCGATCGAGATCGGCGTGAACGACTACTTGAGCAAGCCCTATCAGGAAGGGCAGCTGATCGCCGCGATCGAAGGGCTGCTCGGACGGACGCTGTGAGCGAGGAAAAAGAGCTCTACAGTCTGCTGATCCCGCTCGAGACGGAGCGGCTGCTCGTGCCGCGGATGTGCGTCGCCGAGGTGATTGCGTTCGCCGAGGCCGAGAAGAGCCGCGAGCGCGAGTACCCGGACTGGTATCTCGGCACGATCGACTGGAACGGGCGGCGGCTGCCGGTCGTCTCGTTCGAAGGCGGACCGCGCCGCGATGCGGAGCGCAAGCGCAGCCGCACTCGGGTCGTCGTCTTCCACGCGGTGACCGACGCGCTGAAGGGCGGTTACTACGGCGTCCTGACGCAGGGGTTCCCGCAGCTCGTCCGGGTCAACCGCGACGTGCTCGGCGTCGATCACGAGCAGGGGCTGCCCGAGCGGCTGCCGGCGATCTGTCGCGCACGGATGATCCACGAGTATCCTCTGATCCCCGACGTCGAGCAGATCGAGCAGATGATCGGGGCGCTGCCGCCGGACGGCTAGCGCCGCGCTCGCGCGGTCCCGCTAGAGGTCGCCCCAGCGCTGCTGCAGCAGCGCGCACGCCGCGAGCGCGGCCGTGTCCGCGCGCAGTATCCTCGGGCCGAGATCGATTTCCTCGAACCCGGCGCCGCGCAGCTCGCGCAGGTCCTCCGCTCCCCAGCCGCCTTCCGGGCCGATCGCGACGGTCGCCGCGGCGGCATGCGCCGGCAGCGCGTCGAGCTTGCGGGAGGCGCCCGGGACGAGCGCGAGCCGCAAGCCGGCGGGCGCGAGCGCATCGAGCACCGCCCCGAGCGGCGCGGGCGGGTGCACCGCCGGCGGCACGTGCCGGCCCGACTGCTCGCACGCGCTCTGCGCGATCCTGAGCCAGTGCTCGACGCGCCGCTCGCTGCGCTCGTTCTCGAGCTTCACGACCCCGAACTCGGTGAACGCCGGAGCGATCGCCGCGACGCCGAGCTC
>CAYWGQ010000056.1:1137-20520 GCA_964457725.1 uncultured Gammaproteobacteria bacterium
CCTTCTGCACGATACGGTCCATCGCATCGGACTTGACCACCGCCTGCACGAGCGTGAGCGCGAGCGGCGATTCCGGCAGCGGCTCGAGCGCGGCCTCGAGCTCGAGCTCGGCTCCGCGACGGCCGATCGAGCGGACGACGGCGGCACGCTCGGTGCCGCGGCCGTCGAACGCGACCAGGCGATCCCCGCTGCGAAGTCTGAGCACGGTGCCGAGGTAATGCGCTTCGCGCTCGCCGAGCGCGAGCGTGTCGCCCGTGAGCTCGCGCTCGAGGTACAACCGCACGTTGCGCCGCTTGACGATCGCCATGAGAACCGGTCGATTCCCGGCCGTGCCGGGGGGCGTGGTATATAGGTGCCCGCCACTTTAGCAGCCGGGCCGACAGTGTGAGCATCGACGCGTCGGGATGGTACGAGAACGCTCGGCGCGTGCCCTCGCCGAACCGTGACGCGCGCCCGCCCGGCACGGAGCTCGACCTGATCGTGATCCACGGCATCAGCCTGCCGCCCGGACGGTTCGGCGGTCCGTGGATCGATCGGCTGTTCCTGAACGACCTGCCGCCGGACGAGGATCCGTACTTCGCGACGATCGCGCACCTGCGGGTCTCCGCACACGTGCTGATCGACCGGCGGGGGAGGCTCACGCAGTACGTGCCGTTCACCGAGCGTGCGTGGCACGCCGGGCAATCCGCCTACTGCGGCCGCGTGGCTTGCAACGACTTCTCGGTCGGCATCGAGCTCGAGGGCGCGGACGACGTGCCGTACACGGCGAAGCAGTACCGACGCCTCGCCGCGCTCGTGCGGGCGCTTCGGCGCGCCTATCCGTCGCTCGCCCGAGCCGACGTCGTCGGTCATTCGGACATCGCGCCCGGTCGCAAGACCGATCCGGGACCGGCGTTCGACTGGCGGCGGCTCGCCGCGGCGCTCGAGCCCGGGCGACGCCGATGAAGCTGATCGCGCTGATCCTCGGGCTTGCGCTCGAGCGCGTCGCGACCGAGCTCCTGCAGCTGCGGGAGCTGCGGTTCTTCGATCGCTACTTCGATCTCGGCGTGCGCCGGGCTGCGGCGGCCGCCGGCGTGCTCCGCTACGTGTGGCTCGTGCTCTTTCTGTTGCTGCCGCTGCTGCCGGTCTGGGCGGTGAGCCGGATGCTCCTCGACGGGGAAGGCTGGGACCTCGACTATCTGCTGTTCGCGGTGCTCGTCGTGTTCTTCTGCCTCGGGCCGCGCGACCTCGCGAGCGAGGTGGACGAGTACTGCGATGCGCTCGCGCAAGGCGACGAGGTCGGCGCGCGCCGCGTCCGCACGGAGCTCGCGGAGGCCGAGCACCCGCACGGCCGCGAGATCGACATCGTCGAGGAGGCGATCTTCGTCCAGGCGACGAACCGGCTGTTCGCGGTCGTGCTGTGGTTCGTGCTGCTCGGGCCGGTCGGCGCATGGCTGTTCCGCGTGAACGATCTCTTCCGGCGCCGCGTCGCGTTCGAGGCCGCGCGCGATCCGCGCGCGCTCGCCTGCGCGGTCGCGATCGACTCGATTCACGGCGTGCTCGTCTGGATACCGGCGCGGCTCGCCGCGCTCGGCTACGCGCTCGGCGGCAGCTTCGACGAGGCGCTTGCTGCGTGGCGTGCGCTCGAGCGTCCTCCCGGGGAGCGGTTCCATCGCGCGAGCGAGCGGCTCGTCGCGAGCGTCGGCCGCGCGGCGATGGCGGGCATCCTCGCGCAACCGAGCAACTCGGCCGCGGCCGCGCGCAACGCGCTGCGGCTCGTCATGCGGACGCTCTTCATCTGGCTGATCGCCGTCGCGGCGCTGACGATCGTCGGCTGGTCGGTCTGATGCGGGCTCGCCCTAGCGGCGCCAAAGCGTCTCAGTGCCGCCGCCGGCGCGCGCGAGGCGCCGCGCCGCGACGAATAGAAAGTCGGACAGCCGGTTCAAGTAGCGCAGGACCGCCGGCGGCACGTCGCTCTGCTTCGCCGCTGCCCATGCACGGCGCTCGGCGCGCCGGCTGATCGCGCGTGCGAGATGGCACGCTGCCGCGCCGCCGCCGCCTCCGGGCAGGATGAACTCCTCGAGCGGCGGCAGCTTCGCGTTCAGCGCATCGAGGTCCGCCTCGAGCTGCGCGACGTGCCGGTCCTCGACGCCGGCGTACCCGGGCAGCGACAACGCCGCGCCGACCTCGAAGAGCTCGTGTTGAATTCGCTCGAGCGGTGCGCGCACGTCCTCCGGCAGCTCGGCCGCTGCGAGCACGACGCCGATCGCGCTGTTCGTCTCGTCGACCGCGCCGAATGCCTCGACGCGCGCGTCGCACTTGTCGACGCGCTCGCCGCTCGCGAGCCCCGTCGTGCCGTCGTCGCCCGTGCGCGTGTAGATCTTGCTCAGCCGGTAGCCCATGCGCTTCTCTCGCGGCGCGGCGCGCGCCCGCTCCCGAAGCTTAATCCGACAGCCAGCCGATTTCCCGGGCCGTAACCGGACCGATCACCACCTCGCTCAGGCTCTGCGGAATGTCGGCGCGCCGCTCGTCGATCGGCAGTCGGCCGCCCATCAGCTCCGCGCGCCGCTGCGGCACGCGCGGCGAAGCTTGCGGCTCGGCATAGCCGTCCGGGAAGCGCGGCAAGCCGGTCGCGGGGTCGTACTTGTCCGTCGCACCGAGCGTGTGAGCGATCTCGTGTGCGAGCACGACCTGGTTCGAGCCGGCGGCGGCCGGCGCGGCGAACAGGTGGGCGAGCGCGACCAAGCCCTTCTCGAGGCCGGCGGAGCGGTCGAGCGCACCGCCCTCGTCGCTGTGGAAGACGGCGATCGCGGTCACGTCGGGGCTCGGCAGATCGCTCTGCCAGTCGAGCCGGAACGCGAGCCAGCGGAGCCGCAGGCTGAAGACCACCGCGTCGAGGAACGACGGCGACGAGGCGAGCTCGGGAATCGCCGTCGAGCCCGGCCGCTCGAGCTGGATTCGCACGGGCCGCTCGAGGGTGACGCCGTGGCGCTCGGCCTCACGCGCGAAGAACTGCTCGACGGCGCGAAAGTCCCCGGCGTCGAGACCGTCGATGAAGGCCTGCGTAGCGGCGCTGCCGTCGCCGTTCACGGCGTGCACGGTGACCCACAGCGTGTCGTTCCAATCGGTGCTCCGCGCGCGAGCGAGATACTGCGCGACGGCCACGAACGCGAGGACATAAAGAAGAATCGCGATCCGCAAGCGTCGCATTCACCGCCTCCGCGTATGCCCTCCACAAAAAAAGAAACCCGGCGGTGGGAGCGCCGGGTCAGATCCTTTTTGTTATCGGAGTTTACGGTTTCAGTATGCGGCCTGGCTGCCGTCGCCGCGCAAAGCGCGGAGAATCGTTTGTTATTTTTCTTTGCAGCCTGTCTTCTTTTCTTCTTCTTCTAGATTCTTGTTCTTCTGTTTGCGGAAATTTAACAGAAGCCCATGCTCGTTAGCACGTTTTTCTGTCCGCGTGCGCACTTTTCGCGTCTTCCGCAGAAGACGCCCTATAGGAGCAAGAGGCGTGCCACACGAAAAATCGCGCTAAATATCAGACGGTTGGGGCGCTTTGCTGGCCGCCGGGCGGAGATTTGGAGTCAGTCTTGTAAAGGTCACCGACGGCTCGGTTATCGTGCCTTATTAAACCCATTCCGTATCTAGAAAGAGTAACGCTTTGTTTTAATGGGCTGCGCAAAAACCGGCCCGTCCGGAGGCCCGAACGGGGCCATCACGGTCCCGCCAGCAGGCGCTCGCGGTCGAGCCAGCGTCCGCCCTTGACGACCGCCTGGATCGTCAGCGTGTCGTCGATGCGCGCGAGCGGATCGCCGGTCAAGACGACGAAATCCGCGAGCTTGCCTTCCTCGACCGTGCCGAGTTGCTGCTCGAGCCCGAGAGCGAGCGCGCCCTGCGCCGTCGCGAGGCGCAGCACCTGATCGTTTGGCAGCCCGGCCGCCGCCAGCAGCTGCATGTCGACATGCACGCCGAGCCCGTACGGCACGGCCGGCGCGTCGGTGCCGATCGCGACGCGGCCGCCGGAGCGGACGAGCCCGACGACCGTCCTCTGGAGCGCGGCAAACATGTCCGAGCCGAGGCGGGTGCGATCCCACTCGGCGCGCTCGGCCGCATCGAAGAGCGCCGCGTAAGCGGGATCGCCCGCGCCGCGGCGAGCGGTCGACGGACGGGGCCGCCACTCGGCGAGGCCGTAGAGCGCGCCGAGCGCCGGCGTCACGACGGTCGCGGAAGCAATGACGCGGCCGAGCGTGTCCTGATAGGTCGCGTTCAGCGGCGAGAGCTCGAGCTCGTACTTCGAGCCGCTCGTGCCGTAGCGCGCGAGCACGGCGAGCGGCGCGGGCGCTCTGTCGAGCGCGGGGACACCGAGATCGGCCGCTTGACGCCAGAGACTATGTCCGAGCCCGTCGGCGAGCCCGGCGATCGCGCGTACCGGCACCGGCGAGGCGATCGGCGCGGAGCGGCCGGCGGCCGGTGCGGCCGCGCTCGGCGAGATCACGAGCCTCGGGCCTAGGCGTCGGCCGCTCGCCCACGATTCGCCGCGCTCGAGCGCGGCGGGGAGATCGGTCGTCACTTCGCGGACGGTCGTCACGCCGTACGCGAGCCACGCGCGGCCGAGGCGCTCGCCGGCGAGCGCGGATTGGTGCGCGTGCAGGTCGATCAGCCCGGGGATCACGGTCGCGTCGCGCGCGTCGATCACCGTCTCCGGCAGCGGCAGGAGCCCCCGGCCGACGATCGCCGCGATGCGGTGATCCTCGACGTGGATGTCGACGTGCCGGCGATAGTCGCCGCGCACGCCGTCGAAGAGCCGCCCGACCTGCACCGCGTAGCGCGGCGGCGCGGGAGCGGGGGACCACGAAAGCTCGATCTCCGCGAGGAGCGCGTCGTCGTCGGGCGAAGCCGGCGGCGAGTCTGCGGCGACGATCTGCGCCGCGTAAGGGCCCGCGCTCGGACGCACGGTGCCGCCCGCAGCGCGAACCGTCACCGTGCGCGAGTCGGTCAGCCAGCTCGGCTGCCCCGCATCGACGAGGCCGGTCGCGAGCTCGACCGGACCCCCGCCGCCTTGGATCGGCTGCACGCGAAGCGCGCTCGGTGCCCAGGGTCCGAGCCCGCCCGTCTCGAGATACGCGAGCGTCCGACCGTCGGGGGCGATCGCGGGACGAAAGGCTTTGTGCTCGCCGGTCGCGAGCGGCGCCGCGGCGCCGCTCGCGAGATCGATGCGCCAGAGCCCGAGCCGGCCGCCGCGATCGCTCGCGACGATGACGGCTGCGCCGTCCGCGGTGAGCACCGGATCCGCCTCGACGTACGGGTCGTCGGTCAGACGCCGCACGCGGCCGCGTTCGAGGAGCCATAGATCGCCGAGCGCCGTGAATACCGCCCGGCCGTCCGGCGCGCGCACGAGCCCCGCGATACCGAGGGCGGCGTGCCGTTCGCCGCCGTCGAGCGGCAGCTCGAGCGGCTCGACGCTCGGCGCGTCGACGGCGACCGCGGCGAACAGGTGCACGGGCTGGCGCCCGAGGCCCGCGAGGCCGCGCCGCCAGATTTGCCCGTCCGCCGTATAGAGAAGCTCGGCGCCCGACAGCCAGGCCGGACGCGCACGAAACACGTCCTCCGCACGCGTCAGCGTCTTGACGACGGGCAGGTCGGCCAGCACGAGCGCCTTCAGCGTGCTCGTGCGGCCGCCGTCGAGCTCGTTGAAGACGACGACGCCGCCGCCGGGCCGCCAGGTCGGCGCCGCGAGCGCTCGCTCGGTCGCGAGGAGCTCGACCGAGACGCCGCGCGTCGTCAACACGCGCAGCTCCGAGCGCTCGCCGCGATCGAGCACGTAGACGATCTCGCCGAGCTCGGACGGTGACGGAAACGACGCGTCGCCAGGCTCCTCGGTCAGCTGCGTGAGCACGCTCGTCTCGAGGTCGAGCTTGAACAGACAGAAGTGCCCCGTCCGATCGCTCGCGAACACGACCGAGCGGCCGTCCGCGTAGAAGTCCGGCTCGCGCTCGTTCTCGGGAGTCTGCGTCAGCGGCCGCCGGTCGCCGGTCGCGAGCTCGAGCAGCCAGAGGTCCCATTGCCCGTCGATCAGCCGTTGATAGACCACTGCGGTGCCGTCCGGGCTCACGCGCGGGTTGCGCGCGCGCTCGCCTTCGGGAGTCAGCGGCTCTGCTCCGCCGCCCGTGGCCGGGAGCGTCCACAGCTGACCGAGCAGGTCGATGACGAGCGTCGCACCGTCGGGCGAGACCGCGACGGCCATGTTCGTCCCTTGGCGAACGTCCGCGAACTGCTGCGCGACGGCGGTGCCGCCGAGCGCGAGGGCCGCGAGCGCCCCCGCCGGCAGCGAGCGCGCGATGGTGCGGACGATCGACCTCACGGTTGCAGGCGCTCGTGCCGCCACGGGCCGGCGGTGAACTCGGCGGGCCCGGCCGAGACGAGCTCGCGGCGATAGTGGAGCCGATCGTGGAACCGGCCGGCGCCCTCGACCCAGAGCTCCAACGTGTCGATCCAGAGCCGGTAGCCGCCCCAGAACGGCGGCCGGCGAGCATTCGCGGCTTCCCCCTCGGCCGTCCGCCGCTCTGCGCGGCGGCGGAGCTCTACCGGATCGGCGAGCGGTCGGCTCTGCTCGCTGACCCACGCGTTCACGCGGCTCGCGAGCGGCCGCGTCGCGAAGTACGCATCGCTCTCTGCGGCCGGCGACCGGACGACCGGCCCTTCGAGCCGGAGCTGCCGGCCGAGCCACTCCCAGTACAGCACGCCGGCCGCACGCGGGTTCGCGGCGAGCTCGCGGGCCTTCCGCGACTCGTAGTTCGTGTAGAACACCGCGTAGCCGTCCGGTGCGAGCGCCTTCAACAGCACCATCCGCACCGCCGGCCGGCCGTCGGCGCCGCTCGTCGCGAGCGCCATCGCGCCGGGGTTCCGCGCGGCGCCGGCAAACGCTTCGTCGAGCCAGCGGCGCGCGAGCGGCAGCGGGTCGTCCGGCGCTTCGGTGGACAGCACGGCGGTCACGGGTGAGTCGGTGGGTTCGTCAGGCGAGCGCGGCGGCGTGGAACTCGAGATGCTCGGCGATGAAGGTCGCGACGAAAAAGTAGCTGTGATCGTAGCCGGCCCGCATCCGTAGCCTGAGGCGCTGCCCGGAGTCGCGGCAAGCGGCCTCGAGCTCCTCCGGTTTCAGCTGCCCGAGGAAGGGATCCGCCGAGCCCTGGTCGACGAGCAGCTCGTGGCGACTCGGCGCGCGCCGAATCACCTCGGCCGCGTCCCATTCCCGCCAGACGGACTCGTCCGCGCCGAGGTACGCCTCGAACGCGCGCCGCCCCCACTCCGACCGGCTCGCCGAGCTGATCGGCGCGAACGCGGAGACGGAGCGGTACTGATCGGCCTTGAGCGTGCCGACGAGCAGCGCGCCGTGGCCGCCCATCGAATGGCCGCTGATCGACTTGCGCTCCGGATCGACCGGCAGATGGGCGTTGACGGTGCGGACGAGCTCGTCGCTCACGTAGTCGAACATCCGGTAGTGCGGCGCCCATGGCGCCTGTGTCGCGTTCACGTAGAACCCGGCGCTGCTGCCGACCTCCATTCGCTCGTCCTGGCCGGGCACGTCGACACCGCGCGGCGAGGTGTCCGGGATCACGAGGGCCAGGCCGAGCTTCGCGGCGACGCGCTGCGCGCCGGCCTTCACGGTGAAATTCTCCTCGGTGCACGTCAGACCGGACAGCCAGTAGAGCGCCGGCACCGCGCCGCGCTCGGCCGCGGGCGGCAGGTATACGGCGAAGCGCATCTTGCAGCCGCAGACGTCCGACGCGTGCGCGTACGTGATCTGCCGGCCTTCGAAGCAGCGCGACTCGCTCACGAGCTCGAGGTTCTGCACTTCGTACTTCCTCCATTCCGTGTCGCGTCGCCGAAACGTGGCGCATCACCTTGCGCAGTCCCCGCGCCGGGAGTACAACCCGGGCCACATGAGAAGCGTCGAATGACACTCGAGGAACTTCGCAAGCGCCTGTCCGACGTCGACCGCGAGCTGATCGACCTCGTCGCGGCTCGACAGCGCATCGTCGGCGAGATCGGCGCGCACAAGATCCAACACGCGGTGCCGACTCGCGATTATGAGCGCGAGCGCGAGGTGTTGAAAGGCGCGCGCGAGCAGGCGGAGCGCCTCGGGCTCGAGCCGGAGCTCGCCGCCGAGATCATGGCGTTGCTGATCCGCTCGTCCTTGACCGAGCAGGAGCGCACCCGGGTCGCCGCGGAGACGAGCGGCGCGGGCAAGCGCGTGCTGATCATCGGCGGCGCCGGAAAGATGGGCGCATGGTTCGGCCGATTCCTCGCCTCGCAAGGCTTCGCGGTCGAGGTCGCGGATCCGAGCGAGGAGCCGACGCCGTTCCCGCGGGTCGCCGATTGGCGCGAAACCTCGCTCGACCACGATCTGATCATCGTCGCGACGCCGATGAAGGTGGCCGGCAGCGTGCTCGAGGCGCTCGCCGAGGTGCGGCCGAAGGGCGTCGTGATCGACATCGGCTCGCTGAAGACGCCGCTCCGGGCCGGCCTCGAGCGGCTCGTCGCGGCGGGCTGCGCGGTCACGTCGCTTCATCCGATGTTCGGTCCCGACACGCGGCTGCTGTCGGGCAAGCACGTCGTCTTCGTCGACGTCGGCGTGCCGGAGGCTACGCGGCAGGCGCGGGCGCTGTTCGCGTCGACGATGGCCGAGCCGATCGAGATGAGCCTCGACGAGCACGATCGGGTCATGGCGTACGTGCTCGGGCTCTCGCACGCGCTGAACCTCGCGTTCTTCACCGCGCTCGCGGAGAGCGGCGAGCTCGTGCCGCGCCTGCAGAAGCTCTCGAGCACGACGTTCGACGCGCAGCTGAAGGTCGCGAGCCTGGTCGCGCGCGACAACCCGCACTTGTACTTCGAGATCCAGGCGCTGAATCGCTACGGTCCGGCGGCGCTCGAGGCGTTGCGGGCCGCGACCGAGCGGATCCAGAAGCTCGTCGCGGACGGCGACGAGGCCGGGTTCGTCGCGCTGATGCAGGCCGGGCGGCGGTACCTCGAAAGCCGCGGGTGAGCGGGGGACTCACGGAGGGGGCGGTGTCGGACGCGATCAATCTGGAGCTGCGCCGCCGCCTGGCCGCGCTCAAGGACGAAGCGCGCAAGAACGAGGACGCCTGGCGGCGCTCGAAGCAGCGCGAGCTCGATCTGCTCGAGGCGGCCGGCCTCGCCGAGCTCCTCGAGCGGCTCACCGGCGGGCTGCGCGCGAGCTATTCGCTCGCGGCGGCGACGCTCGTGCTCGCCGATCCCGAGCACGAGGTGCGGCACCTGCTGCTCGGCAGGGGGCGCAGGCCGGACGGCTTCGCGAACGTCCGGTTCGTCGACTCCGCCGCCGAGTGCTTGCCGCCCGCCGCCGCGCGGACCGGGCGCCCATGGCTCGGGGCGTACAACCGCAACGCCCACGAGGCGCTCTTCCCTGCGACGGTCGAGCTCGAGAGCGTCGCGTTACTGCCGCTCGTTCGCCGTCAGCGCCTCGTCGGCGCCCTGAATCTCGGGAGCGCCGAGCGCGAACGCTTCCATCGGGGGCTCGCGACCGATTTCCTCGGCCACCTCGCCGTGATCGCCGCGTTCTCGCTCGAGAATGCGATCAACCGCGAGCGGCTCGTGCGCAGCGGCCATACGGACGTGCTGACCGGGTGGCACAACCGGCGCTACCTCGAGAGCCGGTTGAAAGAGGAACTCGCGCGCTCGCGCCGCGAGAGCCGGCCGCTCGCGTGCCTGATGATCGACGTCGATCACTTCAAGCGGATCAACGACGAGCACGGCCACCTCGCGGGCGACGAGGTGCTGCGGGCCGTCGCCGCACGAATCGACGCGCAGGTGCGGGCGAGCGACGTCGCGGCCCGCTACGGCGGCGAGGAGTTCATCGTGCTCGCGCCCGGCACCGGCCTCGACGCGGGGCTCGCGCTCGGCGAGCGGATCCGCAAGGCTGTCGAGGCGGCGCCGTTCGAGCTCGCGCCGGGCGGGACGCGCTTGCCGGTCACCGTATCGATCGGCGTCGCGGAGCACCCGGCCGCCGGAGGCGACAGCCTCGAGAGCGCGGCCGAGCGGCTGGTCGCGGCGGCCGACAGCGGGCTCTACCGGGCGAAATCGGCCGGCCGGAACGCGGTGTGCCCGGCCGGGCCGTCGGGCCGGCGCCCAAACCCTTTGGAGCGCCTCGGCTGATGTGGAAAAATCGATGCGAACCATGGACTTCATCGACGAGCAAGGGTTTCGCGCGAACGTCGGCATCATCCTCACGGACGGTGGCGGCCACGTGCTGCTCGCCGGCCGGCGCGGCGGCGGCTGGCAGTTTCCGCAGGGCGGCATCCGCCCCGAGGAGAGCACGGAGTCCGCGATGTTTCGGGAGTTGCGCGAGGAGGTCGGGCTCGAGCCTTGCGACGTCGAGCTGGTCGGCGTGACGCAAGGCTGGCTGCGGTACCGGCTGCCGGAGCGCTATATCCGCCGGGAGCGCCGGCCGGTCTGCATCGGCCAGAAGCAGCGCTGGTTCCTGCTGCAGCTCGTCTCGACCCCGGAGCGGCTCCGGTTCGATATGACCGAGCAGCCCGAGTTCGACCGCTATCGCTGGGTCGATTACTGGCGGCCGGTCAAGGAGGTCGTCTATTTCAAGCGGCAGGTGTACGTCCGCGCACTCGGCGAGCTCGGCAAGCTCGCGTTCCCGGAGGGCCCCCCGCCACCGCCCGCCTGGTGGCCGCGCCGCTGGCAGCGGGCGCTGACGGATCATGAGTCGTAGGCCGCGCGGCCCTCGCCGGACCCGGATCCTGGTCGGGGCCTCGGTCGTCCTGCTCGTCGCGTTCGCCTACCTGTGCTTCGAGCTCGGCCGCTACTGGGCGGGCTACTCGTTGCTCGAGTCGCGCCGCGCGCTCGAGACGAGCGAGGCGGCGCTCGCGGCGGAACGCGCCGCGGCGTCGGAGCTCGAGCGCGAGCTCGCGATATTGCGGACCTCGCGCGAGGTCGATCGCGAAACCTACGCGCAGGTCGAGGCGACGCTCGCGAGGCTCGAGACCACCATCAAGGAGCAGGAGGAGGAGCTCGCGTTCTACCGCGGCATCGTATCGCCGCAAGACGGCCACGCGGGCCTGCGCGTCCAGAGCCTCGAGATCCTGCCCGGCGATCTCGAGCGGCGCTACCTCCTTCGCCTCGTTCTCGTCCAGGCAATCGTTCACAACCGCCGGGTCAGCGGCGTAGTAAAATTGCGCGTCGCCGGGCGGGTCGGCGGCGAGCCCGCGAGCTTCGCGCTCGAGGAGCTCTCGGCGGACGAAGCGGGCCCGGCGGAGCTTGCGTACGAGTTCCGCTACTTCCAGCCGCTCGAGCAGGAGCTCGTGCTGCCGGTCGGGTTCGAGCCGGCCAGCGTGGAAGTCGAGGTGTTGCCGGGCGAGCCGCGCGGCGAGCGTATCGCGCAGAGCTTTGCATGGGCGGTACGGGGCTGACGCCACGGGAGGGCGATTTGCTGGGCAAGAAACGCAACCACGCGCCGATCGGAACGCTCGTCGGCCCGAACACCCGAGTCCTCGGCGATATCGAGTTCACCGGCGGCTGCCACGTCGACGGCTACGTCAAGGGCGACGTCAGGGCGGTCGGCGACGAGCGCTCGGTATTGAGCATCAGCGAGCGCGGCGCGATCGAGGGCGCCGTCACCGTGCCGCACATCCTGCTGAACGGCACGGTCAAGGGCGACGTCCGGGCGACCGAGCGGGTCGAACTGGGCTCGAAAGCACGGGTCATAGGTAACGTGCAATACAAATTGATCGAGATGGCGATCGGCGCCGAGGTGAACGGCAAGCTCATTCACGAGAGCGAGCGGCCGGCAGGCACCGAGCCGGATGCCGGCGCGGCCGAGCCGATCAACGCTTTGGGAGACTGACAATGACCGAGCCTCAGTGGGCGGATGCGGCGCAGCCGTTGAACTTCACGGACGCGGCCGCGCGCAAGGTGAGCCAGCTGATCGAGCAGGAGGGCAACGCGGCGCTGAAGCTGCGGGTGTACATCCAGGGCGGCGGCTGCTCCGGGTTCCAGTACGGCTTCACCTTCGACGAGGAGGTGCAGGACGGCGATACCGAGATCACGAACGGCGGTGTGACGCTGCTCGTGGACCCGCTGAGCGTGCAATACCTGACGGGCGCCGAGATCGATTACCGCGAGGACCTGTCCGGAGCCCAGTTCATTATCCGCAACCCGAACGCGACCACGACCTGCGGGTGCGGCTCCTCGTTCGCAGTCTGACGTCCGCGCCGAAGAGCGGAGCTTGACGCCGTCCGACCAAGCGCCCGCCGCGGCGCCTCCGGACGTGATGGCGGCGGTCGATCTCGGCTCGAACAGCTTCCACATGGTCGTCGCGCGGGCGCAGGATGGCCCGCCGATCATCGTCGATCGCCTGCGCGAGATGGTGCGGCTCGCGGCGGGCCTGACGGCGAGCGGCGACCTCGACGACGAGAGCCAGGACCGCGCCCTCGCGTGCCTGCGCCGGTTCGGCCAGCGCCTCCGCGACATGCACGCGGATCAGGTCCGCGTCGTCGGGACGAACACGCTGCGCCGCGCCCGCAACGCCGAGCCGTTCCTCGCCGCCGCCGAGGAGGCGCTCGGCCATCCGGTCGAGGTGATCTCCGGCATGGAGGAAGCGCGGCTGATCTATCTCGGCGTCTCGCACCACGTCGACCGCCGCGAAGGCCGCGATCTCGTGATCGACATCGGCGGCGGCAGCACCGAGCTGATCGTCGGCGAGGGCTACGAGCCACGGCAGCTCGAGAGCCTGTCGATCGGCTGCGTGGAGCTGTCGCAGCTCAACTTCGGCAACGGCAAGCTGAGCGAGAAGCGCTTCGAGCGCGCGCGGCTCGCCGTCCGTCTCGAGCTGCGGCCGATCGTCGCGAAGTTCCGCCGCCTGGGGTGGGCGCGCGCGATCGGCTCGTCGGGGACCGTCCGCGCGGTCGGCGAGATCGCGCACGAGCTCGGGCTCGTCGAGCGGGGCGTCAGCGCGGCGGCGGCGGAGGAGATCATCCGCCGCATCGTCGCCGCGAGGCGCGTCGAGGCGCTCGAGCTGCCAGGGCTGAGCCCGGACCGGGCGCCGGTCTTGCCCGGCGGCATCGCGATCCTCGCAGAGGTCATGCAGACGCTCGGGGTCGAGCAGATCGAGATCAGCGACGGGGCGCTGCGCGAGGGCCTGCTGTACGACATGCTCGGCCGGCTGCACGACGAGGACGCGCGCGAGCGGACGATCCGGAGCCTCGAGCGGCGCTATCAGATCGACGTCGAGCAGGCCGGGCGGGTGGAGGCGACCGCGGCCGCGTTGCTCGCGAAGGTCGCGCGCAGCTGGCAGCTCGACGATGAGCGCTACGCTCAGCTGCTCCGCTGGGCCGCGCGCCTCCACGAGATCGGCCTCGACATCGCGCACTCGAAGTACCACGTCCACGGCGCGTACCTGCTCGCGAACGCCGATCTGCCCGGTTTCGTGCGGCTCGAGCAGAAGCTGCTCGCAACGCTCGTCGGCTTCCATCGGCGCAAGCTCGATGCGCTCGCGCTCGACCAGCTGCCCGCGCCGTGGCGCTCGCCGACGTTCAAGCTGATCGTGTTGCTGCGGCTCGCGGCGCTCCTGAACCGGACGAGAAGCCCGATCGACCTGCCGCCGCTCGAGCTCTTCCCGCGCAACGGCTCGCTCGAGCTGACGTTTCCTGCCGAGTGGCTCGAGCGCAACCCGTTGACCGCGGCCGATCTCGAGCAGGAGCAGGCCTATCTCCGGGCGCGCGGCTTCGAGCTGCGGGTGAGCTCGGCGCCCCGGCCGTCAGGAAGCTTCGGCGAGATGGCGTAGCAGCAGCTCCTGCGCCGAGACGCGCTCCGCCCCTGGCGGCGCCTCGACGCGGGAGTAGGTGCCGTCCGGGCCGAGCTCCCAGGCCTGCACGTTGTCCGCGAGGTACGTGTCGAGGTCCGCCATCAGGCGCCGCTTGAGCCTGGGGTCGAGGATCGGAAACATCAGCTCGATCCTGCGGAAGAAGTTGCGGTCCATCCAGTCGGCGCTCGCGCAGTAGACCTCCTCGCTGCCGTCGTTGTGGAAGTAGTAGCAGCGGCTGTGCTCGAGAAAGCGGCCGATGATCGAGCGCACCCGGATGTTCTCGGACACGCCCGGTATCCCCGGGCGCAGCGCGCAGATGCCCCGCACGATCAGATCGATCAGCACGCCCGCGCGCGAGGCCTCGTAGAGCGCGCGGATCACCTCGGGCTCCACCAGCGCGTTCAGCTTCGCGATGATGTGCCCCGTGCGGCCCTCGGCCGCGTGGCGGGTCTCGCGCTTGATCAGCGACAGCAGCCGCTCGTGCAGATTGAACGGCGACTGCGACAGCAGGTTCAGCGGCGGCGTGCGCATCAGGCTCGTGAGCTGCATGAACACCTGGTGCACGTCGTCCCCGATCGCCTCGTTCGCGGTGAGCAGCCCGTAGTCGGTGTACGAGCGGGCCGTCTTCGGGTGGTAGTTGCCGGTGCCGAGGTGCACGTAGCGCTTCAGCCGGCCGCCCTCGCGTCGGACGACGAGCGCCATCTTGCAGTGGGTCTTGTAGCCGACGACACCGTAGACGACGTGCGCGCCGGCCTCCTGCAGCTTGCTCGCGAGCTCGATGTTCGCCGCCTCGTCGAATCGGGCGCGTAGCTCGATCAGCACCGTCACCTCCTTGCCGGCCTTTGCGGCCGACACGAGGCTCTCGACGAGCGGCGAGTCCGGAGTCGTTCGATAGAGCGTTTGCTTGATCGCGAGCACGTCCGGATCGTTCGCCGCGCGGTAGATGAAGTCGGTGACGGGCGCGAACGACTCGAACGGGTGGTGCAGCAGAACGTCCTGCTTCGACATCGCCGCGAACGGGCTCGTGTTCACGAGCTCCTTCGGCACTCCGGGTGTGAACGGCGGGTACTTCAGATCCGGCCGGTCGACCAGGTCGTACACCGCGAGGAGGCGATTGAGGTTGACGGGCCCCGGCACCTGATAGAGGTCGGCGCGCGTCAGCCGGAAGTGCTCGAGCAGATACTCGGCGAGCTCCTGCGGGCAGTCGTGCGCGGTCTCGAGGCGCACGGCCGCCCCGTAACGGCTCTCGAAGAGCTCGCCTTCGAGCGCGCGCATCAGGTCGTCGACGTCCTCGTCGTCGACGTAAAGATCGCTGTTGCGCGTCACGCGGAACTGATAGCAGCCGTCGATCTGCATGCCGGCGAAGAGCTGATCGACGAACGCGTGGATCACGGACGACAGGAACACGAACACGAACTCGCCGCCGTCGCGGAGCTCCTCCGGCAGGTGGATCAGCCGCGGCAGCGAGCGCGGCGCCTGCACGATCGCGCGATGACAAGGCCGTCCGAACGCGTCGCGCCCGTGCAGGCTCACGATGAAGTTCAGGCTCTTGTTCAGGATCCGCGGAATCGGCCGCGTCGGATCGAGCGTCGTCGGGGAGAGCACCGGCACGATCTCGGTGCGGAAGTGCTGCTCGAGCCACGCGCGCTGCTCGGGCGTCCAATCGTCGCGGCGAACGAAGCGGATGCCGGCGGCGCGAAGCTCCGGGATCAGCTCGTCGTTCAGCAGCCGGTACTGCTCGTTCACGAGCGCGTTCGTCCGCTCGGCGATCGCGCGCAGCACCTCGGCGGCCGTCATGTTGTCGGGGCCGGCGGGTGCGGTGCTGACGGCGAGGCGGTGCTTCAAGCCGGCAACGCGGATCTCGAAGAACTCGTCGAGGTTCGTCGAGGAGATGCAGAGGAACTTCAGCCGCTCGAGCAGCGGGACGGCCGGATCCTTCGCCTGATGGAGCACGCGCAGGTTGAACGCGAGCTGCGACAGCTCGCGGTTGATGTAGTACTCGGGAAGCTTGAGATTCAGCGTGTCCACGCCGCGTCGATCGTCAGCGCGGCGATCCTGCCGCCGCTCCCGGCGAGTATACGGCACGCTCCGCGACCGCACGGCGGCGCCGGTCACACTCCCCGCCGAGATCTGCCGCGGCGTGCCGATAGCCCGCGCGTCGCCGCAGGCCGTAGACGAAGATCGCGGCCGGACAGCCGCTCGTACGGAAGCTCAGTCGCTCTGGAGTGACGCGAGCTGGGTGCGCTGCTGCTCCGCGTCGAGCTGCTCCCAGTAGACGGCAGTGCTCGCGAGGAACTGCGCGCGCTCGGAGTCCGGCACGGGGTCCGCCGCCGGCAGCGGCACCGTGCGCGGGTTCCGGTGCACGCCGTTGACCCGGTACTCGTAGTGCAGATGCGGCCCCGTCGCGAGCCCGGACTTACCGACGTAGCCGATGACCTCGCCCTGGCGCACGCGGCTGCCGAGACGCGGCGACGCGAAGCGCGACAAATGCCCGTAGAGCGTGGTCACGTTGCCGCCGTGCTGCAGGATCACGGTGTTGCCGTAGCCGCCTTGCACGCCGCGGAACAGCACCTTGCCGTCGCCGGCGGCGCGCACCGGCGTTCCCGTCGGCGCTGCGTAGTCGACGCCGCGGTGTGCGCGGATCGTGTTCAGGATCGGGTGGCGGCGGTTCGGGTTGAACGGCGAGCTGATGCGGGTGAAATCGACGGGTGCACGGATGAAGGCCTTGCGGACGCTGCGGCCTTCCGGCGTGTAGAAGTCCGCTCGGCCGTCGGCCCCGACGAAGCGAGCCGCACGATAGGATTTCTGCTGATTCACGAACTCGGCGGCCAGGATCTCTCCGTCGCGCAGCTTTTCGCCGTCGCGCCACAGCTCCTCGTAGATCACGGTGAACCGGTCGCCGTCGCGGACGTCCTGCAGGAAGTCGATGTCCCATTCGAAGATGCCGGCCATCCGCATCGTGACGGCGTCGGACATCCCGGCTTCCATGCCGGCCTCGAACAGCGACGAGCGGATGACCCCGTGCGCCACGTTCGTTCGGCGCTCGACGGGCAGCGCCACCTTGCTCGCCGCGAAGCCGTCCTCGCTCCGCTCGATCGACAGGAGGTCGAGCGCGTCGATCTCCCGGCGCAGCGCGAGGACGTTGCCTTCGCGATGCGCGACCTGGATCCGGTCGCCGGGCCGCAGCCGCTTCAGGTAGCTCGCGGCCTCGGGCAGCGCGACCATCGCCGCGAGGTCCTGCAAGCTCAGGCTGTTGCGACGGAAGAGGCGCTCGAGCGTGTCGCCCTTCTCGACGATCAGATCGAGGACCGCGGCAGCGGCGTCGAATGGCGCTGCGAGCGACTGGCCGATTGCGTCGGCGAGGGACGCGCTCGCGGGTTGCGCGGCCGCGGGCGGCGTCGGCTCCGCGCGTGCGGTGACGATCGGCGTTACGATCGGCATCGGCGGCAGACTGCCCCCGGCCGCGACTCTGAGGAGCGTGCTTGCCGGCTCCTGGATCTCGGCGTCGTCGGACTCGGCGAGCAGCAGCACGAGCACCCCGAGGAGCGGCAGCGCGAAGCCGAGCGCGAACCACGACAAGCGGCGGCCGCGTGCGGGCCGCGGCCCCCAGACGGCGTCTTTGTAATCGTGGCGAATCCCGCCGCTGTAAGGCTTCACGCGCGACTAACTCCCCGAGCGCTCGGTACTGTAACGTGCTCGCTGATATCGGTCAAAAATTAATGCTTCAAAGTCAGGAGCATAGGGCATGACTCACAGAACGGTTCTCGGACTCGGCCCCGTCGCTCGAAATCGTGCGCCGTGACACCGAATCGGGTGCGCTCTATGCTTCGTCGCCGCACGCCGCGACCCCTCGTGCACGAGCGTTCGAGTGACTGAGAAACCGCAAGCAACGAAGAATCCCGCGCTCGAGCAGCTCGCGCGCGGCGCCGAGGAAATCCTTCTCTTGGAGGAGCTCGAGGCCCGGCTCGCGGCCGGGCGGCCGCTGAAGGTGAAGGCCGGCTTCGATCCGACCGCGCCGGACCTCCATCTCGGTCATACCGTGCTGCTGACGAAGATGCGGCAGTTCCAGGACCTCGGGCACGAGGTGATCTTCCTGATCGGCGACTTCACCGGGATGATCGGCGACCCCTCCGGCAAGTCGGCGACGCGCCCGCCGCTGACCCGCGAGGAGGTTGAGGCGAACGCGCGAACGTACGAAGCTCAGGTCTACAAGATCCTCGATCCCGCGCGGACGCGGCTCGAGTTCAACTCGCGCTGGATGTCGTCGATGACGGCGGTCGGGCTGGTCGAGCTCGCGGCGAAGCACACCGTTGCGCGAATGCTCGAGCGGGACGATTTCAAGAAGCGCTTCGAGAGCGGAAAGCCGATATCGATTCACGAGTTCCTGTACCCGCTGGTGCAAGGGTACGACTCGGTCGTGCTGCGCGCGGACGTCGAGCTCGGCGGGACGGACCAGAAGTTCAACCTGCTCGTTGGCCGCCAGCTCCAGCAGGCCTACGGGCAGCCGCCGCAAGTCGTGATGACGATGCCACTCCTCGAGGGGCTCGACGGCGTGAACAAGATGTCGAAGTCGCTCGGCAACTACGTCGGAATCACCGAGCCGCCCGAGACGATGTTCGGCAAGCTGATGAGCATCTCGGACGAGCTGATGTGGCGGTACTTCGACCTGCTCAGCTTGCGCCCCGCCGGCGAGATCGCCGCGCTCAAGCGTCGCGTCGCGGACGGCGAGAACCCGCGCGACGTGAAGTTCGAGCTCGCGCTCGAGATCGTCGGGCGCTATCACGGCGCGGCCGCGGCGGACGCCGCGAAGGCGGCATTCATCGCAGTGCACAGGGACCGGCATCTGCCGACGGACCTGCCGCTCGTCGAGGTGCCCGCGCCCGACGGCCGGCTCGGCGTCGCGCACGTGCTGAAGGCCGCTGGGCTCGTGCCGAGCACGTCCGAGGCGATCCGGCTGATTCGTCAGGGCGGCGTGCGGATCGACGGCGAGCGCGTGGACGATCCGGCGCTCGCGATCGACGCGGACCGGGAAGGCGTCTACCAAGTCGGTAAGCGGCGGTTCGCGCGGATCGTGCTGCGACGGCAGGCGGGGTGAGCCGCGGCGCGGAACGGCGCGCGCCCCCGCGTCGTTCCTAGCCGCGGCGCGCCGCGACGAGGAAGATCGACGCGCGGGAACCCCGGGGAGACGACGCTGTCTATGGGCGTTGCGTGGGGAAAAACGGGCGTCCGAAAAAAAAGCTTGTCGGCCGCCCGCGAATCTTTATAATGCCGCGCTCGCTCACCGGGGGCGCTCACGTGACGATCGAAAGTGACGTGGGAGCTTCCAGGACGAGCAACCCTGGGATATACTTCCGGGTCTGCCCCGGCGACCGCCGGGCGCGCTCTTTAACAATCTGACTCAAGCAACTTGTGTGGGCGCTCGCAAGAGCAAAAGTGCCAGAGCCCTACCGAGGAACGCTCGCGCGTACCGAGGGAACGGCTCGAAAAAGCTCACAGTCTTTATGCTTTAAATTGAAGAGTTTGATCCTGGCTCAGATTGAACGCTGGCGGCATGC
>CAYWGQ010000057.1:0-20364 GCA_964457725.1 uncultured Gammaproteobacteria bacterium
ACGCGCGCGGCGAGCGCGGGTCGAGCTCGATCGAGCGGCGAAAGTATTGCTCCGCGAGCTCGTAGTCGGTCGGCGTGAAGCGATACATGTGCCAGCAGCCGCGATAGTAGGCGCTCCACGAGTCGAGGTTTGCCGGCGCGATGACCGCGGCCCGCTGCCGCTCTGCGTGCTCGACCTCCGATTCGACCGAGCCGACGATCAGCTCGGCGATCTCCTCTTGCACGGAGAGAACGTCGCGCAGCGGCCGGCGCAGGTGCTCGGCCCAGCGCTCCTGGCCGGTGGCGGCGTCCGCGAGCATCGCGTGGACGCTGATCTCGCCCCCGACCGCATGCACTTCGCCTTGCACGACGTAACGCACGCCGAGCGCGCGGCCGACGTCGCGCGCGTCGTACGGGCCCGCGTGAAACTTGAACGCGGTGCCGCGTGAGATCACGAAGAGCCAGCGCGCGCGGGCGATCCGCGTGATCACCTCGTGCGTGAGGCCGTCCGCGAGCACGCCGTGCGCGTGCTCGTCGCCCGCGAGCCGGAACGGCAGCACGGCGATCGACGGCTGGCTCGGCAGTGTGAGCTCGAGGCCGTCGGAGCGATCGCCCGCGGCGACGATCGGCTCGACGTCGCCGCGCGCCGCGGGCCGGACGCCGCTCTGCCCCGCCGACTCGCCGGACGCAGCGTGCGCGGCGCCGCCGGACATCGCACGCGCGCCGCCGCCGTGCCGCTCCGTCACGTCGCCGACGAACCGGTAGCCCTTGCGGTGCACGGTTCGAATCCGGATCTGGGTCTTGCCGTCGTCGCCGATGTGCGCACGCGCGGCTTTGACGCAGCTGTTGACCGCCGCGTCCGTGACGACGCGGCCGCACCACACGTGCTCGTTCAGCTCGTGGCGCGTGACGATGCGGTCGCGATGCGCGATCAGGTAGGCGAGCAGCTCGAGCACCTGCGGCTCGATCGTTTCGCGCCGACCGGCACGGCGAAGCTCGAATTGCTCCGTGTCGAGCTCGCAATCGCCGAACCGATAGAGCATCGAACGCCTCGGTCTGCTCGCCTCCACGATTTTCCACGAAATCTCCACGGTTCCGCCATGCCTTCCCGGCCCGGGCGCGGCTCAATCGCTAGGCTGCGGAACATGAGGAGGAACGAAGATGTGGCGTAGAACGATCTCGAGCGGCGCGGCCGTGCTGGCCGTGTGGACGGCGAGCGCGAGCCCCGCCGCGGCGCATGGCTGGCTCTTCAAGCTGCACGGCTGGCCGTTCGCCCCCCAGTGGAAGGAGCCGCAGCTCGTCGGCGAGGGCGAGAACGGCGTCAGCAAGCCGGGCGTGAACGACGGGTGCCCGATCGAGACCGCCGACGGCCTGAGCCTGTTCATCGCGTCGGCCCGGGAGGATCCGAACGACATCTGGGCGTCGGACCGCGCGAGCATCGGCGACCCTTGGCCCGAGCCGCGCAAGCTCGACGCACCGGTCAACTCCCCGGCCGGTGACTTCTGCCCGACGCCGGTGCGGGGACGGTCGTTGATGTTCGTCTCGACCCGGCCCGGCGCGTGCCCGAACGAGCAGACGCCCGGCGGCGGCGACATCTACCTGTCGCGCCAGAGCCCGACCGGCGAGTGGAGCGAGCCCGTGCATCTCGGCTGCGCGCCAGACGGCCCGAACACGGCAGGCGGCGAGCGCAGCCCGTCGCTCGTCGAGACGCCGTACGGGACGTTCCTGTTCTACTCGACGAACGGCGATACCTCGACCGGGATGGTCGGCCAGAATCAGGACATCTACGTCAGCGTGATGCGCGACGACGGGACGTTCGGGCCGGACAGGCTGCTCGGGGCGCTCAGCACGCCTGACTTCAACGACCTGATGCCGAACGTCCGCGAACGGCGGACGGGCGGCTACGAGATCGTGTTCAGCTCGGACCGCACGACCTCGCCGTTGGGCCCGGATCCGAAGGGCGGCCAGGACGTCTACATGTCGTTCGCATGGTTCCTGCCGGGACCGTGGACGCCGCCAGTCAATCTCGGCGCGGTCAACACGGACGGCGCGGAGCAGCGGGCGACGCTGTCCGCGGACGGGAAGCGGCTGTACTTCGGCCGAACGCCGGTCGGCGGGACGAGCGACATCTACGTCAGCGAGCGCGATCGCGAACGGTAGGTTGCGGCCGTCGGACACGGTACAGATCGCGCGGAAAGCGGGAAGATCGCGGCTGACAGCCGCTCCTACAGTGCCTCCTGCGGCTGGTAGGAGCGGCTGTCCAGCCGCGATCTTCCCGCGCGGGGACGCCTACCGCGCGCTCACCGTCTCCGGGCCGAGCGGCGGGAACGCCGGCGGCGGGACACGATGCTTCGTCGCCGCCTCGTACGCCGAGGCGACCTTGATCACCTCGGCGTCCGAGCCCGGCGCGGACCAGACCATCAGGCTGATCGGCATCGGGTGGGGCAGCTCGGAGCGCTCCTCGCCGGTCACCGTGACGTAGCGCTTGCGGTCCGGCGAGAGCTCGTAGCGCGGCTCGTAGACGACCGTCGTGTAGCCGGCCGGCACGTCGATCTCCGGGCCGCCGAGCAGCGCCGTGAACGCCTGGCAGCAGCTCGCCGCGCCGCGGTCGTTCACCATCGGCTCGCCCGGGCCGCCGAGCTTGAACGGCGGCAGCGTGTTCTCGGGGTTCACGAACACGTCGATGCCGTTCTCGTGCATCACCTTCAGCACGACGTGCTGCAGCACGATGCGCATCTCGAGATAGCTCATGTCGTCAGGGTCGGGCCGGATGTCCTGCACGCCGATCGCGTTCACCGAGCCCGCGCGGTGCGCGTCGCTCTGGAACTTAGAGTTCGCGACGAACGTCGCCCAGTCGTAGACGCGCTCGTCGCCGCGGTCGGCGAGGTACTTGTTCACCGTGAACGGGCTCTTGAAGTTGTCGAGCCGACGGCTGATGCGCCGCAGGTTGATCGCCGGCGACAGCGGCGCCTCGCCGCGCGCGAGCGCGACCAGGTAATCCACCGTCCGCACGTCCCAGCCCGGCACCGCGAACTCGAGCTCCCCCGACTCCGTCGTCTGCCAGAAGTACTCCGGCACGTTGTGGCCCAAGATCTCGGCGAACGCGTCCGCGAACGTGTAGCGCATGTTCGGCACGTCCGGGTCGTCCGGATAGAGCGGATCGACGGATTCGACGAGCTCGGCTCCGAGGCGGTCGCGGAGCACCGCCTTGATCTCGCGGTCGATCTGGTCGCTGATCGCCTCGTCGTTCTTCGTGTGCTTCACCATGAACTCGCGCACGACGCCGACGCGCACGCCCGCGAGCGGCTTCGCGGACGGCGGCGCGTCGCGAACGACGAAGCTCGCGTACGGCTCCTCGGGCATCAGCCGGTGCGGGATCGCCGTGAACATGTCCTCCGGCTCGAACCCCTTCACGGCGTCGAGCACCTTCGCGACGTCCTCGACCGTGCGGCAGTGGATGCCGGCGCGATCGCCGATCCGCTGGCTGTTCATGCCGCCGTGCATCATCAGCCCGCGCGTCGTCAGGAAGTTCACGACGTTGTTGCGCGACGCCGGCCCCTTGCACGACGCGGAGCCCTGCTCGCAAATCGAGCACGCGACGAGATTCGCGCTGACGGACACGCCGGAGCCCGAGCTCGTGCCGCGCGGCACGCGCTCCGTGTCGTACGGGTTGCACGGCTGGCCGCCCCACGCGGCGTCGGCGAAGTTGCCGTCCGGCAGCCACGAACGCGGCTTCTCCGGGCCGTCCCACGAGAGCCCGGTCTTCGCGGCGGTCGCCGTGCCGTAGATGATCGCGCCCTTCTCGCGCAGGTTCGCAATGTCCGGCGAGTCCTTCGGCGGCACGTCCATCGCGTAGTTCACGTCGTTGCCGCCGGTCGAGCGCATGTCCTTCGCGTCGTACCAGTTCTTGTGCGAGAACACGACGCAGTACATCGGCATCGCCTCGAGATCCGGATTGCGGCCGTAGAGGCGGTCGAGCTCCTCGGCGCGCTCGAGCGCGTCCGGCTGCGCGCGAAACGCGTCGCAGACCGCCGGGCACGTGGCCGGCAGCGGCCCGTCCGAGGGATGCGTATCGCACTCCGCGCGGCACGTGACGGAGCGCTCGCCGCGGATGTTCAGCGTCTCGAGCGCGTTCAGCTGGCCTGCGTTCGGGATGCCGACGCGCATGCCGTACTGCTGCATCACGTCCGGCGCGGAGGCTGTCGGCTCCATCCGGCCGAGCTCGACCGGCGGCCCCTCGTACAGGTCGTAATCCGGCAGGATGCTCCTGACGGGCACCGTCTCCGTCGGGAACTCGATCGGCTTGCCGGCGCGGACGATCCCGAACGCGGGCGGGATCGGCGCGCCGTCCTCCGTCACGAGCGCCGTGCAGATGCCGTTGTACGCCCGCGCGCGAGCCAGATAGCCCTCGACCACCTGCCGGCAGGTGGTCCTGCCGTCCTTGATCGCCTCGTGCAGCTCCGCGATCGTCGCCTCCTCGATCGCGAACTCCTCCTGCGCCTCGGCGCATCCGGCCGCTACGAGCACGGCGGACGCGGCGGCGAGCGCACGCACCCAGAACCTCGCCAGTCCTTCGATCATCATCTCTTTGTGCTCCTCGTGTCGGATCAAAACTCGGCCCGGAAGGTCGCCTGCCAACGCCGGTCCGGCATCGCGGACGCGAGCGAGTCGGCCAGCGTGTCGCCGGTGCGCGCGCGGAAGTACCGCTCGTCGGTCAGGTTCATCACGTCGACCTTCACGTGGAAACGGCCGACGTTCCAGAACACTCCGGCGTTGTGGACGATCGTCGAAGGCAGCTCGACCAGCTTCAGGCGACCGGTGTAGACCTCCGAGAAGTAGTTGCTGCTGAACGTGAAGCCGAGCCCGATCGGCAGCTCGTACTGCGCGGAGAAGCCGATCTGCGTCTCCGGGTTGCCCTGCTTCTTCTCGTAGCCCGGCATACCTTCCGGCAGGATCAGGAACGCTCGCCCGCCGTACAGGAACGCCTCGGCCGGGTAAATCACGTTACCGTCGGCGTCGAGCACGTCCTGGAAGCCGAGCGTGCGCGCGTTGACGAGGATGTTGCCGCCGGTGACGGGGTTGAACGTCGTCTCCTGCCTGAGCGCGTAGAACGACATGAACATGTTGCTCCGCGGCACCCACTTGACCTCCGCCTCCCAGCCCTTCGAGATCGTCGAGGTGACGTCGGCACTGATCACGGAGTCGTCGTCGTTCTCGCTGACGTTGATCCGCGTCTGCTCGTAGAGCGCGGTCGCGAAGAACAGCTTCTCGTCGAGCCAGCTCGCCTTCAGGCCGAGCTCCCGCAGGCGCGCCTCGCCGATGTGCCCGGCCAGGATCACCGCGTTGTCCATCTTGTTGTTGTTGCTCTCGAGCGTGAGGCTCGACTCGGCGACGGTGAAGTACGGCCGCACGTTCTCGCCGAAGCGCCGAGACAGGCTCACGCTCCACGAGCCGCCGGTGTCGCGCCCGCTTGCGTACGAGTCGGCCGTGCGAAAGGCGCCCGGGTTCGCCGAGTCGCCGGTCGTCGGATTGAACGTGCCGCCGAAGTCCGTGTTCTCCGCGCGCGACTTGTCGTAGCGGCCGCCGATCATCAGGTTCGTCCGGTCGAAGAAGTCGATGTCGAACAGCACGCCGGCGCCGACCTCGTAGTACGTCGTGCTGTAGTCGCTCGTCCACGGCGCGCCGTCGTTGTAGAGGTCCGGGTTCTCGAACGAGTGCACGAACGTCGCGTTCGGCAGCATCGTGCCGTCGCCGTACATCGCATCGGTCCGGTGGGAGCTGAAGTCGCCGCCGTAGCGGTAGCCCGACGCCCGCGTGTGGCGGAAGTTGATCGAGCCGAGCGTGTTCACCGCGAGCCACGAAGGCAGACCGTGCAGCCGCCGCGTGACGGTGAACTTGTCCTCGAGCACCCAGACGTCCTGCTTACCGCCGCCCGGCTGCTCCGACAGCTTGTACTGATCCATCCGGTCGTAGAACAGCTGGTTCTTCATCGTGAAGTCCGGGTCCTCGTCGTAGACGAAGTCGATGAAGGCCATCGTGAAGTCGGCCTGGAGCTCGCGCTCGAAGCTGTCGGAGCGGCGCGGGTTCAGCGTGTCGTAGCCGACCGTGCGCGGATCGAGCACCATGCCGACCGGCACGTAGCCCGAGACCGGCAGCGGCCCGCCGACGCCCTGCGCGCGCAGGAGGCCGGTCGGGTCGGCTTCCGGGTTCGCGACCAAGTAGTCGTACATCGACTGCGGGATGCCTGCGACGGTCGGGAACTGATCGAGCGGGAGGTAGTTGCCGTCCGCGTCGCGCGGCCACTCGAAGCGCTGGCTCAGCGGCTGGTTCCCGGAGCTCAACCTGCCCTGCACCGGCGACGCCGTCTGCATCTCGAGATAGCCGATCTTGCCGTTGCCGTTCAGATCGAGATTGACGAGCGGCAGGCCGCGCACGTAGCGGCCGGTGTCGACCAGCTCCTGATCGAAGCGGTTCAGCAACGCGCCGGACGTCGTCGAGCGCTGATAGTTCACGCCCGCATCGAGCCTGAACCTGCCGACGGCCTCGTCGATGCTGAACGCGGCCTGGATCAGCCGCTGGCCGATGTCGACCTGCTCGGCGTACGTGCCCGATTCCTCCGCGAGGCCGTACACGTAGTAGCCGCCGTCGCGGGCGCGTAGCGGCAGCGGCCCGCCGATGCCGAACGACGACTCGCGCCTGCCGTACGCGCCGGTGATGCCGGTCGCGAACCCGACCGTGCTCGACAGGTAACCGCCCTCCGCCGCGCGGCCCGCCTTCGGCACCATGTTCGTGTAGCCGCCGATCTTGCCCATGCCGTAGATCGGCGACGGCGGGCCCTTCACAACCTCGATGGTGTCCATCGCGGCGAGCACGCTGCGGCCGTGGCCCTGCAGGTTCACGCGCTTCATGCCGCGGAAGTACGTGTCCGCCGGCACGCTGCGGACGTCGATCGATCCCTGGATGCCGAAACGCGTCGTCGTGTAGACGCCCGGCACGACCTTCACCAAATCCTCGACCGCGGAAAGCCCGAACAGATCGATCGTCTGCTCGCTGATCACGGAGACCGAGCGCGGCGTCTCGACGAGCGGCTTGTCGAAGCCGAAGGACGAGTTGCTCGGCGCGTTCGGCAGCACCCTGTTCGGATCCGCCGTCGCGATCACTTCCTCCATCGGCGTCGATTCGCTCGGCTGCGCATGGACCGAGTTACCGAGCGCGATGCCGATCGCCGCGGCCAGCAGCGTGATCGTTCCGCTACGCGTGAACGAGCTGCAATCGCCGGTTGTCGTTCGCTCATGCATTTGTCGTCTCCCTGTGTGCGTCGTCCGCGTTACGTTTTGCTTGCGGCTGCACAGGGAGACGAAGCGGCGCATCGCGGACCCTACCCTGCGTTGCGCGTTCGCGTCCGACGAACGTTGCAATGCACAAGCAGTGAACAGAGACGACTTCGCGAAGCACCGAAGTCGAGCACGCTCGCGCGACGAAACCGCATGAATCCTCGCGATCGCCTCGGGCACGGTCCTTGCACCGCGCGTTCCACGAAGGAACCGATCCAGTGCGCGGAAAATTCGAGCATGCAGTCGCAGGGGACACGCCGTTCGCCGCTACCGGCGATCGGCAGATCGCCATTCACGAGCTGATCCGGCGTCATCACGATTCGCTGATCAGCTTCCTGCGGCGGCGGCTGAACGTTCCGGAGGACGCGCACGACGTCGCGCAGGAGACCTACATCAGGATGATGAAGTACGAAGGCGCCCGCGACATCGAGTCGCCGTCGTCGATGCTGTTCCGCATCGCGGCGAACGTCGCGATCGATCTCGGCCGTGCGGCGCGCGCGCGGCGCGGCGGCGATCACCTGTCGATCGACAGCGTCGAGCTCTGCTCCGAGCAGCCGTCCGCGGAGCGCCACGTCGCGGCCGAGCAGAGCGTCGAGCGGCTGCACGCGGCGATCGAGAGCCTGCCGCCGAAGTGCCGCCAGGCCTTTCTGCTGAGCCGCGCGCACGGCATGACATACCCCGAGATCGCGCGGCATTGCGGCATCTCCGTGAAGATGGTCGAGAAGCACATCAGCCATGCCCTCGCCGTCTGCGCGCGGCAGGTAGGGGACCGCGGCGCGCCTACGTCCATATGAGGATGGACGAGATGCCCGCGGAGCGCGCCGCCCGGGAAGCGGCGCACTGGTACGCGCGCCTCGGCGCGCCCGACTGCACGGCCGAGGACCGCGCGGCGTTCGAGCGCTGGCGGCTGGAGCCCGCGCACGCCGCAGCCTTTGCCGAAGCCGAGCGCGTCGCGGAGGCGGTGCGCCGGCTCGCGATGACGGACGCGAAAGTGCGCGGCTGGGCGGCGGCCGCGCTGGCGGATACATCGCGCATGCAAGCGACCGAGCCATCGACGCGACGGCGCTGGGTCGCGGCCGCGCTCGCGGCGAGCATCGCCGCGGCCGCCGGGTTCTGGGCGCTGCCGCAACGCTCGCCGGCGCCGGCCGCGCCGCTCGTGTACGCTACCGCGGCCGACGAGCAGCGCCGCATCGACCTCGAGGACGGCACCGTCGTGCATCTGGACGTCGGCAGCCGGATCGAGATCCTGATCGGCGCCGCGGAGCGCCGCATCGCGCTGCCCGCCGGCCGCGCGATCTTCGACGTCGCGCACGATGCGCGCCGACCGTTCACCGTGCGCGCGGGCCGCGCAGTCGTCACGGCGCTCGGCACCCGCTTTCAAGTGGAGCAAGCGGACGAACGCGTCGTCGTCACGCTGACCGAGGGCTCGGTCTCGGTCAGCAGCGATCGCCACGGCCGGCCGCAAAGCCAACGGCTCGCGCCGGGCGAGCAACTGAGCCTGCCTGCCGAGCTGTCCGCTCCGTGGAGCAAGCGCACCGTCGATCTGCGGGCGGCGACGAGCTGGTCGCAAGGCCGCCACGTGTTCAGGAGCGTACCGCTCGCGGAGGCGGTGCGGGAGATCAACCGCTACGCGCAGAAGAAGGTGCGCCTCGGCGACCCGGCGCTCGCGGATCTGCTCGTGAACGGCAACTTCGTGGCCGGCGACAGCGACTCGATCGTAGCCGCGATTGCCGAGGTGTTGCCGGTGACGCGCGCCGACGCCGCAGGCGAGATCGTCCTGCTGCGCAGGGATACAGCCGACTTTCGCTGAAGCCTTCCGCCCGGCGCGCTCGCACCGGGTGCGCGAGCCGCGCCGCGGACGGCCTACCGACGCAAGGTACCGAGGCACGCGTGAGGACGAAGCGCGCGATCGCAGTCGCGTTGACGCTCGGCATCTTCTTCGCCGGCGACGACGCGTGCGCGCAGCCCGATGCCGCGCCCGCCTACTTCGACATTCCCGCCGGCGAGCTCGCGGACGCGATCGACCGGTTCGGCGAGCAAAGCGGGCTGCAAGTCGTCTACGAGAACGGGCTCCTCGACGGCACGCGCGTGCCGGGCATCGCCGGAACGTTGCCGCCGCGCGACGTGCTCGATCGCTTCGCCGCGGAAGCGGGTCTCGCGTGGGAGCTCGTGAACGACGACACGGTCGTGCTGCGCCGCATCGCGCGCGACACCACGCGTGCCGCGCGCCCGCGCGGCGAGCCCGTTCCGGCTTCGGCCCCGCCGCCGCTCGAGAACGTCGTCGTCGTCGGCGATCCCCGCCGGATCCTGCCGAGCACGCCGAGCTCGGCGGCGTTCGGCGTCGCGAAGCCGCTGCTCGAGACGCCGCGTTCGGTGTCCGTGATCAGCGAGGAGACGATCGACCTGTTCGGCCTTTCGGCCGTCGAGGACCTCGTCCGCATCGTGCCGAGCGTCTACACGCCGACGCGCTTCGGCATCCAGGGCTCGGTCGACGTGCGCGGCGTGCCGGCGGATACCTATTTCCGCGGCATCAAGCGGCTGAACCTGCAGGGGCACGCGCGCAGCGTGCTCGCGGCGACCGACATGATCGAGATCGTCCGCGGGCCGGCCGCACCGATCTACGGCATGGGCAAGATCGGCGGGTACGTCAATGTGCTGCCGCGGTCTAGCCGCGCCGCGAGCGGCGCCTACCTGCACGAGACGCACGGCTTCGCGCGCGCGATCCGCGGCGCGTACGGCCGCGACGAGCTGTCCGTCGGCATCGGCGGCTCGCTCGGGCTCGAGCGCAAGCAGGGCGGCTACTACGTGTACGGCCTGCGCGAACGCTCGGGCTCGTACGCCGAGCAAGTGCCGATTGCGCAGGACCTGTTGCAGCTCGCGATCACGATCGACGATTTCGCGGGCCCGTTCCGGCTCGAGACCGGCCTCAACTATCAGCGCTCCGCGACCGCCGGCGCGTTGCTGAACCGCGTGACGCAGCCGCTCGTCGACGGCGGCACGTACGTGCGCGGCAGCCCGCTCGCGAACCTCGACACGAACGGCAACGGCAAGATCGGCTATCTCGAGATGCACGCGGGCTCGCCGGTGGAAGGGCCGCTCGGCGACGACAATCAGCCGCTGCGGCAGCGCTGGCGGTGGCCGACCGACGACGCCGGCAATCCGCTCGAGCTCGACGCGTTGCCGGTCGTGCCGGGCATCCCGCAGTCGCTGTACGACTATCTCGTCGCGCATCCGGAAGCCGATCCGACCGGCCTGCTGCGCGCGCAGGGCGTCGGCGGACCGCTACCGGTCTCGGGCTACGTGCCGATCGGTATGGCGCTCGATCCGCGCACCGTCGGCTTCGATCGGCTCGACCCGCGGCGCACGGGCGCGTTCGAGCGCGAGCTCGAGGCGGACTTCGTGCTCGCGTTCTTCGATCTGATCTACGACGGCGACCCGGACTTCACGCTGAAGAACCAGCTGTTCGTCGACAGCATGGATCAATACAAGCTCTCCGAGCAGCCGGGCGGCGGGAAGCAGGACGTGCTCGTCGTCGAGGACAAACTCACGCTCACACGGCGCCTGTCGCGGACGCCGGAGTGGCTGCGCGCCGACGGCATCGCGTCGCTGAACTTCCGCGCGACGCGCGCGACCGGCTACCGCTACGGCGGCGACCACAGCTCGCACCGCACCGACGCGATGCTCGGCGACGGCCGAATGACGCCGAACACGACGTTCGTGCACGCGTTCGAGAACGACGATCTCGCGAACGACGGCGCGCCGTGGACGAGCCGCTACCGCTCCGATTACTGGGAGCTCGGCTTCGGCGCGCTGCTCGATCTCGCGCTCCTCGAGCGGACGAACGTCGTCGTCGGCGCGCGGCTCGACCGCTCCCGCGCGAAGAACGTCGACTTCGCCGGCACCTGGGATCCGCTCGTCGGCACGGCCGACGAGCCTGGCCGGCTCCGCACCGAGGACCGCGCCGCGCGCGGCTACGACACCGGCCGCTCGTGGAGCGTCAGCGTGTCGCACGACCTCGGCGCCGGCCTGCGCCCGTATTTCACCGTCGCCGAGTCGAGCGTCATGCTCGAGAGCAACAACAACCGGATGCCGAACGCGGTGATCGAGCACGGCCACATCGGCTCGTCGCGGTTTCGCGAGCTCGGGCTGAAGGCCACGTGGCTCGACGGCAAGATGTTCTTCGCGACCGCGCTGTACGAGCAGGCGCGAACCGGCGTCTCCGAGAGCGACGATCCGGCCGTGCTCGGCGCCGACGCGACCGCGACGACCGCGCGCGGCTGGGAAACGGAGCTGAAGTGGGTGCCGCTGCCGACGCTGTCGCTGTCGTTCTACGCCTTGCGGCAGCGAACGGAGCTCACGCCGAACCACGGCGCCGTGATCATGGTCGACGCGCGCGCGCTCGGCTTCGCGGACGTGCTCGACGAGCACGGCAACGTCGTCTATCCCGCCGAAGCGTTCCTGTACGGCGGCCGCGCGTTCGTCGAGCTGCCGCCGGGCATCTCGCGCTACGCGCGCCGGCAAGGCAACCCGGAAACGCAGCTCGGCTTGACGGCGCAGTACGAGCTTCGCGGCGGCCTGGGCTTCACGCTCGGCGCGAACGTCTTCTCGGGCGTCTACGCGGGCCGGCTGCAGCTCGTGCGCCTGCCGGCCGCGCACGTCGTGAACGCGGGCGTGTACTGGGAGCGGGATCGCTGGCACGTGAAGCTCGACGTGCTGAACGCGCTCGACGAGCGCTACTTCCGCGCCCGCACCGGCGACACGCTCTCCGATACGCTCGTCTCGGCGATGCCGCCGCGGCACTGGCAGGTGACGGCGCGGATGGAGTTCTGACGCGTTGTGCCGCTACCCTCCCCTCTGGATGCGCCGCTCGGCGATCTGATAGAGGTGGCGGCCGTCGAACGCCGTGCCCGCGTCCGTCTCGACGTCGAGCGAGCGGACGATCTGCCCGCCCTCCGGGTCGAGCGCATTCAGGCGATCGCCGCTGCCGAACCACACGTAGCGGCCGTCGAAGGTCACCCCGTGCACCGCGTCGACGCCGGGAAACGGACCGCGACTCTGCGCCGCGACTCTTCGGGTAGGAGCGGCTGTCCAGCCGCGACTCTTCGCCTTCCGCCGCGCCGCCCCGTCAAGAATCGCCGAGCACCTCGAGCGCCGCCTCCACCTGATCGTCCGGCACGAGCAGCCGCACGCCTTCGGCACCGCCTTCCATCGCAACGCCGATGCCGACGACGGTCGCCGCGATGCCTTCCGCCTGCAGGGCGAGCTTCGCGATCTCCGCCTCGACGCGCGTGCCGTATGTCTTGATGGGCGTCATCGCAGCCCAGCATAGCCGTACGAGCGCACGAACGCATGCGCCTTCGGCACGCGGACGTGGCGGCCCGCCGCTACTTGAACTGCAAATGCCGGCGCGCGGTGTCGACCTCGCACGTTTCCGGGACGTACTCGATGTCGGCGATCTTGCGGTACTCGCCGCGGACGGTGACCGGCTCGAGCAAATACTCGGGGTCGTCGATCGTGTACTCGACCTCCATCCCGTAGCCGTCCGGCGTCAGCTTGTAGCGCTCCACGACGCGCTTCGCCGCGCTCGAATCGAGGCCGCGGGCGTTGCCCCACCGTGTCGGCGCAAAGCCGTCCGTCTCGATCACGAGCGTGCCGTCGCTCTCGATGCGTCCGACCGAGTAGCCGAGCTCGTTCGGGACGAAATCGGCCGGCCGCGGCGCACCGTTCAAATGGACGACGCGGACCTGCGGCGTGCGCTCCTTCTCGATGACGATGGTATCGGCCATGCGCGTGAACCGCTGGCTGTACGTGGACAGGATCAGCCGCGGCACGCCCATCGGCACGCAGTCGAGCACGGGATCGTCGTCGACGTCGAACGCCTCGGCCTGCGCCCGGCCTTTCGCAGTGAGAGGCCAGTCGGTCGGGGCGCGGTACGAGTCGATCGTCGCCTCGCGCAGCGAGGTCGGCGCCGCCCAGGTGCCGGAGAAATCCGTCGACGGTGCGGCAGGACGCGTGCTCACGGCGGTGGGCACCCGCACGCCTTCCGGAACCGAATAGGCGTAGTACGTCGTGCCGTCCGCGAGCGTCGCACTGTAGAGCATGCCGAAGGTCTTCTCGGGATCGCGATTCGGGTGGGCGACGACGACCGCACGGTCGCCGACCTTCACCGAATCCCGCTGCCAGCCGGCGCGGATCGAGCCCGGGATCGAGTGGCCTTCGAGCGTCCAGGTCTTGCGGACGCCCTCGTTGTCGACGACGTCCACCGACACGTAGATGTGCGGGCTCGACCAGCTCACCTCGGTGATCGTGCCTTCGAGCGTGATCGTCTGGTCGATGACGAAGTGCGCGCGGGAGTGGTGCGCGTGCGCCCCGGCCGAAGCGAGCACGACGAGCCCTAGAACCAACGTGCGCATGGACGCCCCCTTCTCGTCTGCAGCGTGGACGATGCCGATCATACACCTCGGGCGCAGTACCATCGCGCGACGTACCCGGTTGACGGCGATCCTGCGACCGCACGCGACTGCGTTTGCCGGGTGTCCGGCGGTAGCGGGGCCGCACCCGGAAAGCTGCCCCGCACCGCTCGCGACCGCGGTGGGCCACGCCGCCGCCGGATCGAGGTCTCCCAAGAGCTTCCGAAAGGCGGCAGCTCGGGAAGATCTCGTGCATCATTGGAAAGGGGGAATCGGCAGGAGGGGAAGTTGAAGGACACCCTGCGAGTCGCGATCGCCGCGCTGTCGCTGACTGCCACGGCTGCGGCTGCACAACAGGCGGCGGACATCGGTTTCGTCAGCGTCGGCCGGGCGGCCCCGCTCGAGCACGACGTGAATCAGTTCGAGCTGGTCGGCGCGACCCTGACCCGCGACGGGCGGTTCATCGGCTCCGCGCGCCCGGGCGAGACACCGCCCGGCATCGAGCCGCTCGAGCGGGACCTGTTCACGTCGAAGGACTTCTACGCGGACCGCGAGCTCTGGAACGATCCGCGCTACTTCCGCTGCAACAGCCCGCTCGCGATCGAGAGCATCTGGGGCGGCAACGCCCCGAGCGCGATCGGCGACGATCCGCCCGCCTCGGCCCCGTGGGGCCATTGCGATCGCGACTATCCGCGCGAGTCGATCGTGAGCCCGTACCCGTTCGAGACCGCTCGAGCGCACTACGAGGCGTTGCTCGAGGAGACGCGCGCCCGCGGCGGCCCGACGAAGCACACCTACGCCACGGTGCCCGGCGACGAATGGAACGGCGTCTACCGGCAGCCGCGCTTCGTGCCGGACAACGAGCACTGGTTCAACATGCGCCACGTGCAGGTGCCGACGATCCTCTCGCTGCTGACCGAGGAGTACCGCACGCGCCTCGTGCAGGAGGTCTACCACCACGGCCACACGAACAAGCCGATGTGGCCGTCGCAGTATTGCTGGCCGGAAGGGTTCGTCCGCCGGTGGCACGAGTGGGCGGCGTACGACCACTATGTGCTGGTCACGCCGAAGCTCGTGCAGATCCTTGCGAGCGGCGCGCTCAACTTCGTCACGAACGTGCATGTCGGGCGCGAGTTCAACATGGACGGCCGCGTGCCGCGGCTCGGCGCGGACGTGCCGCGCTGGTACGGCGAGACGATCGGCTTCTGGGACGAGGACACGCTGATCACCTGGACCTCGAACATCCAGGGGTGGATCACGCATTCGGCGTTCGAACATTCGAACCAGATGCAGGCGATCGAGATCTACACGCCGATGCGCGACGAGGACGGCAAGTTCCTGGGCTTGAACCACGAGGCGATCCTGTACGACCCGGAGGCGCTGGTCGAGCCGGTGCGGATCATCCGGAAGCTGGTCAAGATCGCGGAATACGACGACCCGGACGCCGTGCCGTACGTCTATACCGAATGCATCCAGACGATCTTTCCGCTCGACGGCACGGCCACGCCGGTGACGCCGGGCCGCGTGATCGAGCTCGAGGTGCCCGACATGTACGGGCGCCCGTGGGCCCAGCTCTGGCGGAAGCATTGGGAGCAGGACATGCAGCCGCCGTCCGACGACGACATCTTCAACTTCGAGTAGCGCGCCGGCCTGCGCGTTCGTTGCGCGCAGGTCGACCACTCGAGGCGGTATCGCACAGGGGGGATTCATGCGCGTTCAACGCATTGCTTTCGTCGCCGCGGGTGTCGCGGCGGCTTCGCTCGTGATCGGCGCGCCGGCCGCGGCGCAGGAAGACGCCGCCCGGCGGCTGCTCGAATCGACCGCCGAGGCGATGGGCGGGCTCGATCGACTGCGAAGCGTCCGCAACTTCGTGCTGACCGGGTTCGGTCAGCGGCTGTATCAGGACGGCGGCGGCAACCTCGTCGGCGCCCCGGACGCGCCGCCGAAGTGGCGCGCGGTCGCCGATGCGCAGCGCACGTTCGACCTCGTGAACGAGCGGGCGGTCAATCAGGAGCGGCAGAGCGCGATGTTCCCGTTCGCGGCGCCGTTCGGCCACAGCTGGAACCGGACCGCCACGCTGCAGACCGGCGCAGACCTGATGGACCATCCGCTGCCGGCCGTGCTCGAGGCGCTCCAGCCGAGCACGACGCTCGGCACGGTCACGGTCGAGGACGGGCGCTCGGTCGTGCAGTTTACGATCGCGGACGGCACGCCGATCTGGATGGCGATCGATCCCGCTACGAATCTGCCCGCATGGACCCGCCGCGTCGTTCCGCACGTGAACCTCGGCGACGTCGCCGTCACGGCGCACTTCACCGGCTACGTGCCGTATGACGGCGTGCGGCTGCCGCACGGCCTGATGACGCGCCTCGACTGGCGCGACCAGATCACGCTGATGTTCCAGGTCGACTCCTACCGCGTCGACGTTCCGCAGGAGCAGCTGCCGCCGTTTCCGGAGCCGCCCCGCGGCGGCGCGCCGCGGGCGGCCGACGGCGACGTGAGCGTCACCGAGCTCGCCGACGGCGTCTGGGACCTGCGCGTCGGCAACAACGGCGGCGCCGTGATCGAGTTCGACGATCACCTCGTGATGTTCGAGGCGGGCGGCAGCCCGGCCGAGACGCTCGCGCGGATCGACGCGGCGAACGAGCTCGTGCCGGGCAAAGCGGTGACGGCGGTGATCGTGAGCCACCATCACTTCGATCACACGGCGGGGCTGCGCGCGGCCGTGTCGCGCGGGCTCGCCGTGATCACGCACGCCGGCAACGAGGTCATCATCCGCGAGATGATCGAGCGGCCGGCCGTCGTCTTTCCGGACGCGCTCGCGATGAGCCCGCACGATCTGCGGTTCATCCCGGTGCACGAGCACCTCGTCCTCCAGGACGAGACGCGGCGGCTCGACGTCTATCACGTCGTCGGCCACTCGCACATGGCGAACGCCGTGTTCGCCTACCTGCCCGAGGAGCGGATCATGATGGAGGGCGACCTCGGCGACGCGGGCTGGACGTGGCATTGGTGGGCGGGCGCGATGGCCGCGAACATCGAGGCCTACGGCCTCGACCCCGTGCGCAACGTCGCGGTGCACGGGCCGCCGGGCGGGCTGCCGATCGAGGAGACGCTCGCGAACATCCAGCGGCAGTCGGAGGCGGCGCAGGCGTTCTGCGCGGAGCAGGTGCGGGCCGGGATTTATTTCTTCGGGTGCCCGGTGCAGTACGACGCTTCGGGGGCGTTGCCGTTGACGAGCAGATAGTCGACGGCCGTATCTCGTTGGGCTGGCCGCGGTGGGGCGACGCGCGGCATACCGCGTCGTTGATGCAGGCTAGGCGACGTGCGCGCGCTCGGCGGCAAGCCGCCGGCGCCGCGCGGTGAGGGTCGCGTCCTCCTCGAGCGTCTGCCAGCGAGCGACGCAGTTCCGGCCGCCGTGTTTCGCGGCGTAGAGCGCCGAGTCCGCCCGATGCAGCAGCGCCGAGAAGTCCTCCAGCTCCTCGACCGCGGCGCCGGCGACGCCGACGCTCACGGTGACCACGGGCGCGACGCTCGAGCAGTCGTGCGGGATGCCGAGACTCATGATCAGCGATCGCACCTGCTCGCCCACCTCGGCCGCGGCCTCCTCGCTTGTCGCCGGTAGCACGATCACGAACTCCTCGCCGCCGTAGCGCGCGATCAGGTCGTCGCGTCGCCGCGCGACGGTCCGCAGCGCTTCGGCGACGCGCTGCAGGCAGCGGTCGCCGGCGAGATGCCCGTAGTAGTCGTTGTATGCCTTGAAGCAATCGATGTCGATCAGCGCGACGGCGATCGAGCCACCGGAGCGCTCGAGCTGCTTCCATTGGTCCGCCAGGTACGCATCCAACGCGCGGCGGTTTGCGAGGCCGGTCACCGAATCGACGGCGGTCAGCTGCTTCAGGACGCGATTGCTCCGCATGAGAGCGGATGCCGCGCGATCGATCTCGAGGCGGAACAGGTAGGAGATGCCGCAAGTGATGAGCACAGTTCCGAGGACGCTCATCGTGTACATCACGCGCGTCGCGGCTTCCGGGATCGCGATCGGCGTGGTTCCCGGCGGGAACGCGAAGTGGCACACGAGATAGAGCACCGCCGCCAGTGCCACGAGCGGCAGTGCGGCCTTTTGCTCGCGAGTGGAGAAGAGCATGCCGAGGCAGGCGCCGAGCGCGAAGTAGAAGAGATGGACGCCGGCGGCGGTGCTGATGAGCGACGTGACGACGAAGAGCTGGACGTAGACCGTGCCGAGCGCGACGGCGCGGGCGGTCTTGAGCTTGCCGCCGCGGTTCAGGAGTAGTGTCGTCAGGTACGAGGCGATGAACAGCAGGTTCGCCGAGAAGACTACGAAGTAACGAGATATGTCCGTCAGGTAGAAGAGCTGATACGGCAACGTTGCTGCGATGCTGAACAGGGCGGTGTGGTTCGTCAGGGCAATTTCGCGTGAGCGAGGTTGGCCTTGGTTGGCGAGCCGGCTCGGGGCGCGGATCGCTTCGAGCAGTGACGTCAGCCAGCTGCGGCCGGTATGGGCGCCGCTCGTCCGGGGCGGGGGCGCGTGTCCCTTACCGGTGGACACGGCGTTCCACGCAAGCTGCAGTGCGCGGCGACAGCGACTTGCGGTCGGCGGCCTTGATTGTTGCTGTTCGCACGTGGCGGGTGGCTGTTCGAAGGACGGCAAGAAGCGTAGCTACCCGGCCCGGGCCTGGCCGTGCTTGGGTTCACGGTACGTCGCGGTGCAGCGTAGCGCTGGGGTTGCCGCTCGACGCGTGCCGCATCGGAGCAGCGAAGGAAAGGAGCCGTGACGGCCGTCTCATACAATGATGCGTTGCACCGCTTATGTAGCTGACGGACGTGACCGACCAGACTGCACAAAACGCCATTCGCGAGGCCGCTGAACTCGTCCGGCAGGCCGAGGCACTGCTGATTACCGCGGGGGCCGGGCTTGGTGTCGACTCGGGTCTGCCGGATTTCCGCAGCCCACGTGGGTTCTGGCGCGCTTATCCGCCGCTCGAGAAGCTCGGCTTGTCGTTCGAGGAGATGGCACAGCCCCATTGGTTCACCTCGGATCCGGCGCTCGCGTGGGCCTTCTACGGCCACCGCCTCAAGCTCTACCGGCAAACGCGCCCACACGCGGGCTACTTCATTTTGAAGCGGTGGTGCGAGCAAATGCCGGCCGGAAGCTTCGTGTTGACCTCCAATGTCGACGGGCAGTTCTTCGCCGCAGACTTCTCAGAGGATCGCGTGGTCGAGCAGCACGGTAGCATCCATCGCTTGCAGTGCACGACGCCGTGCAGCGACCACGTCTGGCTGACGCCACCGCACGACGTACACGTGGACATGGCGTCTTTCCGCGCGATCGGCGAGCTGCCACGGTGCGAGAGATGCGGTGCGCTGGCCAGACCGAACATCCTAATGTTCAACGACTACGACTGGATTTCCGACGTCACACGAAAGCAGCGCGAACGGTTCGCGGCGTGGGTGCGCGAGGTGCAGGGACGGCGCGTGGTGATCGTGGAGGTCGGCGCGGGGACCGCGATCGCCACGATTCGACATTCTGGCGAGCGACTTGCGGAACGGCTCGGTGGGAGGCTCGTGCGAATCAATCCGGACGCGGTAGACGAGCCGGAGGAAGTCATAACGTTACCGTTGCCCGCCGTGGATGCGCTCACTCGAATGGATCAGGTCCTTCGCGCGAGGGAAAACTGAAAGCCGACGCCGGGCCGTTGTCCTCCAAGCGGCTTCTCGCCTTCGAACTTCTTCGGCTGCAACGTTTGCCCGTCGCGCCACATGCATGCACAACTATGCGGATTCGAACGAGTCCACCCCTCCCCGCTCGAAGCAATTGTCGTTGTGCCACCGCAAGAACTCCTCCGCAGGTCGCTCGGCCGAGTCCCTCGGCAGTACTGCGAGCATCTTGCCGTGGTGGGCGTAGTATTCGCGGCCGTTCGCGAATTCCTCTTTGATCCGCTTGCTCACCTCGACACGCAGTTCCGGAGTAACCGTGACGTAACCGCGGTCGAAGAGGATGTGCAGATCCGAGCGAAGCAGAAGGCCATTCGACACTCGGTGCGGCCCCGCCGCGGCATACGGTCTGATATGTGCAGCCTGCAAGACGGGCAACGTGCGCTCTCCGCTGATCGCACAGCGCTTCTGGTAAGCATCCGTTACAAGCACGCGAAAAGCACCCTGTCCGAGGCGCGCGCGGGCAAGATACTCCGCCCCATACCTCGGCCCTTCCTCCTTGATCTCTCTCAAGCGTGGGTCGAGCGCCAAGCGAGCGAGCACCTCATGCCAAAGCGCGCGCCCGGGAGCCTCCGCGTCGTCGTAACTTTTGCCCTGCACGATATTTGGCGCCCAGTCCGATGGGATTGGAATCCATTGCTCCTCCGGCCAAAAGAACGGCTCGGTGAGAATGGAGCAGCCAACGATTGGATCTGGCTCGGGCTGTGCGGTCCGGCGGTAGCGCTGGATTCGGGCGCGGAACGCCGTGGCATCTGCGACTCCGTTCTTCAAACCGAATGCAGACCACGCGAGTGAGCATGGAAGCGCCGTATGGCGCACGAAGAATCCGCCGCCCACAATAAAATTTTGCGGACTGTGGAGCTTGAACAGGAATGGCTCGCCCGGTTGGAGCAACCTGAATTTACG
>CAYWGQ010000058.1:0-20231 GCA_964457725.1 uncultured Gammaproteobacteria bacterium
TCTTCAAGTCGTCTTTCTCGAAGGACAACCGCAGCTCGCTCGACTACTACCAGGGGCCGGGCCTCGAGGAAGGCTTGAAGCTCCTCGAGAAGATCAAGCGCGAGTTCGAGCTGCCGGTCCTGACGGACATCCACTACCCGAGCCAGGCGGCGCCGGCGGCCGAGGTCGTCGACGTGCTGCAGATCCCGGCCTATCTCTGCATGCAGACGGAGCTCGTCGTCGCCGCCGCGAAGACCGGCGCCGTGATCAACGTGAAGCACGGCCAGTTCATCGCTCCGGACAACATGGCGAAGCCGGTGCAGAAGATCGAGGCCTCCGGCAACGACCGCATCGTCTTGACCGAGCGCGGCTACACGTTCGGCTACAACGATCTCGTCGTCGACCCGCGCAGCTTCTATCTGCTGAACCAGATCGGCTATCCGGTCGTCTTCGACATCACGCACACGATCAGGAAGTACGGAATCCCGAGCAAGGATCCGCGCGGCGGCACGCGGCAGTTCCTGTCGACGCTCGCGCGAGCCGGCGTCGCGGCCGGCGTCGACGGCATCTTCATCGAAGCTCACCCGAATCCGCCCGAGGCGCTCTGCGACGCCGCGAGCCAGTACTACCTCGATCAGGTCTCCGATTTCGTGCGGCCGCTCGTCGAGCTGCACGATCTGGTCAGGGCGCAAGCCGCCGTTCACTGAGGAAGCCGATGGATCTTTATCTCGACTCGGTCGACTTCAAGGAGATCGAAGCCGCTTTCGATTTCGGCTTCGTCAAAGGGCTCACGACGACGCCGACGTTCATGCACCGGCACGGCATCACGGACATCGACGGCGCAATCGTCAAGCTGTCCGGCATGGTGCCGGAGCTCCAGGTCGAGGCGCTCGGCGACACGCCCGACGACATCGTCGCCGAGGCGGAGCGGATCCTGTCGTTGCCGCTCGCCCGCGAGCCGGTGTTCAAGGTGCCGATCTCGAACAACGGCGTGAAGGCGTGCCGCCGTCTGACCGACCGCGGCTATCGCGTGAACGTGCACCTGATCTACACGCTGAACCAGGCGTACATGGCGATGGAAGCGGGCGCCGCCTTCGTCTGCCCGCTCGCGGGCCGGATGCAGGACCAGGGCCACGACGCGGTGCAGCTCTTCGAGCAGCTCGTCGACGTGATCGACCGGCACGAGTACGCGACGAAGGTCATGTTCTCGTCGGTCCGCCACGCGGAGCACGTCCGCCAGGCGCTGCTCGTCGGCGCGCACGTCTGCACGGTGCCGTTCAGCGTGATGCAGCATCTCTGCGACAACACGCTGACGGCTGTCGGTGCGGCGCAGTTCCGCGAGCACACCGCGCTCTTGACGATGCGCGTGCGCGACGTGATTCGCGACGCGAACCCGGTCTGCGAGGCGTCCGAGACGCTATCGTCCGCGATGGTGAAGATGACCGAGTCGCGGCTCGGCGTCGTCGTCGTCGTCGACGAGCGGGGCGCGGTCGCCGGCGTCTTCACGGACGGCGACTTGAGGCGCAAGCTTCAGCAGCACGGCCGGCAGATCCTCGACAAGTCGCTCGCCGAGATCGGCTTCTCGCCGAAGCCGGTGACGATTCCGCGCGACAGCGTGCTGAACGACGCGGTGAAGCTCTTCAAGGAGTTCGAGGTCGACAGCGTCGTCGTCGTCGAAGGCGACAAACCGTCCGGCGTGCTCGACGTGCAGGACATCATCAAGCTCGGGCTCCTCGGTCAGGACCGGCTGTGACGCGGCCCGGCGAGGGCTGCTGATGCTGCCCGAGCTCGCCACCCGTTTCTCGCAGCTCGGCGGCGTCTTCCTGACGCCGCCCGAGACCCTCGCGGAGCGCCTGCGTGCGATCCGCGGCCTCGTATTCGACTGGGACGGCGTGTTCAACGTCGGCGCGAAGGGCGACGGCGCGCCGAGCACGTTCGGCGAGCCGGACTCGATGGGCACGAACCTGCTCCGCTACGCGCTGTGGCTCCGGCACGGCGAGCAACTGCCGTTCACCGCGGTGATCACCGGCGTCGACAACCCGTCAGCGCGCGCGTTCGTGCAGCGCGAGCACTTCCATGCGATCTGCTACAACGCGAAGAGCAAGGGCGAGGTGCTCGCGGAGCTCTGCGCGCGGCATGGGCTCCGCGGCGAGGAGGTCGCCTGCGTATTCGACGACGTGAACGACCTCGCGGTCGCGGCCGCCTGCGGCGTGCGGGTGCTCGTGCGCCGCGACGCGAGCCCGCTCTTGCAGGACTACGTCGCCCGCAACGGTCTCTGCGACTACATCACCGGCCAGCCGGCCGAGCGCAGCGCCGTGCGCGAGGCGTGCGAGCTGATGCTCGGGCTGCTCGGGGCGTTCGACCGCGTGGTCTCCTCGAGGATCGCCTGGGACGAGCCGTATACCCGCTATTTCGCCGCGCGCCAGGCGCTGGCGACCGAGATTCTCGAGCGCGCGCCGCGGTAGACTCTGGCGAAGCCCGGCCGCTCGAGGGCCAATGACTGCCTGGTCGATTGCCGCCTACTGCCTGTTGCCGTATGCGCTGCTGAGCCTGCTCTGGCGGGGTCTGCGCTACCGGCCGTACTGGTATCGCTGGCCCGAGCGCTTCGGTTTCGTCGACCCGGGGCGCGGCAGCCGCACGATCTGGGTGCACGCGGTCTCGGTCGGCGAGGTGCGCTCCGCGGCCGCATTGATCGAGGCGCTCGGCGAGCGGTACCCGCGGCACCGCGTGCACGTGACGACGATGACGCCGACCGGCTCGGATCAGGTCCGCGAGCTGTTCGGCGCGCGCGTGAGCCACAGCTACGTGCCGTTCGACTTTCCGGACGCGGTCGCGCGCTTCCTCGACCGCGTGCGGCCGGACTTCGCCGTGATCGCGGAGACGGAGTTCTGGCCGAACATCTTCGCCGCGTGCAAGCGGCGCGGTATCCCGCTGCTGCTCGTGAACGGCCGCGTGTCGCAGGCGTCGCTGCGCGGCTATCTGCGCGTGCCGCGGACTGCGCGCGCGATGCTCGCGAACGCGGTGCTGCTCTGCGCGCAGACGCGCGCGGACGCGCAGCGGCTGCGTAACCTCGGCGCCGCCGAGTCGCTCGTGAAGGTGACCGGCAACCTGAAGTTCGACGTCGAGATGCCGCCGACGCTGCTCGCCGAGGGCGCGGCGCTCCGCGACGCGTGGGGCCGGTCGCGGCCCGTGTGGATCGCGGCGAGCACGCACCCGGGCGAGGAGCGCCGCGTGCTCGACGCGTTCGCGCTGCTGCGCGCGACGCTGCCGGATCTGCTGCTCGTGCTCGTGCCGCGACATCCGGAGCGCTTCGCGGCGGTCGCGTCGCTCTGCCGCCGACGCGGCTACGCGATCGCGCTCCGCAGCCGCTGTCGCGGCGCGTTGCCGGCCGGCACGGAGATTCTCGTCGGCGACACGATGGGCGAGCTGCAGCGCCTCTACGCCGCCGCGGACGTCGCCTTCATCGGCGGCAGCCTCGTGCCGCGCGGCGGGCAGAACCTGCTCGAGGCGTGCGCCGTGCGCGTGCCGGTCGTGTTCGGGCCGCACATGTTCCATTTCGAAGAAATCAGCGCGATGGCGCTCGAGCGGGGCGCCGCGCGGCAGTGTCTCGACGTCGAGGAGCTCGCGGCCGCCGTCGCGCTGTATTTCGAGCAGCCGGCGCTTCGCCGCGCGGCGGGAGACGCGGCCTACACGCTCGTGACCGACAACCGCGGCGCGCTCGCGCGCACCCTCGACCTGATCGAGCAGGCGCTCGGACGCGCGGGCTTCGACGCGCGCCTCGCGGCCGGCGCCGCGCCGTCCGCGGTCCGCCCGCTCTGAGCCGCGCGCCGCGCTGCCGGCGCGGCGCTCTGCGATTTCGCCAAGGCGTGCGCGCCGTCACGGTCGCGCCGGCCGAGCAGCGTAGCATTGGCGGCTCGGTGGCGATTCCGATCGTCGTGGCGGCGCGCTCGCCCGCGCGCCCGGAGGACTTGCCATGCCGTACCGTACCCGTTTCCCGATCTGGCTCTCCGTGCTGCTCGGAGCGTTGCCCGCGACGGCGAACGCGTTCGGCATCGAGGGTCACCGGATCGCAGGCCTGCTCGCCGCGCCGCTCCTCTGCGAGCAGGCGACGGCAGAGATCGCGGTGCTCGTGCCGAACCGATCGTTCGCGGACATCGGCTTCTGGGCGGACACCGTGCGCGACGACCCTGCCTGGCGGCATTCGGCGCCGTGGCACTACGTGAACGTCGATGACGGCGCGGCGCTCCGCGATCTCGAGCATCCGCCCGAGGGCGACGTGCTCTGGGCGATCGACAACTTCTCCCGCGTGCTCGGCGACCGTACGCAGCCGCCGGCCGCGCGCGCCGCTGCCCTGCAGTTCCTCGTCCACTTCGTCGTCGACGTTCATCAGCCGCTGCACGTCGGCCTGGCGGCGGATCGCGGCGGCAACGACGTCGCCGTGCGTTACGGCCGCAACGAGACGAACCTGCACGCCTTCTGGGATACGGTCGCGATCGTTCGGCGGGAGGCGTCGCCCGAGCGCTACGCGCGGCAGATCGAGTCGGTGCGCGCCCTGCCGCGCGGAGCCGCGGAGGACGATCCGCTCACGTGGGCCGAGGAGAGCCTCGCGCTCCGCGCACTCGTCTACGATTTCGATCGCGCGACCGGCGAGCTCGACCGCCGCTACCTCGATGTGGCCGAGAGCACGGTCGAGCGACGGCTCGCGCAGGCGGCCGTGCGGCTCGCCGCGCGGGTCAACGGTATCCTCTGCGTCCCGTGAAGCGGCGCTGCGCCGCTCACCACGTGCGGACCGGACCGGTGTCGAGGTGGACGAAGTTCGAGTCCGGGTAGAAGCCCACGCCGCCGCGGCCGAGCGAGATCGCCGCGTCGCGCAGGTTCGCGGTACGCGCGCTCGTCAGCCGCACGTCGATCGCGCGGCCGTGCAGGTGCCAGCTGTCTTTCGCGACGCCGCTCGTCGCCTTGCGCAGCGCCTCGTTCGTTCGCGGCGAGCGGTACGCCGAGATGATCTCGAAGCGGCCGCGGCGATCGAACTCGGCATAGAGCGTCGCGAGGGTGTCGAGCAGATCGACGTCGATCCGCTGCTTCTCGCCGGTGCGGAAGTCGCGGAGGAGGGTGTCGATCGCATCGAGCGCGTCCGGCACGAGCTCCCCGTGGTCCCGATACACGACCTCGAGCCGCTCGCCGGTATGCTGGTGGTAGAACGCGAGCGCATGGGTCTCGAGGCCGAGCGCCGCCGCCCGCCGCGGTAACCCCGCGAGGCTCGCGAGCCCGCCCAGGCCGCCGACCAGCGCTTGCCGCCGGCTGACTCTCCGCATCGTCAAGATCCCCTCCGCTTCGAACGTCCGGACCATGATGCCGCTCGCGCCCCCCGGCCGGCCCGGCACCAGTTCTCACTCCCCGCGAGCGGGGCAGCCCCCGGAGCCCGGCCGACCCGGCCGCGGGCCTCCCGCCTCGCCCTCAATGCTCCGCGAGAAACCGCTCCGCGTCGAGGGCCGCCATGCAGCCGGACCCGGCCGAGGTCACCGCCTGGCGATAGATCGGGTCGGCGACGTCGCCTGCCGCGAACACGCCCGGCACGCTCGTCGCGGTCGCGTTGCCGCTCGTGCCGCTGCGCACGCGGATGTAGCCGTTGTCCATCTCGAGCTGACCCTCGAAGATCGCCGTGTTCGGCGTGTGGCCGATCGCGATGAAGACGCCTTGCGCTTTGATGTCGGTCGTCTCGCCGGTCTGCACGTTGCGGATGCGGACCCCAGTCACGCCGTTGTCGTCGCCGAGCACCTCGTCGAGGACGTGGTTCCAGCGGATCTCGACGTTGCCGTCGACCGTCTTCTCGAGCAGGCGGTTGCTCATGATCTTCTCGGCCCGGAACTGATCGCGCCGGTGGACGACCGTCACGCGCGAGGCGATGTTCGAGAGGTAGAGGGCTTCCTCCACCGCCGTGTTGCCGCCGCCGATCACGGCGACCGGCTGATTCCTGAAGAAGAAGCCGTCGCACGTCGCGCACGCCGAGACCCCGCGTCCGCGGTACGCCTGCTCCGACGGAATCTCGAGATACTTCGCCGACGCGCCGGTCGCGACGATCAGCGCGTCGCACGAGTACTCGCCGGCGTCGCCGAACAGCCGGAACGGCCGCGAGCCGAGCTCGACGCGGTTCACGTGATCGTAGATCAGCTTCGTGCCGAAGCGCTCCGCGTGCCGCTTCATGCGCTCCATCAGCTCGGGGCCGAGCACGCCCTGGTCGTCGCCCGGCCAGTTGTCGACCTCGGTCGTCGTCGTCCTCTGCCCGCCGACCTCGATGCCGGTGATCAGCGCGGGCTCGAGCGCCGCGCGCGCCGCATACACCGCAGCGGTGTAGCCGGCCGGGCCGGAGCCGAGAATGATCAGCCGGTGATGTTCGAGCGCCATGTTGCCTCCATCGGTCGGCTCGCGAACCGCGACCGGTGCGCACGCGAGCGCGGTATGGTAGTCGAGCAGGGGCGGCAAGTCATGGGACGGCGCGAGCGATGCGGCCTGCACCGGTCTGGCCGCTCTGGCATCATTCTGCCTGCTTCGCAGGGATGTGTGCTGTAGGAGAACGGCGACATGTGCTCCGATCGGATCTCCGCGGTCCGGCTGTGCGCCGCGGCGCTCGCGCTCGCGGCGCTCGGAGCGCATGCGCAGCCGCGGGACGATGCCGCCGAGGCGGAGCCGATCGGCGAGGTCACGCAAGCGGAGCCACCGTCCGCGGAGCCGCCGCGGTCGTGCGCCCCGGTGCCCGATTCGCGGCCGTCGATCGGCCTGGTCCTGTCCGGCGGCGGCGCGCGCGGCGGTGCGCACGTCGGCGTGCTGCGGGCGCTCGAGGAGCTGCGCGTGCCGGTCGACTGCATCGCGGGCACGAGCATCGGTGCCGTCGTCGGCGGGTTCTACGCCTCGGGTCTCTCGGTCGACGAGATCGAGGAGATCGCGAGCAGCATCGACTGGGACGCGGCCTTTCTGAACTTCACGCCCCGTGAGTACCGCTCGTTCCGCCGCAAGCGGGACGACGACCTGTTCCTCGTGAACCAGCGTCCCGGGCTGAACGACGGCGAGTTCGAGCTGCCGATCGGCCTCGTGCAAGGCCAAGTGATCGACATGATCCTCTCGCGCGTGACGGCCGGAGTCGGCGTCGACGACTTCGACGAGCTGGCGTTGCCGTTCCGCGCGGTCGCGGCCGACATCGTCACCGGCGAGCCGGTCGTGCTCGCGCAAGGGGACCTGCCGCGCGCAGTGCGCGCGAGCATGTCGCTGCCGGCGGCGCTGACGCCGATCGAGATCGGCGGCCAGCTCCTCGTCGACGGCGGTATCGCGATGAATCTCCCCGTCGAGGTCGCGCAGCAGATGGGCGCGGACGTCATCATCGCCGTCGACATCTCCTCGGCGCTGCTGTCGCGCGAGTCGATGCGCTCGGTGCTGTCCGTCACGACGCAGCTCACGAACCTGCTGACGCGCACCGGCGTCGAGCAGCAGAGGGCGCTGCTCGGCGAGGACGACCTGCTGCTCGTGCCGGAGTTCGACGAGGAGCTGACGTCCGCCGCGTTCACGCGGCTGACGGAGGCGTTCCGCAGCGGCTACGACGCGGTCATGGCCGAGCGCGAGGCGCTCGAGCGGTATTCGCTCGACCCGCAGAGCTATGCGGCCTACGTCGAGAGCCGCGCCGATCCGCGGCCGGATCCGTTGCCGACCGTCGAGTTCGTCGCGCTCGACAACCGGTCCGCTCTCGCCGACAGCATCATCGACGCGCGGCTGCGCGAGATCGAGATCGGCGAGCCGCTCGACGTGGAAGCGGTCGAGAAGGCCATCGGCCGCGTCTACGGCCTCGAGTTCTTCCAGAACGTGCGCTACGACGTCGTCCGGGACGAGGCGGGGCGCACCGGCCTCGAGATCGAGATCGAGGAGCGCTCGTGGGGTCCGAACTATCTGCAGCTCGGCGTCGACTACAGCTCCTCGGCGGACGCGGATGCGACGTTCGGCCTCGCCGCGAGCTATTTGCGCACGCTGATCAACGAGCGGGGCGGGGAGTGGCGCGCGACGTTCGTGGTCGGCGACGAGCCGGCGTTGCTCGCGGACCTGTATCAGCCGCTCGGCGCCGACGGGATGTGGTTCTTCGAGCCGCAGCTGCAATTCCGCTCGACGCTCTTCAACATCTTCGACGACGACACGCTCGCGGCCGAGATCGACATCCGCGAGGCGGCGATCGAGCTCGCGGCGGGGCGCGAGTTCTACGGCTGGGCCGAGGTGCGCGGCGGGCTCCGCGGGGCGACCGGCAGGTACGATCTGCGCGTCGGCGATGCGACGCTGCTGCCGGAGGAGAGCTTCCGCCGCGGCGAGCTGTTCGCGCGCTTCTCGGTCGATACGCTCGACAGCGTCGCTTTCCCGACGGAAGGCGTCCTCGCGACGATCGAATGGGTCGGGTCGCGCGAGAGCGTGCTGTCGGCCGACGGCGATTTCGATCAGCTGCTGATCGACACCTCCTACGCGAAAACGTGGGGCCGGCACACGCTGCTCTCGACGTTCCGCTACGACGCGACGATCAGCGGCGAGGCGCCCGTGTCGAGCCGCGTGCGGCTAGGCGGGTTGTTCGATCTTTCCGGCCTGAACCGCAATCAGCTTTCGGGCCAGCACGCGGTGCGGATCGGCACGAGCTACTACCGGAGGATCGGCGATCTCGCGCTGTTCCCCGCGTTCGCGGGCATCAGCCTCGAGCTCGGCAACGTCTGGGACGACCGCAGCGCGATCGATCTCGGCGATACGCTGTTCGGCGTCTCGCTCTGGGCGGGCGTGAACACGCCGGTCGGCCCCGTCTACGTCGGCGTCGGCCGCTCCGACGGCGGCCAGAGCGCCGCGTACGTCTCGCTCGGTCGGTCGTTCTGAGCCCGTGAGCGCGCGCGCCCAGGTTCGGTGCCGGCGCGCGCGACGGCGGCGTGCCGCGGGCCGGCGGGCGCGCCGGATCGCCCGTCTCCACCGAGGTGCCGCATGACGGCCGACGAGCCGCGCTCGCGGATGCCGCATACGCTCGTGCTGCTCTTCGGCATGATCGTCGTCGCGCTCCTGCTGACGTACGTGCTGCCTGCCGGCGAGTATCAACGCGTCGAGAACGAGCAGGGCCGGTTGCAGGTCGTCGCCGGCACCTACGCGACGATTCCGGACCGGGAAGCGCTGTCGCCGCTGACGATCTTCACCGCCGTGCCGCGCGGTCTCGAGGCGGCCGCGGAGATCGTCTTCTTCATCTTCATCATCGGCGGCGCGTTCGCGATCCTGCGCGAGTCGGGCGCGGTCGATGCGGCGCTCGCGGCCGCGCTGCGCAGGCTCGGCCGCCACCCGCTCGCGCTCGTCGTCGGGGGCCTCGTGCTGTTCATGGCCGGGGCGAGCACGATCGGCATGGCGGAGGAGTTCCTGCCGTTCGTGCCGGTGCTGGTCGCGCTCGCGCTCGCGCTCGGCTACGACGCGTTGACCGGCGTCGCGATCGTCGCGGTCGGCTACTCGATCGGCTACGGCATCGCGGCGATCAATCCGTTCACGGTGCTGATCGCGCAGAACGTCGCCGACCTCACGCCGGGCTCGGGGATGTGGTACCGGCTCGCGCTTTCGGTCGCGTTCGTGCCGATCGGCGTGCACCACGTATGGCGCTATGCGCGCCGGGTCGCGGCGGACCGCTCGCTGAGCCTCGTCGCGGGCCTCGCGCCGCCCGCGAGCGCGACGATCCGCAGCGACGCGCCGTTCGGCGGCGGGCATCTCGCTGTGCTGATCGCGGTCGCCGCCGCGCTCGTCGTCCTCGTCTACGGACTGACGCGGCTCGGGTGGTATCTGATCGAGATGAGCGCGGTCTTCCTCGCGCTCGCGGTCGCGCTCGCCGCGATCGCGCGGATCGGTCCGAACCGCGCGGCGACCGCGTTCGGCCGCGGTGCGGCGGAGCTCACGATGACCGCGCTCTTGATCGGCTTCGCGCGCGCGATCCAGGTAGTCCTCGACGACGGCAGCGTGATCGACACGATCGTGCACGGCCTGTCGCTGCCGCTCGCGTCGCTCGGCCCCGCGCTCGCGACGGTCGGCATGCTCGCCGTGCAGACGCTCGTCAATTTCTTCGTGCCGTCCGGCAGCGGTCAGGCGTACGTGACGATGCCGATCATGGCGCCGCTCGCGGACGTGATCGGCGTTTCCCGACAGGTCGCCGTGCTCGCGTTCCAGTTCGGCGACGGGTTCTCGAACATCGTCGTGCCGACGAATCCGGTCATCATCGGCATGCTCGCGATGGCGAACGTTCCGTACGAGCGCTGGCTCAGGTTCGTCGTGCCGTTCATGCTGAAGGTATACGGAGCGGCCGCGATCGCCCTGATGGTCGCGGTCTGGATCGGTTACGAGTAGCGGCCGGAGGCCGGCACGGCTTCGAGGATGCCGCTCCGGCGAGCGCGGCGGTATCATGTCCGGCCCCGCTACGAGGAAGCTGCCATGGCCGATCCCGCGCCGCGCTTCGACGAGCTCGAAACGCTCGATCTCGAAGCCGTGTTTCACCCGAACACGAACCTCGCCGCGCTGCATCGCGACGGGCCGGACGTCCTCGTTCGCGGCCGCGGGATACACGTCTGGGACAGCCGCGGGCGCCGCTACCTCGAAGGGATGGCCGGCTTGTGGTGCACGACGCTCGGCTACGGTGAGGAGGAGCTCGTGCGCGTCGCGCAGGAGCAGATGCGAACGCTCGCGTTCACGCATCTGTTCGTCGGCAAGAGCCACGAGCCGGCGATCCGTCTCGCGGCGAAGCTCGCGGACATGGCGCCGTTCGACGCCCAGCGCGTGCTGTTCGGCAACTCGGGCTCCGACGCGAACGACACACAGATCAAGCTCGTCTGGTATTACAACAACGTCGTCGGCCGCCCGCGCAAGAAGAAGATCATCGCCCGGCAGAGGGGCTATCACGGCACGACGATCGCCACGGCGGGCCTGACCGGGCTGCCGGCGTTCCACGCGCATTTCGACGTGCCGCTGCCGTGGGTGCTGCACACGGACGCGCCGTATCACTACCGCGGCGCAGAGCCCGGCGAGTCCGAGGAGGACTACGCGACGCGGCTCGCGGCGAACCTCGAGGCGCTGATCGAGCGGGAGGATCCGGACACGATCGCCGCGTTCATCGCCGAGCCGATGCTCGGAGTCGGCGGCGTGGTGCTGCCGCCGCGCACGTACTTCGAGAAGATCCAGGCCGTGCTCGAGAAGCACGACATCGTGCTGATCGACGACGAGGTGATCTGCGGCTTCGGCCGCACCGGGGAGATCTGGGGCGCGCAGACGTTCGGCATGCGGCCGACGACGCTGACGTGCGCGAAGGCGTTGTCCTCGGCGTATTTGCCGATAAGCGCCGTCGTCGTCCCGGAGTGGCTGTACGAGCCGATCCGCGACGCGAGCGACGCGGTCGGGCAGTTCGCTCACGGGTTCACGTACTCGGGGCACCCGGTCGCGGCGGCGGTCGCGCTCCGCGCGCTCGAGCTCTACGAGGAGCGCGACCTCTACGGCCACGTCCGCCGCATCGCGCCGCAGTTCCAGACGCGGCTTCGCGCGCTCGCAAATCACCCGCTCGTCGGGGACGCGCGCGGCATCGGGCTGGTCGGCGGCGTCGAGCTCGTTCGCGACAAGACGACGAAGGCGGCGTTCGAGCCGAGCGCGAGGGTCGGCGCGCGGGCGATGGCGCTGTGCCGGCAGCGCGGGCTGATCGTGCGGGCGGTCGGCGACACGATCGCGCTCTGCCCGCCGTACATCGTGACGCCGGACGACGTCGACGAGATGTTCACGCTCTTCGAGCAAGGCCTGAACGACACGCTCGACTGGGCCCGCCGCGAACGCCTCTTTTGACCGCGAGGTGCTGGAACGGGGCGTCTGCGCTGCGACTCCTGGTAGGAGCGGCTGTCCAGCCGCGACCACCGCTACGCCGAACGAAGCCGCAGTCGCGGCTGGACAGCCGCTCCTACGCGAAGCGTAACGCGCCGCCGCGGCGGGGCGCGGTCAGAGGTCGCGGAGGCCTTCGGTCAGCTCGATGTAGGTGCCCCAGGGGTCCGTCAGGAACGCGAGGCCGAGGCCGGACGGCAGGCGCGAGTACGGCCGATCGAACGCGATGCCCTGTGCTTCGAGCTCCCGGCAGAACGCCTCGAGGTTCTCGACCTCGAAGCCGATGTGGTCGAGCGCCCGCCCGCGCGTCGGCGCGACCGGCCGCGGCGCCGTCGAGACGTTGATGTTGATGCCGGGCAGATCGACCGCGTCGTAGCGCCAACGCATCCCGACGACTCCGCCGAAGTGCCGTGCGTACCACGCTTGCACTGCCGCGATCTCGCCGTCCGGCACGTGCAGATGGATGTGGTGCGCGATGATCGGCACCTCGATCTTGCGGTTGTGGCGCTCGACCGCGGGCTCGCTCGTCGGCTGCGCCGGCGTGAACGTGAGATTGGTCGCGAGCTCGTCGTCGAAGAGCTCGATCCGCTCGCCCTCCGGCGACGTCACCGAGGCGACGCCGGGCACCTGCTCGTTGTAATGCACGTCGAATCCGGCGGCCTCGATCGCCGCGAGCGATTTCACCCGGAACGCGACGTGGTTCACGACGGAGCCCTCCGTGCCGCCCGAGTACTCGCCTTCGCGCAGGAACACGAGCACGTCCGGAAATGCGACGACCTCGGTCGTGCCGAACGTCTTCGGCTCGCCGCCTAGCGCGAGCCAGAAGCGCTTGTTCGCCTCCACGTCTCGTACGACGTAATGCAGATGACCCATCGCGACGCCGGCGGCGTTCGGGGCCGAGAGCTGGCCGCGGGCGGTGCCCGCGAAGAGCGCGGTGGCGGCGGCGAGGACGAGGGCGGCGGTCGCGAGGCGCATTCGAGTGGGCTCCGTCTGGCGGCGAGGGGCATTCTAACGCGCTGTTCCGCTCGTCGCGCACGGCGGCTGTACGCCCGGCGGAGCGGCGTTTTCCGGTATCATGCCGCCCTCGTTCCCCTGGAGGGAAGCCGATGGGCTTCACGACCAAGCAAGTGCACGCGGGCGTCACGCCCGACCCGGTCTCGGGCGCCATTCTGACGCCCGTCTATCAGTCGACGACGTTCGTCCAGGAGTCGGTCGACCAGTACCTCGCGAAGGGCTACTCCTACTCGCGGAGCGGCAACCCGACCGTGCGTGCGCTCGAGCGGAAGCTCGCCGCGCTCGAGAACGGCGCGGACTGTACCTGTTACGCGACCGGGATGGCGGCCATGCAAGCCGTCTTGCAGGCGACTCTCTCGGCGGGCGACCACGCGATCGTTTCCGACGTCGCCTACGGCGGCACGTACCGGCTCTGCACGAAGATCTACGCGCGCTACGGCGTCGAGTTCACGTTCGCGGACACGTCGGATCCCGAGGCCGTGCGCCGCGCGCTGCGCGACAACACGCGGCTGATCGTGACCGAGACGCCGGCGAATCCGACGCTCAAGCTGACCGACATCGCGGCGATCTCCGAGATCGCGCGCGCGCGCAAGATTCCGCACGCGGTCGACAACACGTTTCTGACGCCGTACTACCAGCGCCCGCTCGAGCTCGGCGCCGACATCGTCATCCACAGCACGACGAAGTACTTCGACGGTCACAACGCGACCGTCGGCGGCGCCGTCATCGTCGCGGACGAGGAGCTCGATCAGCGCATCCGCTTCGTGCAGAACGCGACCGGCGTGATCATGTCGCCGTGGGTCGCATGGCTCACGTTGCAGGGCACGAAGACGCTGTCGATCCGGATGGACCGGCAGGCGGCGAACGCGCAGGCGATCGCCGAGTTCCTCGCGAGCCACCCGAAGGTCACGCGCGTGTGCTACCCCGGCCTCGAGACGTTCGCGCAGCACGAGCTCGCGAAGCGCCAGGCGAGCGGCTTCGGCGCGATGCTGTGGTTCGAGGTGCAGGGCGGCGTGCATGCCGGCAAGCAGCTGATGGATTCCGTCAAGCTCTGCACGCTCGCGGAGAACTTGGGCTCCGTCGAGACGCTGATCACCCACCCGGTGACGATGACGCACGCGGACGTCGAGGAGGCGGAGCGTAAGCGCGTCGGCATCACCGACGGTCTCGTCCGGCTCTCCGTCGGCCTCGAGGACGCGGAGGACCTGATCGCGGATCTCTCCCAGGCGCTCGACGGGATCTGATGAAGAAGGAAACGCGCGTCACCCACCAGCCCGCGGTGACGCCGCCCGAGGGCAACCGCGCGCTCGTCGAGCCCGTCTACCGGTCGGTCAAGTTCACGTATCCGTCGATCGAGGCGTCGCTGACGCCCGAGGCGAAGGCGCACGGCTTCGATTACACGCGGGACTCGAATCCGACGACCCGGCAGCTCGAGCTGCTCGCGGCGGAGCTGCAGGATCGCGACGACGCGATCGCGGCGGCCTCCGGCATGGCGGCGATCTGGCTCGCGCTCCTCGGCAACGTCAAGACCGGCGAGCGGGTCGTGCTGTTCGTCGAGTCGTATCGTCCGACGCGCGTCGCGGTGCGGCGGATGCTGCCCCGCTTCGGCATCGAGCACTCGATGGTGAGCCTGCACGACACCGAAGCGGTCGAGCGCGAGCTCGCGCGGCCCGAGACGAAGCTGCTGATCTTCGAGTCGCCGACGAACCCGATGCTCCAGGTGCCGGACGTCGCGGTGCTCGTCGCGGCGGCGAAGCGGCACGGCGTCACGACCGTGCTCGACAACACCTTCGCCGGGCTGCACAACCAGGGCGGCTTCGAGATCGACTACTACGTCCACAGCCTGACGAAGTACGCCGGCGGGCACGGCGACGTGCTCGGCGGCATCGTGATCGCAGACAAGGCGCGGATCCGCGCGCTGCGCCCACAGGCGGTGAATCTCGGCGCGACGATGGACCCCGAGGTCGCGTTCATGATCCTGCGCGGGCTGAAGACGTACTACCTGCGCTACGAGCGCCATTGCGAGAACGCGCAGCGGATCGCCGAGTTCCTCGTCGGACGGCCCGAGGTCGAGCGCGTCTACTATCCGGGGCTGCCGAGCGATCCCGGCCACGCGCTCGCGCGGCGGCAGCTCGCCGATTTCGGCGGCGTCGTCACGTTCGACCTGAAAGCGGACAAGGAGCGCACGTGGGCGTTCATCGACGCGCTCGAGCTCTTTGCGACGACGGCGAGCTTGGGCTCGACCGAATCGCTGGTCGCGCCGGTGCAGCTGTATCTCGGCGGCGACCTGTCGCCCGCGGAGCTCGAGCAGGCGCGGATCAAGGAGTCGACCGTGCGGCTCGCAGTCGGCATCGAGCACGCCGACGACCTGATCGCCGATCTCGCGCAAGCGCTCGAGCGGACGTTCGGCTGAGCCGCCCGAGGCGGTCGCGGCGCTAGTAGGCTTCGATCGCGACGACCGCGCAGCAGATCGCCCAGAAGAGCGGGTACTCGGCGCCGCCGAAGTTCCACATCCACTTGCCTTCCGACACTCGCCAGCTCGCCCACGCCGCGACGAGCAGGAACACGGCGGCGAGCGCGGCCGCATACGCCGTGTAGACGTCGAGCACGAGCCCGATCGTGACGAGGATCTCGACGGCGAACGCGGCATACAGCCACGCGGCCGGCGGGTTCAGGCCGGCCTTCGCCATGAACCCCTTCACGAAGTCCTGATTGCGGAACTTCACGACGAGATGCGGGATGAAGAACAGGCCGCAGACGATCCGCAGGATCGCGAGACCGTCGGTGAAGTCGAAGCTCATCGTCATTGCGAATCGTCCCCCCGGGAGCCCACGCGGAGCGCGATGCGAAGAGTAACATCGGAACCGAGGCTCGGTTGACATAAGAGCGCGTTTCCGACGAGCAGGGCCGCGTCCCGCGAGGCTTTCGCCCGGCTCGATTGACACCCCCGGCGCCCGGCGACATCCTGCCCGCCTACTGACAAAGGCACACTTTTCGAAAGAAGAGGCCGCAAAGCCACCGGTCTAAGGGGAAACCTACGACAGCGGGGCTGCCAGCAGCGTGAGCGGCGCGTTCGCCGCCGCGAGCCTCGCAGCGCGTGGGTCGCCTCGACGTTCACCGCAGACCGAAGGGGAGGCTCGCCATGACGCTCGATACCCTGCTCGCCATCACGCCGTTTCCCGCGATCTCGATCGTGCTGTGGGCGGTGCTCGCGGTCGCCGTGCTCTATCTCGCCCGGCCGTCCGCGCACAAGGTGATCGGCACGCTCTGCCAGGCCTTGCACGACGTCACCCGGCTCGCGGCGGAGTCGTGCCGCTCCGCGGAAGCGCGCCTCTCCGCGCGCAACCGCGAGGTGCTGCTCGCGGCCGGCCGCGAGGCCAAGGAGCGCATCATCGAGCGCGAGTTCGAGCGGATCGCGGACAGCGTCCACCGCGACCTCGCGGGCTATCCGGCGCTGCAGCGGACGCTCGCCGAGGCGATCGGCCGCATCGAGCAGGATCACGCGCAGGCCGTCGAGGTGCCGCCCGATCCGCCCGGCTGGGTGAAGGCGGTCGAGGCGATCGCGAAGCTCGATACGCGCAAGGACGGCTCGGTCGGCGAGATTCTCGCCGACATCCACCGGTCGCTGCTCAAATCGCAGGACAAGGCGCTCGAGGAGTACCGGGAGGCGTGCCGGCGGCGGCACGATCTGCTGCGGCGCATGATGCCGCAGTGGCGGCTGATCCAACAGACGCTCGGCCGGGCCACGAAGACGGTCGAGAGCCTGCTCGAGCGATCGCGCTCGATCGACCGCTATCTCGACGAGTACCGCGAGATCGTGCGGGGAACGGATCACTCGTTCCAGGTGCTCTCGTCTTCCTCCCTCGTGCAGTTCTTCGTCTCGGCGCTCGTGCTGACGGTCGCGATCGGCGGCGCCGCGATCAACTTCTCGCTGATCGCGCGGCCGATGGCCGAGATGGTCGGCGGCACGGCCTTCATCGGCGGGTATCGCACCGCGGACATCGCGGCGCTCGTGATCATCATGGTCGAGGTGTCGATGGGCCTCTTCTTGATGGAGTCGCTGCGCATCACGCGCCTTTTCCCGGTGATCGGCGCGCTGCCCGACAAGATCCGGGTGCGGATGGTCGGCGTGACGTTCACGATCCTGCTCCTGCTCGCGTCCGTCGAGGCGGGGCTCGCATACATGCGCGAAATCCTGATGCAGGACGAGCTCGCGACGGCGGAGCTCCTGCGCGGCGGTCAGACCGTCGTGCAGAGCGACTATCTGTGGATCACGACCGCTGCGCAGATGGGCATGGGGTTCACGCTGCCGTTCGCGCTCGTCTTCGTCGCGATCCCGCTCGAGACGTTCGTGCACTCGCTGCGCACCGTGCTCGGGCTCGCCGGCAGCGGCCTGCTTCGCGCCGCGCATCTCGTCTGCGCGCTGCTCGGCGGGCTGTTCCTGCACGCGGGCACCGCGCTCGCGCGGGTCTACGACATACCGATCTTCATGCCGCTGTGGATCGAGGCCGCCTACCGCAAGCGGGAGACGGAGCGGCGCGGGATGGGCGGCGCGCGCCCCGCCGGCTACTCGGAGCTGTCGTCGTGAGCCGCGCGCGTCTCGCGGCAGCGTGCGCGCTCGCGGCGCTCGGCGCCGTCGCGTGCTCGCTCGAGCAGGCTCCGCGCACGGCCGGCGTCTACCTGCTGCTCGACACCTCGGGCACGTACCGGCAGGAGCTCGTCAAGGCGAAGCAGATCATCAACTACACGTTGTCGCGGCTCGAGGCGGAGGATTCCTTCGCCGTCGCGCGCATCGACACGGGCAGCTTCAGCGAGCAGGACATCGTCGCGAAGATCACCATCGACGATCGGCCGAGCACCGCGAACCTGCAGAAGCGGCAGTTTGCGGCCGTGATCGACGAGTTCCTGCAGCGCGTCGAGTCGTCGCCGCATACGGACATCACGGGCGGATTGCTGCAGGCCGTCGAGTTCCTGAACGAGAAGGCGCCCGGCCGGAAGATCATCCTGATCTTCTCGGATCTCGAGGAGGACCTCGAGGAGGGTTACGTGCGGGAGATCTCCGTGCCGCTCGCGGGCTTCGAGGTCGTCGCGCTGAACGTGACGAAGCTCCGCAGCGACAACGTCGACCCACGGAAGTATCTCGGCCGGCTCGAAGCCTGGCGCGCGCGCATCGAGGACGACGGCGGCACCTGGCGCGTGATCAACGATCTGGACCGCCTCGAGGGGCTGCTCGGGACTTGACGAGGCTCGTATCCCCGATCGCGGCCGCACGCGATCGGCTGCTCTTCTGGTGGTACGGCTGGGACAAGGGCCATGCGGCGTTCTTCGCGGCGCTGCCGTTGCCGCTGCTCCTGCTCGGCTACTTCGTCCACCTCGCGAACGCGGATCGCGAGCGGCTCGCGGCCGAGCGCCATCGCCGCGCGGAGCTCTTGTGCCTCGCCGAGAACGTGTACTTCGAGGCCCGCGGCGAGCCGCTCGCAGGCCAGTACGCGGTCGCGGAGGTCACGCTGAACCGCGTGCGCTCGCCGCTCTTTCCGTCGAGCGTCTGTGAAGTCGTGCACGAGAAGCGCTGGGACGCGATCCGCAAGCGCTACGTCGGCGCGTTCTCGTGGACGGAGCTCGCATCCGTCCGCCGCGCGGACGGCGCGGCCTGGGAGCGCGCGCTCGCAGTTGCCGAAGCCGTCTACGACGGCGAGCACGAGCCGATGACCGACGGTGCGCTCTTCTATCACGCGACGAGCATCGAGCCGAGCTGGGCGAGGACGATGGAGCGCGTCGCGCAGTTCGGCGGGCACGCGTTCTACCGCTGACGCGCGATGGTGCAGCAGCGGCGCCCACGCGCTCCGTGGCGGTGCGTGTGGGCGGCGACCGCTGCGCGGAACTCACTGATCAGCAAGGAGTTTTCGTCGGGGCACGCTTCTTGCACTGGGCCCGGCGAGTCGATCAGTCCGAGAGTTTCGGTGCGCGACAGCTCGTTGAAAGGGTTGAGGACGTTCTGCATCGCCGCCCGGCGCCTGAGCTTCAAGGCGGCGGCGGACGAGCTGTGCGTCACGCCGTCCGCCGTGAGCCATCAGATCAAGGCGCTCGAGCGGCAGCTCGCCGCGGAGCTCTTCGAGCGGCGCACGCGCGCAGTCGTGCTGACCGACGTCGGTGCCGCGCTGCTCGCTCAGGTCGAGCCGCTGCTGAGCGAGCTCGAGGAGGTCGCGCGGCGGTTCGCACGGCGCGGTGTCGAGCGGCGCGTGCTGCGGATCGGCTTGTTGCCGTTCTTCGCGAGCGAGCTCTTCGTTCCGCGTCTCGCCGATTTCGCGCGGCGGCATCGCGCGATCGACATCCGCGTCGATACCATCGAGGCGGGCGCCGGCCACTCGCCGTCGTGCGATGCGTCGATTCCGTTGCTGCCCGCGCCGCCGGTCGGACTCGCGGCCCATCCGCTTTTCTCGCTCGAGCTGGTGCCGGCGTGCTCGCCGCAGCTCGCGCGCGAGCTCGGCCGCGCGGAGCCGCGGGTGCTCGCGCGGCAGACGTTGATCGTGCACCGCGCGCGGCCGCACGCATGGAGCGGCTGGTTCGCCGCGTGCGGGCTGTCGCTCGATCACGAGCCGAAGGTGATCCGGCTCGACAGCATGTTCGCCGTCGCGCGCGCGGCCGAGCGCGGGCTCGGCATCGCGCTCGTGCCGGCGCGGCTCGCCGGGAGCTGGTTCGCATCGAAAGCGCTCGTGAGGCTGTCGGACACTGCGCTCGACACGCCGGACCGCTACTACTTCGTGCACCGTCACGAGGACGGAGAGGACCGCGACGTCTGTGCGCTGCGCGACTGGCTGCTCGCGGAGCTCGCGGAGAATGAAAAGATGTCAGCCGTCGCGTAGCGACAAATCGTTTGTCGGCGAGCGCGGCGAGCAATAGCTTGGAGAACGCATGGACACACAACGCCAGGGAGGCAACTAGCGAGCGCGCGCCGCGTCGGGACGCCTCGGCCGAGCGAAACTCCCCCTCGCGCGGAAAGACGAACGCATCTCGGCGCGACGCCATTTGCCCGGCCCCGGCTCCCCCAGGGCCGGGCTTTTCTTTTCTCGGGGCACAGGGCGGGCGGCGGACCGGCCGCCCGCTCGACTCACTCGAGCTCTATCGGCCGCCGTGCTGGAGGCGATTGCGCGCCCGGCCGAGCGCCATCAGCGGGAAGTAATGCCGATAGAGGTTGTAGTTGATCATGAAGCCGCGCTGTAGCTCGGTACCCTGCGCGATGCGTGCGCGGGTGCGGTCGTCGCGGAAGTCGAGCCGCGCTCCGAAGCCGTAGCCGGGGAAGCCGGTGCCGGTGTAGTACGGCTCGTCCCACGTGCCGTCGTCGCGCTGCG
>CAYWGQ010000059.1:0-20118 GCA_964457725.1 uncultured Gammaproteobacteria bacterium
CGACTTCTACCTGCCGAGCGAGGCGTGCTCGTACCGGATCGCGGTCGTCAGCATCCGCAAGGAGTACCCGGGGCACGCGCGCCGGGTGATGTTCGGCATCTGGTCGTTCCTGCGCCAGTTCATGTACACCAAGATCGTGATCGTCGTCGACGAGGACATCGACGCCCGGAACTGGGCGGACGTGATCTGGGCGATCTCGACGCGTGTGGACCCGAAGCGGGACACGGTCCTCGTCGAGTCGACGCCGATCGACTACCTCGACTTCGCGTCACCGGTCGCGGGGTTGGGCTCGAAGCTCGGGATCGACGCGACCAGCAAGTGGCCCGGCGAGGTCGAGCGGCGCTGGGGCAAGCCGATCGTCATGCGGGCCGACGTGGTCGAAAAAATCGATCGGCTCTGGGACGACCTCGGCCTTTGAGCCGGCAAAGGGTGCTTCGCCGAAGCAACGATTCCGGGCGCCGGACAACCGCGGCCGCCAACCGGTACCGATATTGGACATTTGTCATAAGGGTGGCTACTTTATGCGCACCCTGAAGCCGGGCGAGAACGGCCAGCGCAGCACGCGGAGAACTCCATGCGACACATCCTGGTGACGAACGCGAAGGGCGGCTGCGGCAAGAGCACGATCGCGACCAGCCTCGCGGCGTACTACGCGTCGGAAGGCTACGCGACGGCGCTCGCGGACTACGACCCGCAAGGGTCGGCGCTCGCCTGGGTCGCGCAGCGGCCGGAAGGCTATGCGCCGATCACCGCGGTGCCCGCGTACGAGGAAGGGCTGAAGTCGGTGCCGCGCAGCACCGAGTACCTGATCATCGACTCGCCGGCCCGCGCCCACGGCAAGGAGCTGGCCGAGCTCGTCCGCCGGGCGGAGACCATCATCGTGCCGGTGCTGCCGTCGCCGATCGACATCAAGGCGGCTGAGAACTTCGTCGACGAGCTCCTGTCGATCGGCAAGGTCGCGGACAAGAAGGCGAAGGCCGCGCTCGTCGCGAACCGGATCCGCGAGAACACGCTGATCTTCGAGGAGCTCGACGAGGTGCTCTCGCGGCTCAAGGTGCCGTACATCACGTCGCTCCGCGAGGCGCAGAACTACATCCGCGCGTACCAGCGCGGCCTCGGGATCCACGAGCTGCCGCCGTATCTCGCGTGGCCCGACTGGGAGCAGTGGGACCCGCTGATCGAGTGGCTCGATTCGAAGCGCTCGCAGCCGAAAGCCTCCTAGCTCGCCGCGCCGTCGAACCGGTGGACCCCGCGGCCTCGCGGGCGCCACCCGCTGTTCGCTCCCCGCTTGCGGCCTAAGTGCCGGTGCCTTTCGCGGCCGTCGGCGCCGCGAGCGCCGGCGCATCGAGCGGCACGCTGCTCGCGAGCTTCAGGCCCGACCGGAACGCGAGCGCCGCGCGCTCCGTCTCGCCGAGCTGGCCGAGCAGCCGCCCGTAGAGCGCATAGCCGTCCGCGGACGGGGCGATCGCGAGGCTCGACTCGAGGTACGACAACGCCTTGCCCCAGAGCTCGTTCGCGATGCAGAGCTTCGCCGCGGTCGTCAGCAGCGCCGCGTCCTCCGGATGCTCCTCGAGCCAGGCCTCCGCCTGCCGCAGCTGCTTGCCGGGGCTCGAGCTTCGCACCTCGCCGTACGCGTCGACGAGCGGCGTTTGCCAATCGCGCTTCAGCGCGGCCTTGAGCTCGCGCTCCGCATCGTCGCCGCGGCCGAGCCGGTCGAGCGCGAGCGCGCGCTTCGCGACCAGCGGCGGGGCCGCGCGAAGGGCGGCCGGCAGCGCGCGCCAGAGCGCGTCCAGCGTCTGCTCGGTCAGCTCGCTCGCGGCGCCGGCGTCGAGCGCCTCGCCGGCGATCGCCTCGAGCTCGGCCGTGCCGAGCCGCGCGTGAGCGAGCCGCGGCAAGAGCTCGAGCAGGCGGTCGCGGTCGCCGCGCGCGCGATGCGCCCTCGCCGCGAGCACGAGCGCGGCCGGATGCTCCGGTCGCTCGCGGAGCACCGGGGCGAGCGCCGCGAGCGCGCGGGCGGCGTCGCCCGCATCGAGCGCGAGCTCCGCCTCGGTCAGCTTCACCGCATCGCCGGCATCCGGAACGCGCTCGGCCGCGAGCGCGAGCCAGCGATCGCGCCGATCGGGCGCGCCCTGCCGGTCCGCGGCCCGCGCGGCGAGGAGATAGTTCGCGAGCGGCGCGTCGCTCGCTTTGAGACCGCGCGTCAGCAGCCGCTCGGCACCCCGCCAATCGCCCTCCGCGATCCGGATCAAGCCTTGCGTGAGCCGGCCGCCCGCGACCCGCTCGCGGCGCGCGGCGAGCGCCTCGCCGAGCCGCCGCGGCGCGCGATACAGCGCGACCGCGCCGCGCACGGCCGCGTAGAGCACGACGAGCGCCATCAGCAGCACCGGCACGGAGGTCTCGAGCACGTACTCGCGCCAGCCGATCACGACGAGCCCGCGGTCGCGCAGCAGGAAATGCGCGACGAAGGCGCCGGCGAACAGCGCGGCCGGTACCGCGATCGCGAACCGCATCAGCGCTCCCCGGCGATCCCGCGGAGCTGGTTCAACGCGCGGCCGAGCGTCGGGCGGGGCGGGTCGACGTCGATTGCGGCGAGCTCGCCGACGAGCGCGATCGCGCGCTCGACCTCCGCCGCTTCGGTGTCGAAGTCGCGCCGGAGGAGCTCGAGCGCGCGGTCGAGCGCGCCGTCGAGCAGCGCTTCCTGGCGGTCGACCGCGGCGACGCGCGCGAGCGTCAGCTCGAGCTCGAGCTGCCGGCGCGCGAGCAGCCGCTCCGCGGCCGTCAGCTCCGGCGCGATCGGCGCATCGCGCCGCTCGACGCGGACGAGCCCCGAGAGCGCGGATTTGATCGTGCCGGTCAGCCGCGCGAGCCCGGCGGGCTCGTCCCCCGCGGCGCTCGGCGGCGGCGTGTAGCTCGCCGGCAGCTCCCGGCGGAGCGGCAAGTCGGCCGCGCGCGCGGCAAGCTCGCCCAAGTCGAACGCGAGCCGCTCGATGTCGGGCAGCCGGACGCTCTCGAGCGCGAGCCGCTCGGCGGCGAGCGCCTCGCGGACCGGCGAGAGCGTCGGATCGCCGAGCTCGGCGAGGAGCGAGTCCGCGAGCTCGAGCGCCCGGCCGGCATTCTCCCAACGGCCGCCGAGCGCGAGCTCGGTGCTCGCGACCGCCAGGTAGTACTCGGCCTCCGCGCGGAGCCAGTCCGTGCGCGCCTCGAACGGCGCGCCCTGCACGGCCGCGAGCCGCCGGTCGAGATCCGCGAGCCTGCCCGGCAGCGAGTCGACGCGCGCGGCGAGCGCCTCGCGGGCCCGGCGCTCCGCGTCGAGCGCCCGCTCGACCTCGGCCGCGAGCGCGCCCGCGCGCTGCTCGACGCGGCCGAGATCCGCGCGCAGCGCGTCGAGCGCCGCGGCGACCTCGGCTTGGGCCCTCGAAGCCGCACGCTCGGTCTCCCGCGCTTGCGACCAGAAGAGCGCCGCAGCGCCGATCGCCGCGACGAGGAGCGCGGCCGCGGCGCCGGCGAGAAGCGGCACGCGGCGGCGCGGCTTCGCGGCGGCGGCCGCCGGCGCGGCGTCGGGCGGCGTTGCGGCAAACGGCTCGGTGCCGGGCTCGACCGCCGCGAGCTCGGCGTCTCGCGCGACGGTCGCCGCGGGCTCGCCGGGCTCGAGCGATTCGCTTGCCGGTCGGTGCTCTTCGCTCATTCGGACGACGGCGGTCGGATCGGGGACTGGAGCCCTTTTACCACGATTCAGCGGCCCTGCAGCCGCCGCTTCAGATCCGCGAGCTGCCGGCGGCTGACCGGCAGCGGCTCGCCGTGACCGCGAAGCTTGACGGCGTAGCTGCCGTCCGCCGCACGCTCGAGCGCCTCGATGTGCTCGACTCCGACGAGCAGGCTGCGGTGCACGCGGACGAACTGCTCGGCGAACTCCTCTTCCAGCTGGCGGAGCGACTCGTCGATCAGGTCCTCGCCGCGCGCGTGACACACGGTCACGTACTTCTGCTCCGCGCGGAAGAACAGCACGTCCCGCAGCGGGATCAGCTTCAGCTGCTCGCGGACCCGAACCGCGATGTGCGCGCGGCGCGCGAGCGGCTCCGGGCCGGCGGAGAGCCGCGCGAGCTGCGGCGCGGTCAGCCGCGCCGCGTGGTCGAGCGCGGAGCGCAGCCGCTCGCGGCGTACCGGCTTCAGCAAATAGTCGATTGCGCGCGACTCGAACGCCGCGAGCGCGTACTCGTCGTACGCGGTCGTGAACACGATCGCGGGCGGGTCGGCGAGCGTGTTCATGTGGCGGGCGGCCTCGATCCCCGTCATGCCGGGCATGCGGATGTCGAGCAGCACGACGCGGGGCTTCAGCTCCGCGACGCGCGCGAGCGCCTCGCGGCCCGACGCGCACGAGCCGACGACGCGCCACCCCGGCAGCTCCGCGACGAGCCGCTCGAGGCGCTCGCGCGCGGGCGGCTCGTCGTCGACGATCAGCACGCCGGAAGCGGCCGAGGTCGAGAGCTCGCTCGCCATGGCTACTCCTCGCGCGGGAAGCGGACCGTGACCTCGTAGGCGCCGGGCGGTCGGCGCACCTCGACCGCGCCGCGGCCGCCGTACGCGAGCGCGAGCCGTTGGCGTACGTTCTCGAGCGCGAGGCGGTTGCCCGGGCGGGGGCTGCCGCCCGAATCCTCGGCGACCGGGTTCGCGACGGTGATGACGACGTCGTTGCCGTCGACGCGGCCCTCGATCGTGACCGTGCCGCCGGCGTCGAGCGGCTCAATGCCGTGATAGATCGCGTTCTCGAGCAACGGCTGGATCGTCAGCCCGGGGATCCGGCACTTCATCGGCAGCTCGGCAACGTTCCAGCGCACCCGGAGCCGGTCGCCGAGCCGCGCCTCCTCGATCCGCTGATAGATCCGCGCGAGCTCGAGCTCCTCCTTCAGCCGCAGCGGGCTGTCCGAGTCGCGGAGCGTCGCACGGAACAGATCCGCGAGATCCTCGACGGCCTCTTCCGCGCGCGCAGGGTTCGTCCGCGTGAGCGAGGCGATCGTGTTCATGCTGTTGAACAAGAAGTGCGGGCGGATCCGCGCCTGCAGCGCATCGATCCGCGAGCGGGCTTCGGCGCGGACGTGGCGGCGCCACTGGTGCGCGACGAAGAAGTAGCGGAGCAGGAGCGCGGTCACGATCAGGCAGATGCCTTCGTTGCGCAGCACGAACGACCAATTCGGGGCGCTGAAGAAGCCGCCCGCGCCGCGCGCCGCCGCGTTCGCGCCGAGCGCGAGCGCAACGCCCGAGATCAACGCCGTGTTCAGCGCGAGCAGCACAAACACCGCGGCCGACGCCGCCGGCACCGAGAGCCGCGCGAGCGCCGGCCGCGCGAAGCAGAGGATGCCCGCGCTCGTCAGCGCGAGCCACTGCACGATCAGCGAGACCCGTGCGAGCTCCGTCAGGAACGGCGCGCCGGGCCGCGCGAGCGCGAGCGCGACCGCGAGCAGCTCCGCGACGAGCACGACGGCGAGCACGCTGCGCGCCGCACAGAAATCCGGCAGGAAGAACTCGTCGCGCGGCGCCGCGGCCGTGTCGGGCTCGGGCGCCGCCTTGCGGCCCGCGGCGGGCGGCGCCTCGGCAGGCGCCGGCTCGGCGGCTAGCGCGGTCGGAGTCGCAAGATCAATTGCACCAGGCTTCGACATCAGCCGCGGCTCGCGCGCGCGCTTCGTCGATCTCGGCGTCGCTCAAGTACTGGCGCTCGCCGTCGGCCGTGGTGCGGTAGAGCCGCCGCGCCTCGGCGTAGCGCGTGACCCGCTCGCGCGCGACCTCGCAGTTGCGCGCGCGCTGCTCGGGCGTCGGCTCCGCAGCCTGCTGCGGCTCGGGCTGTGCGGGTTCCTGGACGGACGGGGCCGCGGCCGGTTGCGGCTGCGCGGGCAGCGCCGCCGGCCGGCTCGCCGCACGCGGCGCGAGCACGGGCACGCGCTCGGCGCGATCGTTCTGCGGCCGGTCGCTGTAGGTCACGTTGCCATCGGCGTCGACCCACCGATACACGTCGGCGGCGGAAGCCCCGGCCGTGACGAGCGCGAGCAGCGTGCAGGCGAGCAGTCGCAAGCGAGTCCTCCGGTGGAACGAGAAGGAGAATAGCACCGCTCTGCGGCGGCCCCGCGTGACCCATGTCGCCTTTTGCCCCGTCCCTCGCGGGCTGGAACACCGCCCGCCGGCGCGCTTACGTTAAATCAGCCGTCCCGCGGCGTACAGGGTATGATCCTGCCGAGGTCGCGCCTGCGGCCGTTTCGGTCCGAATCGCGCGGAATGCCGGCTCGCCGCCCCGGCGCGAAGGAGTGTCCAATGATCGACAGAGAGTCCCGCTTCAACCTCGACGACCTGGCGAGACAGCTTGCGCAGTCCGTGCCGCACAACCTCAAGCTCCTCGGCGAAGACCTCGAGCGCAACTTCCGCGCGCTGCTCAAGTCCGGCCTCGAGCGAATGGAGCTCGTGAGCCGTGAGGAGTTCGACGTGCAGCGGGCCGTGCTCGAGCGCACTCGCGAGAAGCTCGAGACGATGGAGGCGCGGCTCGCCGAGCTCGAGCAGCACTTCGCCTCCCAGGCCTCGCAGTCGGAGCCTCCCTCCGAAAGCTGATCCGCGCCGCCGCGGCACGCCGCGCGGACGGCGCGCCGCCGCGTGTCCCTCGCGCGCCTGCTGACCCGCGGCCAGGCGGGCCTCGACGCCTACGAGGTCACCGTCGAGGTGCACGCATCGAACGGGCTCCCCGGGATCGCGATCACCGGCTTACCGGCCGCCGCCGTCCGCGAGAGCAAGGACCGCGTGTCCGCGGCGCTCGACGTCTGCGGGTGCAAGCCGCCGGCGAAGAAGCTCGTCGTCCACCTCGCGCCGGCGGACGTGCCGAAGGAGGGCGGCCGCTTCGATCTCGCGATCGCGCTCGGCGTGCTCGCCGCGAGCACGGATCGCCGCTGGTCGACCGACGGCTTCGAGTTCCTGGGCGAGGTCGGCCTCGACGGCCGGCTCCGGCCGATCGTCGGCGCGCTGCCGGCCGTGCTGGCCGCGCGCGCGGCGGGGCGAATCGCGATCGTCCCGGCCGAGAACGCGGACGAGGCTGCCGCGGTCGAGGGGGCGAACGCGCTCGCCGCACGGACGCTCCGCGACGTGATCGCGCATCTCGACGGCGAGTCGCGCCTCGCGCCGATCCCGCACCGCCCGCTCGCGGCCGCGCTCGCCGACGCGCCGGACCTGGCGGAGGTGCGCGGGCAACCGCTCGCGAAGCGCGCGCTCCTGATCGCGGCGGCCGGCTTCCACAGTCTTTTGATGGTCGGGCCGCCCGGCAGCGGCAAGAGCATGCTCGCGGAACGCCTGCCCGGGCTCTTGCCGCCGCTCTCGAGCGACGAGCTGCTGCTGACTGCGAGCATCGCGTCGGTCGCCGGGAAGCCGGTCCATGGCGCCCGCGGCGCGGCCAGGCCGTTCCGCGCGCCGCACCACACGACGTCCGCGTACGCGCTCGTCGGCGGCGGGCCGCGCCCGCGCCCCGGCGAGGTGTCGCTCGCGCATCACGGCGTGCTGTTCCTCGACGAGCTGCCGGAGTTCCAACGCCCGGCGCTCGAGGCGCTTCGCGAGCCGCTCGAAAGCGGCGTCGTCCGGATCTCGCGCGTGCGCGAGCAGCTCGTCTTCCCGGCCGAGTTCCAGCTCGTCGCCGCGATGAACCCGTGCCCGTGCGGCCATCTCGGCGACGGCACCGACCGCTGCCGCTGCCCGCGCCCGCGGATCGATCAGTACCGCGCGCGGATCTCCGGCCCGCTGCTCGACCGCTTCGACCTGCACGTCGAGGTGCCGCGGGTCGGCTTCAACGAGATGACGGACGCGGCCGAGGCGGCCGGCGAATCGGCAGCGCTTCGCGCCGTCGTCGAGCGCACGCGCGCGCGGCAGCTCGAGCGGCGCGGGCGTTTGAACGCGAAGCTCGCGCCGAGCGAGCTGTGGCGCGCGGTGGTCTTGAAGCCGCGCGACCGCGCGCTGCTCCGCGAGGCCGCCGACCGGTGGCAGCTCTCCGGGCGCAGCGTCGTCCGGATCCTGAAGGTCGCGCGGACGATCGCGGACCTCGCGGGCAGCGACGACGTGGAGGGCGCGCACGTCGCCGAAGCGTTGCAGCTGCGCTGCCTCGACCGCTCGGCGGCGGCCTAGTGCCGCGGAGGTGCGCTATACTGCCGGCCGCCAGTCCCCCCCGGATAGGGCGAGTGCCTTGACACGCCAACACGACCAGCAATTCTTCGACAGCTTCATGCTCGTGATCGGCATCCTGATGGGTGTCGCGGTCGGGCTGTTCTTCCTCGCGCGGATGATCGCGGTCGAGACCGAAGGCCGGTTCGTCCAGGAAGACCCGGCCGTGCTCGCCGCGATCGACGAGCGCATCGCACCGGTCGGCCAGGTCGCGCTGATCGGCAGCCCGGAGGCCGAGGCCGCGGCGCCGACGGTCGCCGCGCCCGAGCCGGTCGAGACGACGCTGTCGGGGCCGCAGGTCTACAACGCCGCCTGCTATCTGTGCCATTCCGCGCCCGGCGTCGGCGGCGCACCGGTGCTCGGCGACGTCGCCGCGTGGCAACCGCGCGTCGCGCGGGGCCTCGACACGCTCGTGATGCACGCGATCGAGGGCTACATGGGCGAGGCGGGCTTCATGCCGCCGAAGGGCGGGCGTGTCGACCTCTCCGACGAGGAAGTGGCGTCGGCCGTCGAGTACATGGTCGAGCAGCTGCCGCAGTAGGACTGGCGCGCCCGGAGAGATTCGAACTCCCGACCCCTGCCTCCGGAGGGCAGTGCTCTATCCACTGAGCTACGGGCGCGCGACCAAGCGGGCGTAGTATAGCGTCCGCCGCGTACGAGCGGCGGTCACGGCAGAAGCCACCCCCAAAGATTTCCGTCCGGCGCGCGCTCGCTCGCGATCTGCAGATACACGCGCCGCGACGCGAGCGCCTCGAGCTGCGCGGCGTCGAGCTCGACCTCGGCGCGAAACTCGCCCGCGGTCGCGGCCGGCACCGGCAAATCCGCGAACGCCGGCCCGCGGACGGCCATGACCGGGCCGGCGTGCAGCCGGGCGATCGTCGCCGGCCCGCCGAGGCCTTCGAACGAGCCCGTGATCGTGAGCCGCGTGCCGTCGAGCACCGCGGTCGCTTCGCCGCGGCCGGTGACGTCGGCGCGGATCGCCGCCTCGATCGGCACCGGCGTCAAGCGGATCCGGAAGGTGTCCGCCGCGGCGGCAGGCGCCGCGGCGAGCAGCAAGGTGAGGAAAGCGGGCGCCGCGCTTCTGATCAACCGGACCATTCGTTCCCCCCGTGATGGCCGCTCGCCCTCGGCGGCGGCGCCCCGCTTTATTCGTTTATTCGTCGAGCGTCATTCGCTCCGCGCACCGGCGACGCCCGTGTCCCACAGCGACTCGAACTCGGCCTTGGTGACGTTGCTCGTCAGCATCGAGGTCGCGAGCCGCGCGAGACCGAACCAGCCCGGTCGACCGGTGCTCGGCACGAGCTGGTGAGTCACGATGCCTTCGTCGTCCACTCCGAGCTCGCGTTGGACCCAGCCGTCCTCGTCGACCTCCGTGTAGAGCGCCCGCATCTCGAGCGTCGCGAGCTCGCTCGGCGTCCATTTCAAGTAAATCATTTCGCTGGAGTATACGTCGGCAACCTGCGGGATGGGCGGAAGCGTCGGCTCGAGTCGCATGTTTACGCGAGATGAAGGGGTACGGCCGGCGGCCTGAGGGCCGGGACGAACGCTTCGGTCGACGCCGAAGCGTACAAAGACAACGTCGCTCGCAGTGACGTCGGCGGGGAGCGCCCGCCCGCCGCACTGCCAGCGGCGTTCGGCTCAGCGTCGCTCGCGCGGACGAGCTTCGTTGATCCGCAACGTGCGGCCGCCGAGATCCTTGCCGTTCAGCTGCGCGATCGCCGCCTCGGCTTCGCTCTGATTCGGCATCTCGACGAACCCGAAGCCGCGGGAGCGGCCCGTTTCGCGGTCAACGAGAATTTTGACTGAAGAGACTTCCCCGTAAGCACTGAAGGCGTCTCGCAGCTCGCCTTCGCTCATACCGTAGGACAGATTCCCGACGTAGATATTCATTCCAAGAGCTCTCACGCCGTCGCAACCCCAAGCTCTCTAGCAGCTCGACAACGGCGTGAGATCAAGCGCTAGAGCGGTGGATCAACTCTAGTTATTGCTTGCGCTTTATCGACCTTGACACACCGGACCACCAAACCCGGCAAAAGCTGCCAGGGTATTGCTGACTCTACGGCGGCCCCAAAGTCGGGTCAATCCCGCTCCGCCGGCTTTCCGCCGGCAGCACTCGCGGTCGAGCGCTCGCACGCCACGCATCCCCAAGCCGCCGCACACAGCGCGGCGAGCGCGGCGAGCCACAGATAGAACCCGGCGCCGAAGCTCCAGTCGGGCACCGCAACGCCGCTCGCGCGGGCAAGCGGCCGGGCCGCGAAGCTGGTCAACGCGAGGACGAGCGCAACGCCCGATAGCACGCCCGCGGCTCGCAGCCAGCGGAGCACCGCGGCGACCGAGGCCGCGACGAACAGCGGATTCGCGTACCACGCATACACGCCCGCACGGGGCGCGGCCCACGCACGGCGCAGCAGCTCCGCCCCGTCGTACGCGGCGCCGCTCGGCAGATGGATCGCGGGTAATGCGAGCGACGCGAGCCACGCCGCCGCGATGCCGGCGAACAGTGCGCGGCGCGCGAGCGTGCTCACGCGTCAGCGCGCGAGCGGCTCGACTCGCGTCAGCCGAAGATCGAGCTCGTCGCCGATCAGGTTCGCGTCGTAGTCGATGTAGAGCAGCGTCGGGAAGCCGAGCGCGGCGTCGTACTCGGCGCGGACGGTGACCGCTCCGCCGAGCGCCGACCCGACGAGCGCGAAGAGCTCGTCGACCGTCCAGTAGTACTGGACGTTGCGATCCTCCGCGAGCACCTCGGTCGTCGTGCCTGCGGGGCGATGACGCACGCGTTCGACCTGACCGCCGCGGACCGTGACGAGCGTCTCCGGTGGCGACTCGCGATGGCAATCGCAATACTTGTGGTAGCCGTATTCGTAGTCCGCGAGCCCGGCGGCTTGCCAGCGGGCGCGTGCCGCCTCGAGCGCCGCCTCGGCATCGCCTGCCGCGGACGCGCCGCTCGCGATCGCGAGCCCGAGCGCGAGAAGTGCGGTGCGGATGATCGCCGTCATGTTCGCTCCGTCGGTGGCGGCCGCTCTGCGCGGCCGCGGATCGGTCGATCAGCGGATGATACAGTGCCGCGCGTAGTCGAGCGCCTCGTTCGCCGTCCAATCGCCACGAGGCTTCTCGGCGAGCGCCTCGCACCAGCGCTCCGAGCCGACCTCGGGCGCGCACGCGGACAACGAGCATGCGAGCACGACGAGCGCGCTTGCGAGCCAGCGGGAAATTGCCATGGCGAGCCTCGTTCCGTGACGGGGAGCGCTAGCGTAACCGATCGGCGGCCGCGCGCCGATCCGTCGTCGTCCAGCGTCAGCGGGGCAGCGGCGGCAGCTCGGCGACGTGCTGCTCCCAGTTCGCGCCGTCGAACGGCGTCACCTCGATCGACGCGACCGTCGCCCGGTCGAGGCAGCGGGCGTTCACGCTGATTCCGTCCGGGTGCGAGCGCGGCACGTAGAACGACTTGATGCCGCAGTGACGGCAGAAGAGATGCTCCGCGGTGCCGGTGTTGAAGCGGTAGCTCGTCAGGTGCTCCTCGCCCGAGAGAAGCCGGAAGGCGTCGCGCGGCACGATCAGATGCCAGTAGCCGAGCATGCCGCAAATCGAGCAATTGCACTCCGCGACCTCGAGCTCGGCGGGCGCCTCGACGGTGAAGCGCACGCGCCCGCAGTGGCAGCCGCCCGCGTGCGTCGTCATCCGGCCGATTCCCTCTCGGGGAGCTCGCCGGTCTCGCTGCCGATGCGCTTGCCGAGCAGCATCAGGACGGCCGCCAGGAGCAGCCCCAGATCGAGGATGCCGACGACGCGCAGCCAGTTGTCGGCCGACAGGAACGCGAAGCCGACCGGGAAGAACGACGCGAGAAACACGACGACGAGCACGGCCGCGTGACGCCGCACCGCGGCGATCGCGCCGAAGAGCGCGAGCAGCGTCAGCGCGAACGAGCCGACGAAGCCGATCGGCGAGTCCACGCCGGCCGACGGCACCCACATCGCGAAGCTCCACGCGAGCGCGGCACCGGCGCCGCACGCCAGGCCGAGGAATCTGCCGGCCGAGACCATCGTCTTTCCGAGCATCGTGCGAGTCCGAATGCTGTCCGATCGTCGTTGCGGCGCCGCCGCAGAAGCTACAGATCGTCCGACGCGATGACGATTGCGGCCGCGAACAGCGCGAGCCCGACACCGATGCCGAGGCCGGCGCCGATCGCGCCGCCGATCATCGCGTTGCCGAGCAAAAAGCCCAAGCCGACACCGATCACCGTGCCCCAGAGACCGCCGACCGGCAAGGCCCACGCGCCCCAGCGCGGGAAGCGCGGCGGGCGATCGTTGGGGGGCGGCGCGGCCACCGATCCATCATACGCCTCCGCCCGCTCAGTTCCCCGGCGGCAGCGCGCACTCGCCGTGCCGGCTCCGGAGCAGGTCGCGCAGCGTCTCGTTGTAGAGCCGCACGTAGGTCAGCAGATCGCGCTCGGCCGGCGTCGCGCTCAGTCTGCCGGCCACGAGCCCGTCGTTGACCGGCGTGTCGGACGCCGCCGCGTCGCGCAGCGCGCCGCACTCACGCAGGCCGATGCCGGGAAACAGCGTCCGGCCGCTCGCGTCGCGCCAGCGCTTCAGCCGCACCCGCCCGGCATCGACGTCGTCGTAGACGTCGTTGAACACGGCGACGCGCACGTCGGGCGGCGGCGGCGCGGGCTCGTCGCTCGCGTAACGGTTGATCACGACGACCGCGCCGATCGTGACCGCGAGCCCGATGATCAGGCGAATCGCGACCGGCCACGGGTTCAGCATCGCCGTGCCTCGAGCGGCGGCGCGGCGGCCGTCAGTACGGCCCGGCCTCCCGGCCTTCGTGGATCACGGTGCGGCGGAAGATCTTCGCGCGGTCGGCTGCGAGCGTCTGCATCTCCGGGTCCGCGCGGTACGCGGCGAGGCTCGCCGCGGTAGGGAAGATGACGACGTGCACCTCGAACGGTGCGTCCGCGTCCTGCGGGGCGTTCAGCCGGACCGCGCGCTCGATCCGCCCGCCGTGGCGCTGCTGGATCTTCGCGACCCGCCGCTCGAACGCCTCGAACGCCTCGACCTGGCCGTCGTTCAGCCACAAGCTCACGATCAATACGACTTGCTCGCTCATCCTCTCCGCCCGTCGTCAGAGCTTCCGAAACACGAGCTTGCCCTTCGGCGGCTCGCGCAGCTCCTTGTCCTTGTACATCGCGCGATCGGCCGCGGTCATCACCATCTGCAGCGCGTTGCCGTCGTCCGGGAACGCGCCGACGCCGACGCTGACCTTCACGCGGACGATCTTCACGTCCACCTCGAGCGTCGTCGCGAACACGACGTTGCGAATGCGCTGCGCGACCTCCTCGGCCGCCTCGCGGTCCGCGCCCGGCAGCAGCAAGACGAACTCGTCCCCGCCGAATCTCGCGGCGACGTCCGTCGACCGCGTCAACCGCTGGAGCGCGTCCGCGACGAGCTTCACTGCGCGATTGCCGGCCTCGTGCCCGAACGTGTCGTTGATCGCCTTCAGCCGGTCGAGATCGACCATCAGGATCGCGTAACGTCCGTCGCCGCGGGTCGCGATCTCGTGCTCGCGCTCGGCCACTCGCGTGAACGCGCGCATGTTGTAGAGCCCGGTGAGCTCGTCCCGATCGGACAACGCGCGGATCCGCTCCTTCGCCGTGTGGATGTTCTCGGCCAGCAGCGTCGTCAGGAACGCGACGAGCACGAACGGGGCGAACACCGCGAGCGTCTGGGTGGCGAGCGCGGCGTTCCAGCCGCCGGCCGCGGCGGAGGTCGCGCCGAAATACGCACCCGCGGCGAGCACCAGCACGGCGGCCGTCGCCCGTTTCCCGAGCGCGAGCGCGGCCGTGATGATCGGCAGCAGATACAGGTTCACGAGCGCGCTCGCCTCGCCGCCGACCGCGAGCACGCCCGTGACGAACGCGAGCATCAGCACGATCTCCACCGCGAGCTTCGTCCGGGGCCGACCCGCGAGCGGCCGCGCGTAACGGAACACGAGAACGAGCGCGGCGAAGCCGATCAGGATCCCGAGCACGGCGACGTCGCGCGCGAGCTCGGGCCGCGTCGCGAACAGGTACAGCATCACGAGGATCAGCAGCAGCCACTCGACCTCGGACACGCTGCGCGCGAAGCCGCGCAGCTGCGCCTGCTCGATGTCGAGGTTGCGTTCGTGCCGTTCGCGGGTCATCGGTGCTCGTCGCACGCCGGCCGCCTGATGACGGCGGGCGACGGTGAGGGCTTGTCGTCGTCGGCTGCCCGGGTCACGGGGCGCGGCTGACTGCGAGCGCGTCGAAGCCGAGCCGCCGGAGCGCCTCTTTGAGCTGGCGGTCTTCCTCGAGCCGGACCGATCCCGAGGAGCCGCGGAATTGCCGGGCCGGATCGTCGTTGCGGACGACCCAGTCGGGCTCGACGCCGGCGCCGTTGATCGAGCGGCCGGACGGCGTCAGATAGTGCGAGGTCGTGAGCTTCAGGGCGCTGCCGCTGCCGAGCGGCATCACCGTTTGCACCGAGCCCTTCCCGTACGTGCGCTCGCCGATCAGGATCGCGCGATCGTGATCCTGCAGCGCGCCGGCGACGATCTCGGAGGCCGACGCCGAGCCGCGGTTCACGAGCACGACGGTCGGGACGCCTTCGAGCCCGCCGCCGGGCCGTGCGTGGCGCTCGAATCGCGCCTGACGGACGCGCCCGCTGCCGCGGACGATCAGGCCGCGCTCGAGGAAGACGTCCGCGACCTCGATCGCGGCGTCGAGCACCCCGCCGGGGTTGTTGCGCAAGTCGAGCACGATGCCGCGCAGCTCCCCGCCCGCCGCGCGACGCAAGTCCGCGGCGGCTTTGTCGAGCTCCCGCGCGGTCGTGTCCGAGAAGGCGGTCAGGCGAACGTAGCCGTAGCCGTCGCCGAGGTACTCGCTGCGGACCGTCTTCACTTGGATCTCGGCGCGCGTCAGCGCGAACCGAAGAGGCTCCTCGTTGCCTTCCCGCAGGACGTCGAGCGTCACGCGCGTGCCGGCGGTGCCGCGCATGCGGCTCACCGTCTCCTCGAGGTTGTTCGCGTCGACCGGGATCTCGTCCACCGATATCACGACGTCCCCGGGCAGGATTCCGGCTCGCGCGGCCGGTGCGCCGTCGAGCGGCGTGACGACGGTGAGCTTGCCTTGGTCGACCGTCACGTCGAGACCGACGCCGCTGTAGTTGCCGGTCGTGCTGATCAGGATCTCGTCGTATTGGTCCGGGTCGAGATAACGGGAGTGCTGGTCGAGCTCGGCGACCACGCCGCGGATCGCGGCTTCGATCAGCTTGCGGTCGTCGACGCGATCGACGTACTCGCGTTTCACGCGGTCGATGACTTCCGCGAGGAGCCGCACGTATTCGTCCGGCGTCTGCTCCGCGGCTGCAGCCGCGCGTCTCGCCTCGAAAGCCGTCAGCACGTTGCCGCCGAGGGACACCGTGAGACCGAGCACGGTGCCGACGACCAGCACGAGAATACTGCGGACTTTCAGCGACATTCGCGTAGCGAAGCTCCCCCAAGCCGACCGATTCACCTTAGCACAAGCGTCGAAAGCGCGGGAATCCAGGCCGTTCCGGCATTATGTCCGCCGCTCAACGCCGTTCGGGGCTTCCCGCAATCCATTGATGCGGGTTCACCGGCTCGCCGTTCTGGCGAATCTCGAAATAGAGCGCCGGCGCGGCCTGCCCGCCGCTGTCGCCGACCTGGCCGACCGGCTCGCCGGGCGTGACCCAGTCGCCGGCTTCCTTCAGCAGCACGTCGTTGTGGCCGTAGAGCGTCATGAAGCCGTCCCCGTGATCGACGATCACGAGCAGGCCGAGACCCGCGAGCCACTCGGCGAAGGCCACTCGGCCGTGGTAGATCGCCCGAACCGGGGTGCCGCGCTCGGTCTCGAGCAGCACGCCGTTCCAGCGCAGCGGCCCCCCGTTTCGCGGCCGCCCGTAGTCGCCGACGATACGGCCCTGGACGGGCCACGGCAGCTTGCCCTTCAGCCGCGGAAACGGCTCGTCGGCGGTGACCGGAAAGTTCGCGAGCGCCTCGTTGAGCCCGGCGATCAGCTCCTCGAGGCGGGCCTCCTCGGCCCGCAGCCGCTCGATCTGCCCGCCCGCGCTCGCGATCTCGGCCGCGGCGGCTGCGAGCACCGCTTGCCGCTCCGCCCGCGCCGCCTCGCGCGCGGCCAGCTCCGCGGCCTGCCGCTCCTCGAGCTGCGCGAGCCGCTCGGCGAGCGCACGGCTTTCGGCCTCGAGCGCGGCGAGCGTCTCGAGCTCGGCCGCGACCCGGCCGATTCGCGCGCTGCGCTCCCGGTTCAGGTAGTCGTAGTACACGATCATCCGGCCGAGCGACGCCGGAGAGTCCTGCGACAGCAGCAGCTTCACCGCCTCGGCACGGCCGGCCATGTAGGTCATCCGCAGCTGCTCGGCGAGCGCAGCGCGCTCATCGCCGAGCCGTGCTTCGACGCGCGCGGTCTCCGCCGCGAGCTCGCGCTGCCGGGCGGCGGCCGCGGCACGCTCGCCGCGAACGCGCTCGAGCTCGGCCGCCGTGCGGGCGAGCGCCTGCTCGACCTCTCGCAGCGCCCGGGTCTCGCGTTCCTGCTCGGCGTGGCGGCGCTTCAGCCGCGCCTCGAGCGCCGCGATCTCCTGCCGGACCGCGGCGAGCGCACGCTGCTCGTCGCGCTGGGCCGAAGTCGGCGCGGCGACGCCCGCCAGGGCCGCGAGGACGCACGCGGCCGCGAGCCAATGACGGCGAAGTCCCCTCATCGCGAGCGGAGTCTAGTGCGTTCCCGCGGCGTTGGCATCCGGCCGCGCGCGTTCCCGCTGCTATACTTCCGCCCTTTGCCGTCCCTGCGAGCACGACGTGAATGGGCCAGCTGGCCGAGTTCATCACCAATCATCCGTGGCTGATGCTGGGCCTCGTGGCGTCCTGGATCGCCGTGATGGTCTACGAGATCCGGCTCAAGAGCCGCGGCACGACGGAGATCGGCGCAGCCGATGCCGTCCGGCTGATCAACAAGGGCGCCGCCGTGATCGACGTGCGCGAGCCTGCGGCGTTCGCCGAAGGGCACATCGTCGGCGCCAAGAACGTGCCGCTCGCTCAGATCGAGGCGGGCGGCGAGGTCGCGAAGAAGAAGAATAAGGTGTTGATCACCGTGTGCGATCGAGGCACCACGTCGAGCAAGGCCGCGCGCGTGCTGCGGGCGGCCGGATACGAATCGGTCTTCAGCCTCCGCGGCGGCCTCGCCGGGTGGCGGGCCGAGAACCTGCCGGTGGTGAAATGAGCGCGCCCGTCGTCGTCTACTCCTCGCCTTTCTGCGGCTACTGCGCTGCGGCAAAGCGGTTGCTCGCGAAGAAGGGCGTGCAGTTCACCGAGATCGACGTGATCGCGGAGCCCGAGCGCCGCGCGGAAATGATCGAACGCAGCGGCCGGCGCACCGTGCCGCAAATCTTCATCGGCACTCGCCACGTAGGCGGCTGCGACGACCTGCACGCGCTCGACGAGCGCGGCGAGCTCGATGCGCTGCTCGCCGAGGCCGCCGCCCTTTAACGGAACCCTGAGCAGGAAACGACAAATGGCAGACGAAAGAAGCGATCCGCAAGCGCAGCCGCAGGCACAGGCCGGAGCAAAGCAGCTCGCGCTGCAGAAGGTTTACGTGAAGGACCTGTCGTTCGAGTCGCCGAAAGCGCCCGGGGTGTTCACGCTGAACGCGGCGCCGCAGACGCAGCTGAACATTCGCTCGAGCGCGCAGCAGATCGCGCCGAACGTCGAGGAGGTCACGCTGACGCTGACGGTCGAGGCGAAGGACAAGGACTCGACGCTGTTCCTGGTCGAGCTCGCGCAAGCGGGCATTTTCCTGATCCAGGGCTACACGCCCGAGGAGCGCGCGTTTCTCGTCGGCAGCTTCTGCCCGAACACGCTGTATCCGTTCGCGCGCGAAGCGATCGCCGACGTGATCGGCAAGGGCGGCTTCCCGCCGCTCCTGCTCCAGCCGATCAACTTCGACGCGCTGTACGCGCAAGCGCAACGGCAGCGCTCGGCGGAGCCGAACGGCCAGCCGACGAACGGCGAGCCGCAGGTGCAGCCGGCCGGCGGGGGAGAGAATTAGCGGCAGCCGCATCGCCGTTCTCGGCGCGGGCTCGTGGGGAACGGCGCTCGCGATTCAGCTCACGCGCGCGGGCCACGTCGTCACGCTCTGGGGGCGCGACCGCGCGCAGCTCGAGGAGATGGCCCGCGAGCGGCGCAACCGCCGCTATCTCCCCGGTGTCGAGCTGCCGCCAGGCGTCGAGGTCGAGCCCGATCTCGCCGCGGCCGCGGCGGACGCGGACGACGTGCTGGTCGCGGTGCCGAGCCAGGCGTTCCGCGAGACGCTGATCGCGCTCGCGCCGGCCCGGCCGCGCCGCGTAGCGTGGGCGACGAAAGGGTTCGAGCTCGCGACCGGGCTGCTGCCGCACCAGGTCGTCGCAGAGATCCTGCCCGCCGGCGTGCCGACCGCGGTGCTGTCCGGGCCGACGTTCGCTGCCGAGGTCGCCAAGGGGCTGCCGAGCGCGATGACGATCGCGTCCGCCGACGCCGACTATGCGCGGCGCCTCGCCGAGATCTTCAGCACCGATACGTTCCGCGCCTACACGTCGAGCGACATCGTCGGCGTCGAGGTCGGCGGCGCGACGAAGAACGTCTACGCGATCGGCGCGGGCCTGTCGGACGGGCTCGGCTACGGTGCGAACACGCGTATCGCGCTCGTGACGCGTGGGCTCGCGGAGATGACGCGGCTCGGCGTCGCGCTCGGCGCGGACCGGCGGACGTTCATGGGGCTCGCGGGGATCGGCGATCTCGTGCTGACGTGCACCGACGACCAGTCGCGAAACCGCAGGTTCGGGCTCGCGCTCGCGCGCGGGCTCGGCGCGGCCGCGGCGCTCGCCGAGATCGGGCAGGTCGTCGAGGGGTACTACGGGGCGCGCGCGGTGCACGCGGTCGCGGCGAAGCTGTCGGTCGCGATGCCGATCGTCGAGCAGATCTACCGCGTGCTCTACGAAGGCGCGAGCCCGGCCGACTCCGTGCTCGCGCTGATGCGCCGGCCGATCGGCTCCGAAGCCAACTGATACGGGCCATCCTCCGTTTTCGCTTCGCCGCCTCGCCTCGCCGGTAGGAGCGGCTGCCCAGCCGCGATCGCCTGCGTCGTGCCGATCGACCGCGTTACGGCGCGGACGCCCCGCACCGCAGATCGCGGCTGACAGCCGCTCCTACCTCGCGCCGGCGAAGCCGGATTGGCGCCAGGCCTCGTACAGCGCGACGGCGGCGGCGTTCGAGAGGTTGAGGCTGCGGTTGCCGGGCCGCAGCGGCAGCCGCAGCAGCCGCTCCGGCGGCAGCCGCGCGAGCACGGCCTGCGGCAGCCCGCGGGTCTCCGGGCCGAGCAGGAACGCGTCGCCGGCCGCGAAGCGCTCGTCGTAGAGCGAGCGGGTCGCGCGCGTCGTCAGCGCAAACACCCGCGCCCCCGCGAGTCGCGCGAGGCACGCATCCAGATCCGCGTGCTGCTCGATCGCCGCGAGCTCGTGATAGTCGAGCCCGGCCCGGCGCAGCCGCGCCTCCTCCATCGCGAACCCGAGCGGATGCACCAGGTGCAACGTCGCGCCGACGTTCGCGCAGAGCCGGATCACGTTGCCGGTGTTCGGTGGGATCTCCGGCTGGTAGAGGATCAAATGGAACATATATGCTTGCGTGATGTCCTCCGACGCCGTCATCGATCCCAGGCTTTCGCTCGACTTCTGCGGGCTGTCGCTCGCGTCTCCGATCGTGCTCCTGTCCGGGTGCGTCGGCTTCGGCGAAGAGTACACGCGTGTCGCGGGTTTCTCGAACCGGGACGTCGGCGCGATCGTGCTGAAGGGCACGACGCTCGCGCCGCGGCTCGGCAACCCGCCGCATCGAGTCTGGGAGACGCCGGCCGGGATGCTG
>CAYWGQ010000060.1:0-3129 GCA_964457725.1 uncultured Gammaproteobacteria bacterium
CATCGCTCGCGATGCGGAACCTCGCCGCGTTCATGGACGAGATCCAGGTGAACCTCGGCCGGCTGCACACGGTGCTGACCGACGCCTACTTCCGCGCCTAGGAGCGGCTGTCCAGCCGCGATTTCTCTTCCTCTTCGGCCCCGCGCTACGACCGCGTCATTGCTGCTGCGCCTCGGCGTCGCCCGGGTCGCGGCGCGCCGCGTAGAGCCGCGGCGGCACGCTCGGCAGCGGGGCGTGCGGCTCGGCCTCGGCCGCCGGCTCCCACGGGAAGCGCGGCAAGCTGTGCACGGCGGCCTCGAGCTTGCGGGACCACGTATCGTGGATCTCCGCGTAGAGCGGCGTGTCGGCCTCGAGCCGCATCTGATACGAGATCCGCAAGTCGCCGTTGCGGATCAGCGCCATGTCGATCGGCAGCCCGACGGAGAGGTTCGAGCGGATCGTCGAGTCGAGCGACACGATCGCGCACCTCGCCGCATCCTCCATCGAGGTCTGCGGCCGCAGGATGCGATCGAGGATCGGCTTGCCGTACTTCGACTCGCCGATCTGCAGATACGGCGTCTCCGGGGACGTCGCGATGCAGTTGCCGAGCGGATAGATCAGATAGAGGCCCGGCCGCTCGCCCGCGATCTGGCCGCCGAGGATCACGGTCGCCTGGACGTTGACGGCCTGCGCGTCCTCCTCGCTGACCTTCGCCTGGCTGTCGACCAGCGTCGCGCCGACGTACTCGGCAACGTCGTATAGATGCGAGAACGTCCGCAGGCTCCGTGCCGCGTCCGGATTGTCCGCATCCCGCTTCAGGCGCCAGTTCATCAGCTGCGTCGTCGCGAGATTGCCGGCCGATAGGATCACGAACACCCGGTCGCCCGGGTACTCGTACACGTGCAGCTTCCGATACACCCGAACGTCGTCGAACGACCCGCTCGTGCGCGTGTCCGCGGCGAACACGAGCCCGTCGTTGACTTCGATGGCGACGCAGTAGGTCATAGGCCGGGAATGACGATGTGGTGACGAGGAACGGCGATGGCGGCGCTGGTTTCAAAGATAGCGGGTCGGCGGCCGAGAAGCCAACGCGGCAGAGCGGCCGCCGCCGGGGGCGACGCTCACGTGCTCAGAAAGGCGCCGGCAACCTCCGGCCGCGTCAGCAACCGGATCGGCACGCGCGGTGCACGCCAGATGTCGCGACAGTACTCCGCGATCGTGCGATCCGACGAGAATTTGCCGCTGCGCGCGCAGTTCAGCACCGACATCCGCGTCCACGTGTCCGACTCGAGCCACGCCGCGGCAGCCCTGCGCTGACACTCGGCGTAGGCGGTGAAGTCGGCCAGCACGAAGTACGGATCGTAGTCGAGCAGATTCCGCAGCAACGGCTCGAACAACGATGGATCCCCCCTCGAGAAGAAGCCGGAGGCGACGAGCTCGATCGCGGCAGCGAGCTCCGGGTCCCGCGCGCAGCTGTCGGCCGGCCGATAGCCGCCCCGCCGAAGCGCCGCCAGCTCGTCGGCCTTGTGGCCGAATAGGAAGAAGTTTTCCTCGCCGACCTCCTCGCGCAGCTCGATGTTCGCGCCGTCCAACGTGCCGATCGTGACGGCGCCGTTGATCGCGAACTTCATGTTGCCGGTGCCGGACGCCTCCTTGCCGGCCATCGAGATCTGCTCGGAGAGATCGGCGGCCGGGTAGACGGGCTGACTGTTCATCACGTTGAAGTTCGGCAGAAACACGACCCGCATCAGGTCGGCGACGTCCGGATCGCGGTTGACGACGGCTGCGACCGAGTTGATCAGCTTGATCATCAGCTTCGCCATCGCGTAGCCCGGCGCCGCCTTGCCGGCGAACACGAACGTGCGCGGGATCGCGTCGCTCGAGCCGCTCTTCGCCCGCAGGTAGAGCGCTATCACGTGCAGGATCATCAGGTGCTGGCGCTTGTACTCGTGGATGCGTTTGACCTGCACGTCGAACAGCGAATCCGGATCGACCTGCGTGCCGCACTGCACGGCGATCTGCGCCGCGAGCTTCTCCTTGTTCCTGCGCCTGATCGCCCGCCAGCGGGCGAGGAACGCCGGGTCGTCGACGTAGGCCTCGAGCCCGCGCAGGCGATACAGGTCGCGCGGCCACTCCTCGCCGAGCAGCTCGGTCAAGAGCTCCGACAGGCGAGGATTCGCGAGCACGACCCAGCGGCGCGGCGTGACGCCGTTCGTCTTGTTCGAGAAGCGCTCCGGGGCGAGGTTGCAGAACTCGCCGAGCACGTCCCGCTTCAAGAGCTCCGTGTGCAGGCTCGCGACGCCGTTTACCGCGTGGCTGCCGACCGTCGCGAGATGGGCCATGCGGACGTAGCGCTCGCCGTGCTCGTCGATCAGCGACAACGCGGCGATGCGGCGGTCGTCGCCGAGGCAGCGCAGCCGCACGTCGTCGAGGAAGCGCGCGTTGATCTCGTAGATGATCTCGAGGTGCCTCGGCAGGACTCGGCCGAGCAGCTCGACCGGCCAGCACTCGAGGGCTTCCGGCAGCAGCGTGTGGTTCGTGTACGCGAACGTGCGCCGCGTGATCTCCCACGCTTTGTCCCAGTCGATCGCGTGCTCGTCGACGAAGAGGCGCATCAGCTCCGCGATCGCGATCGACGGGTGCGTGTCGTTCAGCTGCACCGCGAACTTCTCGTCGAAGCGCTCGAGCGGGATGCCCTGCACGTTGATGATCCGCAGCATGTCCTGCAGCGAGCAGGCGACGAAGAAGTACTGCTGCTCGAGGCGCAGCTGCTTGCCGCGCAGCAGCTCGTCGTTCGGGTAGAGCACCTTGCTCAGGTTCTCCGATACGACCTTCTGCTGGACCGCGCCGTAGTAGTCACCGCGGTTGAATACGGCGAAGTCGAACGACTCCGGCGCCTGCGCCTGCCACAGCCGCAGCGTGTTCGCCGTGTTGTTCTTGAAGCCGAGGACCGGCATGTCGTAGGGCACGCCGTTCACGATCGTCTCGGCCACCCAGCGGACCCGCGTGCGCCCCAGATCGTCGACGTACCGCTCCGTTCGGCCGCCGAGCTTCACCGCGGCCGCCCATTCCGGACGGGCGATCTCCCACGGGTTGCCGAACGTGAGCCACTTGTCCGTCCGCTCCACCTGCCAGCCGTCGACGATCTCC
>CAYWGQ010000060.1:3139-20003 GCA_964457725.1 uncultured Gammaproteobacteria bacterium
GCGGTTGGTGTTCAGCGTGCCGGCAGCGTCGCGAACAACCTGATACAAGCCGTCATATCCGTAGGCTTCGTCCTGTCCGCCGACGGCGACGAGGTGCTTCCTCCAAGTCCGGTTGGATGCCCGATCAAAGCCCCACTGCCAGCCGTCCACGATCTCCTGCTGAAAGATGCCGAACTCGTAGCGGATGCCGTACGCCAGCGCCGGGATCTCGAGCGTCGAGAGCGAGTCGATGAAGCACGCGGCGAGCCGCCCGAGCCCGCCGTTGCCGAGCCCGGGCTCCGGCTCCTCGGCCAGCAGCCGGTCGAAATCGAGCCCGAGATCCTCGATCGCCGCCTTTACGCGGTCGTAGATGCCGAGATTGATCAGGTTGTTGCCGAGCTGCGGCCCGAGCAGGTACTCGGCGGAGAAGTACGCGACCGTGCGTGCCCGCGTCGCCGTGTAGGTCGCCGCCGTGCTGACCCAGCGGCGCAGCATCAAATCGCGGACGGTATACGCGAGCGCGAGGTAGTAGTCCTTCAGCGTCGCGAGCTTCGGAAACTTGCCCTGGACGTAGAACAGCTTCTCGAGGAACGCCTTCTGGATCGCATCGCGATCGACGCGCTCCTCGACGAGGTCGTCGTATGCGGCAGCCGCTTTCGCGATCTCGCTCATCCTGCAGGAGTCGGGAGGAAATGGTTGCAAGGCCCGGAGCAAGAACCATGCCTCGGCACATTACCCACGCAAACAAAAGCTTACGGAGCAGCGAGCGCGCCGCGTGCGACATTTCGGTGCACACCGCGGACGGCGCTGCGCCGAAATCGAGCCGCGGGACGCGGCCGTCGGCGAGCTTCGCCGGACTTTCGGCGTTTTGTCGGCGAACCGTCGGGACGCTGCCCGGGGCGAAGGGCTACAACCGCCGAAACCCCGCAACGGGGCCCTTCGACAAGCACACGCAACCGGGAGGAACGATCATGCATCGACGACAAGCGCTCGCTCTCCTCGCCACGGGATTCGGCTGGTTCGCGCTCGGCGGCTCCGCCGACGCGGGGCAGAACAACGGCGGCCAGTCGCCCGTCGGCATGTGGCACGCCGTCCTGCAGCTCGGCAAGGACGGTCCCGTCTATGACGAGATCATCGAGCACTTCCACTCCGACGGGACGGAGCTTCTGATCAGCAACAGCCTGCCGCCGGCCGTCGGCAACATCTGCATCGGCGTCTGGAAGCGGGTCGGCTCGCGCACGTTCAGGCTGAAGCACATGACCTGGAACTGGTCCGGCGAGATGAACGAGGCGTTCGGCGTGCCGGGCACGCATACGGGACACTTCGAGCTCGAGCTGAACTTCCGCCTCGACGAGCGCGGCAAGACCTATCGCGGCACGTGGTTGGCCAAGAACTACGATCTGGCGGGCAACCACATTCCCGAGCTCGACGCCGAGGGCGTCGTCCGCGGGACTCGCATCACGGCCGATTGACCGGAGGCCGGGGGCGGCGGCATCGCGGCGGCATCGCGCCGCCCCCGCGCGGCCGCCCACTCGGACGGTGAGCCCACCTCGCGCCGGCGGCGGGTCGACCGCCGGCTCGTCGCCTATAATCGCTCGAGCCTCCTCGACAACGCGGCACGCGCTGCCGCTCGGACGCGAGGTATGGACGCGAGCGTTCGCCAGCTCTACACCTTTGCGGGCTTCACGCTGGACACGGCGCGCGCACGGCTGCTCGACGACGGCGAGCCGGTCGCCCTCCGGCCGAAGGCCTACGATGCGCTCCTCTACCTGATCGAGCACCGCGGCAGGCTCGTCACGAAGGAAGAGCTGCTGCAGGCGCTGTGGCCGAAGGTCGTCGTCACCGACGACTCGCTGGTCAAATGCATTCAGGAGGTGCGCGCCGCGCTCGGCGAGGAAGGGCGCGCGCTGATCCGAACGGTGCCGCGGCGCGGGTACGTCTTCGAGGCGGCCGTGCACGAGGCGGCGCCGCGAGAGCCGCCCGGCCGAGCCGGTGAGCCCGCCGCGCGAGACGGCCGCGGGCCGACGCTCGCGAGCAGTCCCGCGCGGTGGGCCGTGGCGAGCGCGGCTGCCGCCGCCCTGCTCGGCGCCGGGCTCGGCGCTTGGCGTCTGCTCGAAAACGGCGTCGACGCGGTGCCGGCGGCCGCTTCCGTGCCCGGCTCCGTGCGCCGCTCCGACCTGCGCTCGGTCGCGGTGCTGCCGTTCGTCAGCATCAGCGCCGATCCGGGCGAGGACTACTTCAGCGACGGGGTCACGGAAGAGCTCCTGAACGTCCTCGCGAACATCCCGGGGCTGCACGTGCCGTCGCGGACGTCGTCGTTCGTGTTCAAGGGCTCGAGCGCGGATCTGCGGACGATCGCCGCCGCGCTCGGCGTCGAGCACGTGCTCGAAGGCAGCGTTCGCAAGTCCGGCGACGACGTACGCATCACCGCGCAGCTGATCGACGTCGCGACGGACTCGCACCTGTGGTCCGCGACGTACGATCGCAAGCTCACGAACGTGTTCGCGATCCAGGACGAGATCGCACGCAACGTGGCGGCCGCGCTCGAGGTCAGGCTGCTCGGCGGCGAGCTGCCGAGAGCGTCCGGTGCGCGGACGGACAGCACCGAGGCTCACGACGCGTATCTGCTCGGCCTGCATCATCTGCGCACGCAGCGCTCCGAGGACCTGTTCCTCGCGCGCGACCTCTTCGCGCGGGCGACCGCCCTCGATCCGGCGTACGCCGCCGCGTACGCGGATCTCGCGATAGCCTGGCTCACCGCGTACCGCTACGGCCTCGTCGAGCGGGAGGACGCCCTCGCGGCGGCCGAACGGGCCGTGGCGCGCGGGCTCGACCTCGATCCCCAGCTCGCGGGCCTTCATGCCGCCGCCGGCCTGCTCGAGCAGGATCGCGGCAACGGCGCCGCGTCGGTCGCGGCGTACCGGCGGGCGATCGCGCTCAATCCCGCGTCGGAGCTGGCGCATTTCGGCCTCTTCAACGTGCTCGGCGGCCTCGCGCGCGTCGCGGAGGCGCGCCAGACGCTCGAGCTCGCGCTCGAGCTCGACCCGCTGAACGGCCTCTTGAACTGGTCGATGGGCAACGTGCGGCTCGGGCTCGGCGATCGGGAGCGCGCGGCCGTGCACTATCGCCGCGGCATCGAGTTCGAGCCGACGCAGCCGAACTCCTACAGCGGGCTCGGCGACGTCGCGATCGTCAGCGGGCGTCTCGACGAGGGCCTGCGCTGGTATCTCGCGGGGCTCGAGCAAGATCCCGGGCAGGCCCACATGACGGCTATCGTCGGCCTGCTCTATCGCGCCCTCGGCGACGCCGACCGTGCGCGGCTCTGGCTCGGGCGCGGCGCGGAGCTCTTCCCGGCGAACGACGTGCAGCGGCTGCTCCGCGACTTCGAGCCCCTCGTCGAGCGCAACGAGGATCCCGCCGCGCTGCTCGCCGTCCTGCGCGGCGTGCCGCCGCCCGCGCTGTCGGCACTCGGCTCACGCCTGTTTCGCAAGGCGGCGCTCGCGACCGGCGACCTCGCCGGCACGGAGGATTTCTTTCGCCGACACTGGCCGGAGCTGCTCGCAGCCGAGCCGCGAATCGATGCAGGCAACTATGCGATCGCGACCGACGTCGCGTGGCTCGCGATCGCCCGCGGCCGACAAGACCATGCGGCGCGGCTCCTCGACCGCGTGCTCGAGATCGTCGCCGATCCCGCGGCGCGGCCGACCGGGCCGATCGACTGGGGAGCGGTGCTCGTCGAGACCGAGGCCCTCGCCCTTCTCGGGCGCACCGACGACGCGCTCGAGGCTTTCGCCCGCGCCGTCGAGGGCGGGTGGCGCTTCGATTGGCGGCAGGTGCGGCGGGACCCCGTGCTGGACTCGATTCGCCGCGAGCCCGCGTTCGAGGCGCTCCTCGCACGCGTGCAGGCCGATCTCGCCGAGCAGCGCGAGCGGCTGCACGAGGTCGAGCAGTAGCCTTCGGCTGCCGAACGGAGCGGGACGCTAGATCTCGAGCGGCCCCGTGCTGTCGCCGATGCTCTCGACCGGCACGTCGAGCTTGTGCAGCAGCGCGAGCAGCAGGTTCGCCATCGGCGTCTCTTCCGGGAAGACCAGATGGCGCCCGCCCTCGAGCCGGCCCGACGCGCCGCCGGCCAGCAGCACCGGCAACGGCGAGAAGTTGTGCTCGTTGCCGTCGCTCAAGCTGCTGCCGTAGAGGATCAGCGAGTGATCGAGCAGCGTGCCGTCGCCGTCGGGCGTCGCCTGCAGCTTCTCGAGGAAGGACGTCAGCTGGGCGACGTGGTAGCGATTCAGCACCGCGTACTGATCCATGTTCTTGCGGTCGTTCGAGTGGTGCGACGCGAGGTGCCAGGATTCGCGCACGCCGCTCTGCGGGAAGATCGTGTTGCTGAGCTCCCGCCCGTACATGAACGTCGAGATGCGCGTGATCTCCGTCTTGAACGCGAGCACTTGCAGGTCGAACATCAGGCTCAAGTGCTCTTCGATCGCGTCGGGCACGCCGACCGGCGGCTCGGGCAGCTCGACGCCGGCCGACATCAGCGTGTCGACCTGCATCACCCGCCGCTCGACCTCTCGAACCTCGTCGAGGTAGTCGGCGAACACGCGCCGATCGGAGGCCGGCAACGCGTTGCGGAACCTCGCGGCTTCGCCGAGCACCGAGTCGAGGACGCTGCGCGCCTCGGCCCGCCGAACCGCGCGCTCCTCCTCGGTGACGCCGAGACCGAACAGGCGCTCGAACGCGACCTGCGGGTTGTGCTCCATCGGCAGCGGCAGCGTCGCCGACTTCCACGCGAGCGTGTTGATGTAAGCGCAAGTGTTGCCGCTGTCGCAGTTCAACCCGCCCTGCTCGAGCGCGAGCTCGATCGACGGGATCGGGGTGTCCTGGCCGACGTGCGCCGCGGCGATCTGATCGATGCTGGGACCGCAGATCGGCCGATTACCCTTGACCGGATGGGCGCCGCTCAGGAACACCGCCCCTGCGCGGTTGTGGTTGTTCGCGCCGCCGGAGTCCTCGCCGGGCCACGGTCCAACCTGCGCGTGCGTGAGGCCGGTCACGACGCAGATCTGATCGCGGACCGGCGCGAGCGGGCTCAGGATCTCGGTCAGCTCGAAGCCGCGGCCCGCGGTGGCCGGCGTCCACTTGTCCATCGTGACGCCGTGCGGAATGTAGATGCATCCGAGACGGGTCTTCGGCGCGGCGGCGGTCTGCGCGAGAGCCGTGCTCGCCGGAATCATCGAATCGAGCAACGGCAATGCGATCGCGGCGCCCGCGCCGCGCAGCAAGGTACGCCGGGAAAGGTGTTTCTTCGTGATGAACATGACGCCTACCTCGGTCTAGCTAGTCGGCGCGAGCCGTAAGCGGCTCGTCGTCCGGCGGCTTCATCCTGTATTGCATCGGCTCGCTCGCGGCGATGGCCAGAACCAACGCCGACAACCGGTAGTCGTCCTTCGCAGCCTGCCGGACGATCGAACGCACCACCGGCATGTCGTACGGCTCGAGCGTGCGCCCGAGCGCGTATGTCAACAGCTTCTCCGTGAACGCCAGCACGAACAGCTCGCGCCGTTCGAGCAGGAAGCTGCGCAGTCCGACGATCCCGTCGATCGCGGTGCCGTCGATGAACGAGCCGTGGGCGTTCACGGGCCGTCCGGCCTCAGTATCTCGCCAAGCGCCAATCGAATCAAAGTTCTCGAGCGCAAAACCGAGCGGATCGATCAAGTTGTGACACATCGCACAGGCCGGATTCGCCCTGTGCAGCTCGAGCCGTTCGCGGATCGTCGTCGCGGAGCCCGCCGGCGCGGTCTCCTCGAGGTTCGTCTCGACGTTGTCCGGCGGCTGCGGCGCCGGCGTGCCGAGAATGTTCGCGAGGATCCACTGGCCCCGTTTGACCGGCGAGGTGCGGTTCGGCGCCGAGGTCAACGTCAGCAGGCTGCCGTGGCCGAGGATCCCTCGGCGCGGCGACGACTCGGGCAGCTCCACGCGGCGGAAGCGGCTACCGCGGATGTTCGGCATGTCGTAGTGCCGTGCGAGCCGCTCGTCGACGAAGGTGTAGTCGGCGTCCAGCAGGTCGATGATGCTGCGATCCTCGCGCAGCACGCTCGCGAACAGGAGCTCGGTCTCCTTGCGCAACGCGTGGCGCAGATTGCCGTCGAACGCCCTCGTCTCCGGCGACACGGCATCCAGTGCACGAAGCCCGAGCCACTGCGCCGCAAAGCTCGTGACGAGCGCGTCCGCCTTCGGATCGGCGAGCATCCGCCGCACCTCCCGCTCGAGCACCTCGGGCCGGCGCAGCTCGCCGGCGGCGGCCGCCGCGAGCAGCTCGTCGTCGGGAATGCTGCTCCAGATGAAAAACGACAGGCGCGACGCGAGATCGACGTCGGTGACGCGGTAGATGCCGCCGGGGGCTAGATCGACCGGCTCGGACTCGATCCGGAAGATGAACTCCGGATCGACGAGCAGCCGCGCCAACGCACGCTGGATGCCCGCATCGAACGAGCCCTCGGCACGGCCCGCCGCGTAGAAGTCGATCAGGGTCGCGAGCGCCGGGTCGTCGTTTGCGATCGGCCGCCGATACGCACGCGTCGCGAGCCGCTGCAGGATCTCGGTCGCGCACGCCGTCTCCTCGGATGCGCCGGCCGGGTAGCAGGTAAAGATTTGCTGCCGGCTCGGCGTGTCGCCGACGCCGGCCGCGTTCAACGGGCCGTTGACCGTGAAGCTCGCGATGCCGCTCGCCTGCTGATGCACCGCGAACAGGTCATCGACGCCTTCGACGTCGAGGCGGCGGATCAGCGCGACGCCGATCGTCCGCGGGCCGGCCCGCACCGGCAGCGTCGCGACGCGCGGGCTGCGTGGTCCCGTCGGCGGCAGCAGCGCCACGCGCCGGCCGTCGATCGTGATCTCGACGTCGTCGCCGCTCCGCGCGGCGACGGTGATCTCGTACTCGGCGTCTAGAGGGAAGACGTGCTCGACGCGAAAGCCGCCGCGCGTGCCGAGCGGCTGCCCCTCGATGTGGTTGCCGTTCCGCCATTCGCGCGGGGCGCGGTACGTCGCGAGCGTCGTGCTCGCGTTCGGGTCGCCGACGGCCAAGCGGCTCAGCGTCGCCGCGGCGCTGACGTACGCCTGCAGCAGCGTCGGCGAGATGCTGAGCGCGCTGCCGATGTTGTCGAAGCCGCCGACGGAATCGTCGCCCGGCAGCATCGCTTCCGCGTCGACCGGCAGCGCGATCAGGTCGCGCACGGCGTTCGCGTACTCGGTTCGGTTCAACCGGCGCAAGCCCGGCGTACCGGGATTCGGCGCCGCGCGGGCCGCCTCGTCGAGCGACTCCTCGAGGAAGGCGACGAACGAAGCGAGGCGCTCCGCGGGCGGCCGCGGCTCGCCCGCGGGCGGCATCAGTCCGCCGCGAAGCTTCCGGATCACCGTCTCCCAGGCCGCCGCGTCCGCCTCCATATGGTTCATGTCGAGCCGATCGAGCGCGAGCTCGCCGGCGCGCTCGGCGTCGTTGTGGCAGCCGACGCAGTAGGTTTCGACCATCGCCCGGTGATCCGCGACGCTCGGTGCGCTTTGCCGGTGCAGCAGATACGCGGCCGCGGCGGCCAATGCCGCTACTCCGCCTATCGCGAATAGGGCGACGCGCGGCATGCGCTACCGCCCCTCGCTTTGCGCGATGAGCTCTTCGAGCAGCGCGATCGTCTCCGGCTTGCGCTCGGCCCCGGTCGTCGCGAGGAACACCCCCTCGGCCCAGCGCAGCGGCGTGCGGCCTTCGTTGTCGGCGACGTCGAGCCGCGCGCCGTGAGCGTGCAGCAGCCGGATGATGTCGTTGGAGGCGCGGTTCGCCGCACCCATCACCGCCGTGATGCCCATCGAGTTCACGGCGTTGACGTCGAGGCCGAGGTCGATGCACAGCTGAACGGCCTCGAGCAACGATTCCGGCGACTCGGTGTAGGTTTGGTTGACCGCGTAGTTGACGCCCGCGGCCGCCATCAGCGCCGACGTGCCTGCGAACGTCGTGATGTGCGGATCGGCGCCGTGCTCGAGCAGCAGCCGCATCGTCGTCACGTCACCGGCGAGCGCCGCGCGGATGAACGGCGTCTGGCCTGTGAAATCCACCCACGACAGGTCGCTCGTGAACGTGTTGCGAGCGTGCGGCCACTCGCGCGTGCGCGCGTTGACGTCCGCGCCGTGCGCGATCAACGCCTCGATCATCTCGAGCAGCGCCGCGCGGTCGACCGGCCCGTCGGGCAGGTCGCGATGACGCAGGTCGCGATTGCGGTACTCGACGGCGGCGAACAGCGGCGTGCGGCCCCAGAAGTCGTCCGCGTTGACGTCCGCGCCGTGCTCGAGCAGCAGGTACGCGACCTCGAGCCGGTTGTTCAGCAGCGCCATCAGCAGCGGTCGAATGCCGTTCGCTTCCGGCTGCTCGACGTCGGCGCCGGCAGCGAGCAGCAGCTCGGCCTCGGCGACGCGGCCGTCGCGCGCCGCGTAGAGCAACGGCGTCAGGCCGCCGAGCCGGGCGGGACGCCGGCCGCGATCCGGGATGCCGCCGCGGTTGATGCCGGCGCCTTCGGAGAAGCAGCCCGCGCGCTTGCACGGCGGAATGAACTCCGGCTCCGGTCCCAAGCGCGTGTAGGCGTTGACGTCGGCGCCGCGGGCGATCAGCAGCTCGACGGCTGCCGTGTGACCTTCGCGAACGGCCATCATCAGCGCGGTCTGCTCGAACTCGGGATCGCGTGCGTCGAGGACGGCGCCCCGGTCGAGCAGCAAAGCGATCGCGTCGGTCGTGCCGTTGCGCACCGCGGTCATCAGGGTCGTCTGCCCGGTCGGTGCGACGCTGTTCGGATCGGCCCCTGCATCGAGCAGCGCGGCAATCACGGCCGCGCTGCCGTTCTCCGCGGCGAGGTACAGCGGCGTCACGCCATAGAGATCGGCCGCGCTCGGGTCCGCGCCCGCGTCGAGGAGCAGCTCGACGGTTTCGAGGCTGTCGGCGCGGGCCGCCCAGTGCAGCGCCGTCGTGCCGTCGACGGCGCGGGCATCGACCGCGGCGCCGCCGTCGAGCAGACGCGCGACCGCGACGCGGTCGCCGCGCTCCGCTGCATCGTGCAATGCGTCTTCGAGACCCGTTGCGGATGCTGCAGCCGACAGGAGAGCGGCCAGGCTCAGCAGACCCGCGCGTAGGACTGGCATAACTATCGCCCCCAGTTTTGCATGGGATGCGCCCCCTCCTGAAACGAGTGTACACGACGCGCAACGGCGGGGTCGTCGGCCCTTTGGAAATCTCTCGAAAACGCTAAGCCCCCGCCGGCGCACGGGAAATCCTCGCAGCGGCGGTCGTCGAGGCCGTCGTCGTTCCGGGGCCGGAGAAGTCCCGGGGGCGCTTATCGGCTCGGCGAGCGCCGACCTGCCGTCAGCCCCCGGCCGCGGACGCCTCCGCGAGCAGCGCCTTCAGCTCCGGGACGCACGAGCCGCAGCTCGTGCCGGCGCGAAGCGCCCTGCCGACGTCCTCGGCGGTCACGAGCGCTTGCGTCCGGATCGCGCGCAGCAGCGTCGAGCGTCCGACCGCGAAGCACGAGCAGACGACCGGCCCCGACTCGAGCGCTCCGGCGGCCGCGCGACCCGCGAGAATGCCGCGGCGGGCGTCGCCGTCGAGCGCACCCGCGAACAGGCTGCCGAGCCAGGTCCGCGATGGGAGCTGCTTCGTCGGCGCAATGAAGAGGCAGGCGTGCAGCCGGTCGTCCACGACGCGTGCGCCGCGGTAGCGGCCGCCGGCCTGGTCGAGGAATTCGATGCGCTCGTCCGGCCGGCCGCCGAGAACCGCCGCCGCCCAGTCCGCCCACGATGCCGGCACGTCGTCGCCCGCGAGCTCGTAACGCCAGAAGCCGTCGCCGCGCGAGCAAGCGAGATACGTGCACCCCGCGAGCTCGAGCGGCTCGCGCGACATCGCGAAACCCTGCCACCGCGGCGCGAAGCGCGCGAGCGCGACGGCGCCGTGCTTCAGCTCCGGCTGACCGGACACCGGATCGACGTGCGGTGCGAGCAGCGCGTTGACGCGCGCGGCGTTCGCGTAGCGATCGCTCCAGTGCATGGGCGCGAACACGTGGCCGGGCCGCACGTCCGCCGTGACCTCCGCACGCGCGACGTAGCGGCCCCGGGTGTTCTCGAGCACCGCGAGGTCGCCGTGCGCGACGCCGGCCCGAGCCGCGTCGCTCGGATGCACCAGCACGAACGGCTCGGGCGCGCGCGCCGACAGGCGCGCGGAGCGGGCGGTGCGGGTCATCGTGTGCCATTGATCGCGGATGCGGCCGGTGTTCAGCACGAGGGGGTGCTCCTGCGTCGGCTGCTCGCGGGGCGGCTCCGGCGGTGTAGCGACGAAGCGCGCCTTGCCGCTCGGCGTGAAGAAGCGGCCGTCGGCGAACGGCCGCGGCGCGGCGGTTGCGCCCGCGAAGAGTCGCGGCTGGACAGCCGCTCCTACAGGGGGGGAGGAGGCCGCAGCCGCCGGCAGCGGCCACTGCGTCGGCGCGAGCGCGTCGTACTCGTCGTCGGTGACCTCGGCGAGCGCGCCGATGTCGAACGCGCGCGTGCCGCCGTTCTCGAACGCCGACAGCCGCGCGTGCTCGCGGAACACGTCGGCCGGCGACTCGTACCGAAACGCGTCGCCGAAGCCCATCCGTCGCGCGACCTGCGTCACGATCCACCAGTCGGGCATCGCTTCGCCGGGCAGCGGCAGAAACGCGCGCTGGCGCGAGATGCGCCGCTCGGAGTTCGTCACGGTGCCGCATTTCTCGCCCCAGGTTGCGGCCGGCAGCAGCACGTCGGCGTGATCGATCGTGTCGGATCTCCGCACGCAATCGGACACGACGAGCAGCTCGCAGCGCCGCAGCGCGCGCCGCACCCGGTCCGCATCCGGCATGCTGACCGCCGGATTCGTCGACATGATCCAGAGCGCCTTGATCTTCCCCCGCTCGACCGCGTCGAAGAGCTCGACGGCCTTCAATCCCGGCCGCGTCGCGACGCGCGGCGCGCCCCAGAATCGCCGCAGGCGCTCGACGCCGTCCGGCGAGAAATCCATGTGCGCGGCGAGCTGGTTCGCGAGACCGCCGACCTCGCGTCCGCCCATCGCGTTCGGCTGGCCCGTCAGCGAGAACGGCCCCGCGCCGGGCTTGCCGATGCGCCCGGTCGCGAGATGGACGTTCACGATCGCGTTGACCTTGTCCGTGCCCGACGACGACTGGTTCACGCCCTGCGAGAACAGCGTGATCGTTCGCGATGAGCGCACGAACGCCCGATAGAGCTCCGCGACGTCCTGCTCCGCGACGCCGCACGCGTCGGCGACCGCCGGGATCGACGGCGCCGTCTCTCGCGCGACGCGCATCGCCGCGCCGAAGCCTTCGGTATGCGCGTCCAGAAACTCGTAGTCGAGCGCGTCGTCCCGCCGCAAGTGGTTCAGCAGGCCGTTGAAGAGCGTCACGTCCGTGCCGGGGCGGATCGCGAGGTGCAGATCGGCGGCATCGCAGGTCGCGGTGCGGCGCGGATCGACGACGATCACCCGCAAGCCCGGCTTGCTCGCCTTCGCCGCGGCGATCCGCTGGTAGAGCACCGGATGACACCACGCGGTGTTCGAGCCGACGATCACGATCAGGTCGGCCTTCTCGAGATCGGCGTACTCGTTCGGCACGATATCGGCCCCGAACGCGCGCCGATAGCCGGCGACGGCGGACGCCATGCAGAGCCGCGAATTCGTGTCGATGTTCGCGCTGCCGATGAAGCCCTTCATCAGCTTGTTCGCGACGTAGTAGTCCTCGGTCAAGAGCTGCCCGGACACGTAGAACGCGACCGAATCCGGGCCGTGCGCCTCGACCGCCGCCGCGAAGCCGCGCGCGACGTGCTCTAGCGCGGCATGCCACGAGGCGCGAACGCCGCGAATCTCGGGATGGAGCAGCCGATCGTCGGGGCCGATCGTGTCCGCGAGCGCGGCGCCCTTCGAGCAGAAGCGGCCGAGGTTCGCCGGATGCTCGGGGTCCGGGCGGATCGCGATCTCCGCGCCCGCGCGGTCGTCGGCGCCGACGACGAGCCCGCAGCCGACCCCGCAATACGGACAGGTCGTCCGGATCGGGCTCATACGTCGACGAGCACCCGGCCGTCCTCGACGCGAACCGCGAACGTCGCCGTGCAGCCTTCGTCCGCGCCGGTCGCGTTGCCGGTCCGCAGATCGATGACCCAATCGTGCAGCGGGCACGTCACGCGGTCGCCGTGGACGATGCCCTGGGACAACGGCCCGCCGCGATGCGGGCAGCGGTCGCTGAGCGCGAAGACGTCGCCGGCCGACGTGCGGAAGATCGCGATCGAGCGCTCGCCGACCTTCAGCACGCGGGCGCCGCGCGCGGGCAGGTCGATCACGGCGCCGGCGTCCACCCAGCTCATGACGCGGTCAGCGGCAGGAACTCCGCCGCATCCTTGCCGGCCGCCCGCTCGGCCCACGGATCCACCTGCGCGTGCCGCTGCGACTCGAGGAACCGCTTCGCGAGCGCGCGACGTCCCGCGTCGTCCTCGACGAGCCGCTGCTTCACGTAGCTCAGCCCCACCCGCTCGATCCACGGCGCCGTGCGCTCGAGATAGCGCGCCTCCTCGCGGTAGAGCTGCAGATACGCGCACGCGTGCTCGATGACTTCCTCTTCCGTCGCGACCTTGCAGAGGAAGTCGGTCGCGCGCACCTTGATGCCGCCGTTGCCGCCGACGTGGAGCTCGTAGCCCGACTCGACGCAAACGACGCCGAGATCCTTGATCGTCGCCTCGGCGCAATTGCGCGGGCAGCCGGACACCGCGAGCTTGACCTTGTGCGGGTGCCACGAGCCCCACGTGATTTTCTCGAGCTTCACGCCGAGCCCGGTCGAATCCTGAGTGCCGAACCGGCACCACTCCTTGCCGACGCAGGTCTTCACCGTGCGCAGCGCCTTGCCGTACGCGTGGCCGGAGACGAACCCCGCGGCCGTCAGATCGCGCCAGATCGCCGGCAGGTCTTCCTTCTTCACGCCGAGCAGGTCGAGCCGCTGCCCGCCGGTCACCTTCACGGTCGGCACGCGATACTTCTCCGCGACGTCCGCGATCGCCCGCAGCTCTTTCGGCGACGTCAAGCCGCCCCACATCCGCGGCACGACGGAATACGTGCCGTCGCGCTGGATGTTGCCGTGCGCACGCTCGTTGATGAATCGCGACTGCTTGTCGTCCCGGTACTCGCCGGGCCACGCGCAGAGCAAATAGAAGTTCAGCGCCGGCCGACACTTGTGGCAGCCGTCCGGCGTCTTCCACTCGAGAAAGCGCATCGCCTCCGGGATGCTCTTCAGCTTCTCGCGCACGATCGTCGCGCGCACCTCCTCGTGCGTGTGGATCGTGCACGGGCACATCGGCTTCTTCGCCGGCGTCTCCGAGTAGTCGCCGCCGAGCGTGTTGGCGAGAAGTTGCTCGACGAGGCCCGTGCACGACCCGCAGGAGGAGGATGCTTTCGTGTGCGCACGGACCTCGTCGAGCGTGAACAGCTTCTTCGTCGTGATCGCGCGGACGATGTCGCCCTTGCAGACGCCGTTGCAGCCGCAGATCTCGGCGTTGTCCGCGAGCGCGGTCACCGCGGCGACGCCGCCGCGGCCCGAGTCGCCGATGTGCGCCTGGCCGAACAGCACGTTCTCGCGGAAATCGGCGATCGACGTGCGGTCGCGCAGCAGCTGGAAGTACCACGGGCCGTCCATCGTGTCGCCGTAGAGCACTGCGCCGCGAATGCGGTTGTCCTGCACGACGAGCTTCTTGTAGACGCCGCGCGCGGGATCCTGGAACACGAGCTCCTCGGTGCCGGGACCGCCGCCGAAGTCGCCCGCGGAGAACAGATCGATGCCGGTGACTTTGAGCTTCGTCGAGACCTGCGAACCCGAATAGCAGCCGATGCCGAACTCCGCGAGATGGTTCGCGACGACCTTCGCCTGCTCGAACAGCGGCGCGACCAGCCCGTAGCACTGGCCGCGATGCTGCACGCACTCGCCGACCGCATAGATCCGCGGATCGAACGTCTGGAGCGTATCGCTGACGAGCACGCCGCGATCGCACGCGATGCCGCTCGCCTTCGCGAGCGCGACGTTCGGCCGGATGCCGACGGCCATCACGACGAGGTCGGCGGGCTCCTCGCTGCCGTCGGCGAACCGGACGGCCGTCACTCGCTCGTCGCCCAAGATCGCCGCCGTCTGCGTCGCCATCCGGAACTCGAGCCCCCGCGCCTCGAGCGAGCGCTGCAGCAGCCGGCCCGCGGCCTCGTCGAGCTGCCGCTCGAGCAGCGTCGGCCCGAGGTGCACGACCGTCACGGCCATCCCGCGGCGCTGCAGCCCGTACGCGGCTTCGAGGCCGAGCAGACCGCCGCCGATCACGACGGCGCGGCGGTGCTTCGCCGCGGCCTCGATCATGCGATCGACGTCCGCGATGTCGCGGTAGGTGACGACGCCGGGCAAGTCGTTGCCGGGCAGCGGCAGGATCACCGGGCTCGAGCCGGTCGCGAGCAGCAGCCGGTCGTACGGCGCCTCGAAGCCGTCGGCCGTGACGACGCGGCGGCGCGCCCGGTCGATCCGGACGACCTCGCGGCCGGCGTGCAGCGTGATCCCGTTCTCCTCGTACCACTCCCGGGTGTTCAGCATGATGTCCGCGATCGTCTTCTCCGCCGCGAGCACGGGCGAGAGCAGGATCCGGTTGTAGTTGCCGTAAGGCTCCGCGCCGAACACCGTGATGTCGTAGAGCTCCGGCGCGAGCTTCAGCAGCTCCTCGACGGCGCGCATGCCGGCCATGCCGTTGCCGACGACGACGAGCCTGCGCCGCGGCGCGGCCGCGGCCGAACGGACGCCGGCCGCGGCGCGGCCGGCGCGGACGAAGGAATCGATCTCAGAACGCATAGTCGAGCGACATCCAGAGCTTGTTCGTATCGGTGAAGAGCGCGACGGCACGATAGGCCGCGTACTTCAGCGTCAGCACGAGCCGCGGCGTGCGGGCGACGACCTGCAGGTCGAGCTCGTCGCCGTAGTCGTCGCCGCCCGCATCGGCTGCGTAATCGTGGTAGAGCCCGAGCAGGCTCACGGCCGTGAACGGCCCGCCTTTCGGCAGCGCGTACGTCACTCGGAGATACCGATCCTCGATGCCGTCGGCCGGCGTCGCGAGGAACTTGTCGGCCCAGCCCTGGAACGCATGCAGTGTCGCGAGCGGCGTCGTGAATGCGACCGTGCCGTTGCCGTCGAGCGTCTCGAGGCCGGCCGCGACGCCGAGCTTCCCGAACGAGAGCCCACCCTCGAGCAGCGACCACGTCTCGCCGAAATCGGCCGGGTTGTCCGCGGCGTCCGACTGGCGCGCGATGCCGAGCGAGTAGCTCGCGCCTAGCCGGCCGAGCGGCCTCGAGCCGGTGAGCCGCAAGCCGACGGTGTTCGTCGAGCTCGCAGGCAGCCCGTCGATGTCGAGGTAGTGATCGAAGACCGACAGCGTCCCGGCCGGCGTCGGGATGCCGACGCCCGCAAGCACGACGTCGCCCTCCCACTTGCCCTGCGGCGAGTCCGGGCCGAACACGCGATTGACCTGCGCCGCGTAGGTCAGGTCGAGCTTCACGCCGGAGCCGATCTCCGCGCGGAGCGCGTCGAACGTCTGCTCGTGCTGCCGCCAGCCGACGTTGCCGACGAAGCGCGCGTCGCCGTGGACGATGCGCTGCCGGCCGACCGTCAGCTTCGTGCCGCGTAGCGACTCGTTGACGATCGCGAAGCGGTTGATCGCAAGAAGATCGTCCGGGTCGGCGACGACCGGATACTGCGCCGCCCCGTTGATCGTGTCGTCGTAGTCGTCGCGGAGCGCCTCGAGCCAGACGGCCTCGGCGAGCAGCGAGGTGTTGCGGAGCGGCGCGGTCTGCACGCCGACCCGAAACCGGCTAGTGACGGCGTCCGCCGTCTCGGCGATGCCGATCTGGTCGACGTTCTCGTATCTGAGCCGCAGATCGACGAGCAGGTCCGACTCGCGGAGCGCCTGCCCGACGGTCTCGGCCGCCCCGGCGCTGGCGCCCGATGCGAGCAGCGCGAGCCCGGCGATTCCGTGCGCGCGCCGAACGACCTTCGAGGTGTGTCCTGCCATTCGAGCTCTCCGTGCTGGTCTATCCGTTCCGAGCGGCGTGCGACGCGCCGCCGCGCCCCTCGAGGAAATCGAGAACTTCCTGCCGATAGGCGTAGTAGTCCGGGTGCTCGAGCATCGCCTTGCGGCTCCGCGGCCGCGGCAGGTCCACCGTCATGATCTTGCCGACGCGCGCGTGCGGGCCGTTCGTCATCATCACGACACGGTCGGCGAGCAGGATCGCCTCGTCGACGTCGTGCGTGACGCAGACGGCCGTCACCTGCGTGCGCGCCCACACCTCCATCAGCAGCTCCTGCAGCTCCCAGCGCGTCAGCGAGTCGAGCATGCCGAACGGCTCGTCGAGCAAGAGCAGCTTCGGCGCGAGCGCGAACGCGCGCGCGAGCCCGACCCGCTGGCGCATACCGTTCGAGAGCGCGGACGCGAGCTTGTTGCGGTCCGCGCTCAGGCCGACGCGCGCGAGGTAGTAGTCGACGATCGCCGCGCGCTCGTCGCGCGTCGCGTGCGGGAAGACGCGCTCAACGCCGAGCGCGACGTTCTCTGCCGCCGTCAGCCACGGGAACAGCGACGGCGACTGGAACACGACCGCGCGGTCCGGGCCCGGCGAATCGACCTCGCGGCCGTCGACGACGATGCCGCCGTCGCTCAGCGGGGTGAGCCCCGCCGCCATCGACAGCACCGTCGACTTGCCGCAGCCCGAGTGCCCGATCAGCGAGACGAACTCGCCCTTGCGCATCGTCAGGTCGAAGCCGTCGACGACGGTCAGCTC